>CAZYBG010000008.1:0-64404 GCA_964645155.1 uncultured Rhodobacterales bacterium | reverse complement strand
CCCAAGCGGGGCTCGTTACGGCTGCTTCCTTCCGGACCTGACCGGGTTGGCGAGGTGCCTGCCCGCGCCAACCTCTCGCCGCGAGAGATAGGCCCGCCGGCCGGGATTCGCAAGCTCAGCCGAACAGCTGCTCCGGCAGCCGGCGCAGCACGTCCGAGGATCGGCGCCCCCGCGCCAGTGTCCAGCCGCCCGCGATGGCGATCAGCAGCGCCTCGGCCTTCCGCTCGGCCGCAGCGGCAGGCTCGCCCAACCGCCGGGCATGGCCCTCGATCCGGCCCGCCCAACTGCGGAAGACGTCGGCCGACCGGGTGCGGAACGCCTCGCCGTCGGGGCCGTCGAACAGCATCGCCGAGATCGGGCAGCGGTCCCGGTGGTCGGTGATGTCGAACAGCTTGGCCAGCTTGAAGCACAGCGTCGTCGCCCCCGCCCGGTAGTCCGGCGCCGGGCCGAACGCGTCGTCGATGATCCGCAGCGTGCCCGCCGCGGTCCAGTCGGCGGCGGCGAGCGCAAGGTCGGGCTTGCCGTTCGGGAAGTGGTGGTAGAGCGACCCCTTCGGCGCCTTCGCCGCTGCCAGGATCTCGGCCACGCCGACACCATGGTAGCCCTTGCGCCAGAACAGGTCGGCGGCGGCGGCGATCAGGCGGTTGCGGGTCGAGAGCTCGGTCATGCACCGGAAGATAGGAGGGCTGGACCGATCGGTCCAGACATGCTATTGGACCGATCGGTCTATTCCTGCCCGGAAGGCACCGAGGAGACGCTCCATGACCATGCCGATGCCCCAGCTCCGCATCGTGGCCACCGTGGCGTCGGTCGAGGATGTGACCTTCCGCGCCGCCGGCGGCGCCCGGCTCGTCGGGCGCCTCTACCGGCCCGGCGCGCCGCCCCGCGCCGCGATCGTGCTGCATGGCGCGACCGGCGTGCCGCAGCGGTTCTACGCCGCCTTCGCGGCCTGGCTCGCGGCCGAGGGTCATGCCTGCCTCACCTACGACTACCGCGATTTCGGCGCCTCGGCGTCGGGGCCCGTCCGCCGCGCCCGGGCGACGATGGTCGACTGGGGGCTGCGCGACCAGCCGGCGGCGCAGGCGAAGCTCGAGGCGCTGGTCCCGGGCGTGCCGGTCTGGGTGATCGGCCATTCGCTCGGCGGGCTGATGATGCCGTTCCACGAGGGCGCCGGCCGGGTGGCCCGGCTCGTCACCGTCGCGAGCGGCCCGGTCCATGTCCACGACCACCCGCTGCACGCGCAGCCGTTCGTCCGCGCCTTCTGGTCGCCGCCGGTGCGGGCGCTCACCGCCATGCTCGGCCATCTTCCCGGCCGGCTCCTCCGCATCGGCCCCGATCTGCCGGCGGGCGTCTATGCCGACTGGCGCCGCTGGTGCACCAGCCGCGGCTTCTACCTCGGCGATGTCGGGCGCAGCCTGCCGATGCCCGACTGGAACGCCTTCGCGGGCGACATGAAGGTGGTGGCGGTGGCCGATGACGCCATGGTGCCGCCCGCCGCCGTCTGGCGGCTGATGCAGCACTACCCCGAGGCGGTGAAACGCCAGCTTACCCTGCGGCCGGCCGATTTCGGCATGGCGCGGATCGGCCATGTCGGCGTGCTCGGCTCCGGGGCCCGCGCGCTCTGGCCGGCGATCCTCGCCTGAACCGTCAGGCCACGCCCACCACGTAGACCGTCACCGCGGCGTAGAACGTGATCGTCGCCGCCAGCACGAAGACGTGCCAGATCGTGTTGTGGAACCGCAGCGATTCCCACAGGTGGAAGATCACGCCCAGCGTGTAGAGCGTGCCGCCCACGAGCATCAGCGCCACGACCGCTTCCGGCAGCGCGGCCAGCAGCGCCCCGCCGGCCGCAAGGCCCGCCCAGCCCATGCCGAGGCAGAGCGCGATGGCAATCGGGCGCGACCGCCCCGGGGCGAAGGCGCGCAGCGCCACGCCCGCCAGCGCCGCGCCCCACAGCCCTGCCAGCAGCCCGACCCCCTGGCCCGAGACGGCGACGAACGGCGTGTAGGTCCCGGCGATCTTCAGGAAGATCGCCGAGTGGTCCATCCGCCGCAGAAGCCATGTCCAGTCCGGCCGCCGGATCATGTTGTAGAGCGCCGAGCAGAGGATCATCAGCACCAGCGTCGCGCCGTAGACCGAGACGCCGGCCACCGCCGCGGCATCGCCGCGCATCAGGGCCGCCAGCACGATCAGCACCGGCACCGCCCCGACGACGATGAAGAGGCCCGCGACATGCACCGCGGCATCCGAGACGTACTCGGCCCGGCTGTAGACGCGGAGGGTGCGCGGCGCGGCGAGGCTGGGTGGCACTGCTGACATCGCCCGATCCTATCGCGGCCGCGCCCTGGCGTACAGGGCGCCACGGCCCGCTGGCCTGATCGTGATCGGCCCCCATCTCGCACTCTCGCGGCCGGGCGGCGCGCGGCCTATACTCGCCGCCATGCCCGCCCTCTGCCGCGACTGCCTTGCCACCTTCGACGCCGCGCCCCCGACGGGGCGCTGCCGGGCCTGCCGCTCGCCGAGGCTCATCGCGCATCCCGAGCTTTTCGACCTCGCCATCGCCCATATGGACTGCGACGCCTTCTACGCCTCGGTCGAGAAGCGCGAGCGCCCCGAGCTTGCCGACAAGCCGGTCATCATCGGCGGCGGAAGGCGGGGCGTCGTCTCGACCGCCTGCTATGTCGCGCGGATCCGCGGCGTGCGCTCGGCCATGCCGATGTTCAAGGCGCTGAAGCTCTGCCCCGAGGCCGTGGTGCTGAAGCCCCGGATGGATCTCTACGTCGCCGTGTCGCGCCGGGTCCGCGCGATGATGGAGGCGCTGACGCCGGCGGTCGAGCCGCTCTCGCTCGACGAGGCGTTCCTCGATCTCGGCGGCACCGCGCGGCTCCACCATGCGCCGCCGGCCGTGCTCCTAGCCCGGCTGGTCCGGCAGATGGAGGCCGAACTCGGCATCTCTGGCTCGATCGGGCTGTCGCACAACAAGTTCCTCGCCAAGGTCGCCTCCGAGCTCGACAAGCCGCGGGGCTTCTCGGTGATCGGCCGCGACGAGACGCCGGCCTTCCTCGCGCCCCGGCCGGTGCGGCTGATCTGGGGCGTGGGCGCAAGCGGGCAGGCCGCGCTCGACGAGGCGGGGATCCGCACCTTCGCCGACCTGCGTCGCTGGGACATCAAGGACCTGACGCATCGCTTCGGCAGCATGGGCACGCGGCTCTGGCACCTCGCCCGCGGCGAGGACAGCCGCCGGGTCAGCCCGCACGAGCGGCCGAAGTCGATCTCGAACGAAACGACGTTCCATGACGACACCGCCGACCGCGACCTGCTCGACGCCCATGTCTGGCGGCTGGCCGAAAAGGCGGCCGACCGCGCCAAGGCCAAGGGCCTCGCCGGCCGGACGGTCACGCTCAAGCTCAAGCGCGCCGACTTCCGCCTCCTGACCCGCCGCATCACGCTGCGCGAGCCGACCCAGATCGCCGACCGGATCTACCGCACGGCGCGCGATCTCCTCGGCCAGCTCGCCGACCCGGGGCCGTTCCGGCTGATCGGCGTCGGCCTCTCCGACCTCGCGGCCGCCTCCGAGGCCGACCTTTCCGGCGACCTGCTCGACCCCGAGGCGTCCCGCCGCGCGCAGGCGGAGCGCGCGACCGACGCGATCCGCGCCCGGTTCGGGCACGACGCGATCGTCAAGGGCCGGTCGCTGCGCTGAGCCTATTCGGCCGCCAGCGGCAGCGCGTCGCCCGGCTCGCCGATCGCGGCGATCTCGGCGACCACGCTCGTCATCATCCGCCGCACCGCGTCGAAATCGGCCTTCGGCTCGATCTGGCGCTCGTCGAGGTAGAGCGCCCGGTCGATCTCGATCTGCACCACATGGCTGCCGCGCGACGGCCGGCCATAGGCCTGCGCGATATAGGCGCCGGCAAAGGGCGCGTTGCGTGCCACGGTCAGCCCGGCGCCGCGGAACGCCGCCTCCACCCGCTCGACGATCTCGGCCGACGCCGCGGCGCCGAACCGGTCGCCCAGAACCACGTCGGGGCTGCGCGCCCCGGCGGGGCTGATCGACTCGATCGCCTCGTGCGGCATCGAATGGCAGTCGATCAGGATCGCCTCGCCGAACGCGGCCTGCGCGCCGTCGATCAGGCTGCGGAGCTGCGCGTGATAGGGGTGCCAGTGCTGGGCCAGCCGCGCCTCGGCATCGGCGCGGCTGATCTTGCCGCGGTAGATCACCCGCCCGTTTGCCACCACGCGCGGGATCACGCCCAGCCCCGAACTGATGCGCGGGTTGTGCGCCACCCGCGGCACCCCCTCGACCAGCGCGGGGTCGAGTTCCTCGGCGGCGCGGTTCATGTCGATGAAGGCGCGCGGCGCCGTCGCCGCCAGCAGCGGCGCCCCGAAATCCGGCGCGGCCGCAAACAGCAGGTCGACGAATGCGTCCTCCGACGACCGGATCGCCCGGCGGTCGAGCATGGTCTGGCCGAGGAAGCCTTGGGTATAGTCCCGCCCCGAATGCGGCGACGAGAAGACGACGCTGGTCGAGCGCGTCTCCGGCAGGTGGAGCGTGAAGGACGGTCTGGCCATCAGTGGTTCCCCGACACCGGTCCATATAGCCCCATTTCGGCCGTCTCCAAAAGCCCTTGAACGGTCCTGCGAGTCCCTCTATAGACCGGCCGACCGACGCGGAGCCGCCCGCGTCTTTGCGGTGTGGGCGGGGCCGATGTCAGGGCGCGTAGCTCAGCGGTAGAGCACTACGTTGACATCGTAGGGGTCACAGGTTCGATCCCTGTCGCGCCCACCACCGGAACCCGCGCTGTCGCCGGCGCACGCTAGCAACCCGCGCCCCCGTGGCGCCGACCTGAGGAGAGACCGATGAAGGTCCGCAACTCGCTCCGCTCGCTGAAGGCGCGGCACCGCGATTGCCAGATCGTGCGCCGCAAGGGCCGCGTCTACGTGATCAACAAGACGCAGAAGCGCTACAAGGCCCGCCAGGGCTGACCTGCCGTCCTGCGTGACAAAGGGCCGCCGGGGCTTGGTTCCGGCGGCCCTTTCCGTTGGTTCTCCACCGGCGCATTCCGGCGGCCCATTCCGTCGGCTGCTTCCGCCGGGGGCACCCGCGCAGGATGACCCCGGCCGCGCCTCAGCGCTCGGTCGCGCCCTTGCCCGCAAGGATGTTGCCGCGGAACCGGCCGATCCGCGCCAGCCGCGTCTCGCGCGTCTTGGCGCCGCTCAGGTTGATCACGTAGCTTCGCTGCCGCCCCGGCGTCAGCGCGTGGAACGCCTCGGCCAGTTCGGGATCGCCGTCCATCGCGGCGACAAGCTCGTCCGGCGCGTCGACCGGCGCGCTCTCCTTCGGCGGGCGGACACCCGCCCTGGCATGGCCGATCGCCTCGTCGAGATAGGCCCGGATCACCGGCGCCATCGCGGCCACCTGGGCATTGTCGGTCAGGCGGATCATGTCGGGGTGCCGGGTGTTCGGCCCCTGCCGCTCGAGCACGCCTTCGGGATCCTTCAGCAGCGCGGCGTCGAAGAAGCTGAGGCGGAAATCATCCCGGAGCGCGCCGATGATCGCGATGTTGCGGCCGGCGTGCATGTAGCACGGGTGGCCCCACTTCACCGCCTCCTCCAGCCCGGCCTCCAGGCAGATGCGGCGAAGGTGCCGCAGGCCGTCCTCCCAGCGCCGGGTCGAGCAGTCGGCCGTCGCGAAGCGGGCGCAGCGGCCGCATCCCTTGTCGAAGAAGTCCTCGATATCGGTGATCATGCTGTTGCCCGGGTCCCGGTCTGGTCGCACGGCACGGCACGGCACGGCAGTGTAGGCCGGGCGCCTGCCCTTGCCAAGGCCCCGCCCCGCCGCCCCTACCGCAGGATGGAATCGGCCAGCAGCCGGACCACCGTGTCCTGCGTCAGGAATCCGGTGGCCGGCAGGTTCCGTGCGGCCTGGTAGCGGCGGATGGCGCGCCGCGTGCGGCCATCGAAGGTGCCGTCGATCCGGCCGGGATCGAGGCCGACCGCGTCGAGCCGGCCCTCGATCAGGTTGCGCGTGAACGTGTTGAGGCCAAGCGCCGCCTCGGCCGCTTCCGCATCCGCATTGTCGTCCAGCGACAGCGCGGCGATCCGCTCCTCGGCCCGCGCGCGGAACGCGCCCTGCGGCTGGTCGGCCAGGTAGGCGCGGTAGGCCGCGACCGAATCCCGCCCGGTCGCCTCCTCCCAGGCAAGGCGGTCGGCCGCGGCCGCCTCGGCCTGCCGCTCCTCCTCGAACGGGCGCAGCCGTTCCGCGGCGATCTCGGCGTAGAGGCCCTCGGGATAGCGCCGCAGATAGGCCCTGAGGTTCGCCTCGCCGCCCAGCGCACCCGTCTCCTGCCAGTAGGCGCGGTCCTCGCGCTCGATCTCGGCGCGCCGCGCCTCGGCCTCGGCCTCCAGTTCCGCGGCGCGGCGGGTCGCCTGGGCGTCGATCCGCTCGACCTGCACCCGCGTCAGGGCTGCCGTCGGCTCCTCGCCGTTGGCGCGCTGCCAGCCGGCGATGGCGCGCCGGGTCGCCGGCCCGAAGATGCCGTCGATGCCGCCCGTCTCGTAGCCGAGCAGCGAGAGGTTGCGCTGGATCGCGCGCCGCTCGTCGCGGGTCAGCGCCTCGTCGGCCTGCACCGCCTCGGGCCGCGGATCGTCCGCCCCCGACAGCCGCGCGATCGCCTGCCGCGCAAGCGCCGCGTTGGCGCCGGACGGATAGGCGCGCACGAAGGCCTCGTAGCCTTCCACCGTGTCCTGCGCGAGGGCGGCTGCCCAGGCGGTGCGCTCGGCCTGCGGTGCCGGCTCAGGCTCAGGCGCGGGCTCGGGCGCAGGCTCGGGCTCAGGCTCAGGCTCGGGCTCGGGCTCGGTCTCGGCCAGATAGGGCAGGTCGCGTGGCAGGAAGCCGGTGGCGGAAAGGTCGGAGTAGTCCGCGACCGCCGCGCCCAGCGCCCGGCCGGGTGCCAGCAGCGCATCCTCGACGAAGCCGGCCAGTTCGGCCGCGTCGCCCTGCACCAGCGCCACACCCTGCGGCACCTCCGCCGCCGAACCGGGGCCGGGCGACAGGCCCGCGCCGAGGCGGATCGACCGCTCCTCGGTGCCGAGCAGCACGACCGAGCGTGCCGGCGCACGCCCGGCGATCTGGAGCAGCGTCGAAAGCAGCAGCCCCTCGGTCGCGACGCCGATCAGGTCGGGCCTGTCGGCATCGGTTCCGAGGAACCAGGCGTCGCGCCCGGACTGGACGAAGTGGCCGGCCAGCGCCACCGCGACCCGCCCCGACCCGTCGGCCGCCGCGGCGAACTCGGCGGCGAGCGACCGCAACGCCTCGGCGGTCAGGTCCTCGCCCGCGAACACGCGGAACCCTGCCGCTTCGAAGGCCGCCGATGTCGCCGCCAGGTCGTCGGCCCCCCAGAGCCCGCGGGCATGGTCGTAGCTGCCGTTGCCCACGACAAGCGCCACGTCCTCGGCAACCGCCGCCGTCGCGGTTGCCGCAAGCAGCAGCGCAAGGGTCGGTCTCAGGGCCATCGGTCTCCTCCGTCGCGACGGGTTCACTCGTAGCGCCGGAGATCCTCGATCACCTTGCCGTCGTTCGGAAGCGAACCCGGCGCCACAAGCTCGATGTTGCCCCTGAGCTTGAGGCTATCCAATAGCGAAGCGGCATAGCGCTCGGGATTGTCGGCCGGCGTCTCGACCTTCACGGTCATCACGTCCATCTCGCCCTCGCGCGTCGCGACGACGCGCGCCCGGGCGACCTCGGAATGCTTGGCGACAAAGGCCGCGACCTGCTCGGGGCGCACGAACATCCCCTTGATCTTGGTCGTCTGGTCGGCGCGGCCCATCCAGCCCCTGATGCGCATGTTGGTACGCCCGCAGGGGCTGCGGCCGGGCATCGCGGCGGACAGGTCGCCGGTGGCGAAGCGGATCAGCGGATAGTCGGGGTTGAGCGTCGTCACCACGATCTCGCCCACCTCGCCCTCGGGCACCGGGGCGCCGGTGCCGGGGCGCACGATCTCGACGATCACCCCCTCGTCGACGATCATCCCCTCCATTGCCGGGCTCTCGTAGGCGACGTTGCCCAGATCGGCGGTGGCATAGCACTGCAGGCAGGCGATGCCGCGGTCCGCGTATTCCCTGCGGAGCGAGGGGAACAGCGCGCCCCCGCCCACGGCGGCCCGGGCGATCTTCAGCCGCTCGCCCATCTCCTCGGCCTTGTCGAGGATCACCTTGAGGAAATCGGGCGTGCCGGCATAGGCGGTCGCGCCGATGTCGGCCGCGGCGCGGACCTGCAGCTCGGTCTGGCCGGTGCCGGCCGGGAAGACCAGGGCACCCGCGGCGCGGGCGCCCGCCTCGAACATGTGCCCCGCCGGCGTGAAGTGATAGGCGAAGCAATTCTGCACCACGTCGCCCCGCCCGATCCCCGCGGCGTGGAGGAAGCGGCCGATCCGCCACCAGTCCGGCACGTCGGTGCGGCCCGGCTCGTAGATCGGGCCGGGGCTCTGGAACACATGGGTCGGGCCCGCGACCCTCAGCGCGCCGAACGGCCGCGCCGCCGCCTGCTGCTGGGACAGCGCGGATTTCCGCAGGACCGGCAGCCGCGCCAGATCGGCCAGGTCGCGCAGATCCCGCCCCGCCACCTCGCGCAGCGCCGCAAGCTGCGCCGCCGCGCGGTCGTCGGGGCTGCGGGTCTCGAGCGCGTCGTAGAAGGTCATGGCCTGGTCCCGCATCAGCTCAGCCACCGCTTCCGCCGGCGGTAGCTCCGCACCTCGCGGAAGCTCTTGCGCCCCTGGTCGGACATGCCGAGGTAGAACTCCTTCACGTCGGGGTTCTCGCGCAGCTCCCGCGCGGTGCCCTCCATCACCACGCGCCCCGATTCCAGGATGTAGCCGGTCTGCGCGAAGCGCAGCGCGACGTTGGTGTTCTGCTCGGCCAGCAGGAACGTCACGCCCTGCTCCTCGTTCAGCCGCTTCACGATCTCGAAGATCTGCTCGACGAGCTGCGGCGCGAGGCCCATCGACGGCTCGTCGAGCAGGATCGTCTCGGGCCGCGACATCAGCGCCCGGCCGATCGCCGTCATCTGCTGCTCGCCGCCGCTGGTGTAGCCGGCCTGGCTCCGGCGCCGCTCCTTCAGCCGGGGGAAATAGGCATAGACCATCTCGAGGTCGGCCTGGATCGCGGCGCGCCCATCATGGCGGGTATAGGCGCCGGTCAGCAGGTTCTCCTCCACCGTCAGGTGCTCGAAGCAGTGCCGGCCCTCCATCACCTGGATCACCCCCATCTTCACCAGGTCGTTCGGTGAGAGGTCCTGCACGCGCTGTCCGCGGTAGGCGATCGTCCCCTTGGTCACCTCGCCGCGCTCCGACTTGATCAGGTTCGAGATCGCCTTGAGCGTCGTCGTCTTGCCCGCCCCGTTGCCGCCCAGCAGCGCGGTGATCCCGCCCTTCGGCACCGTCAGGCTCACGCCCTTCAGCACCAGGATGACGTGGTTGTAGATCACCTCGATGTTGTTCACCTCGAGGAGCGTCTCGCGTGTCTGGCCGGCATCGAGCATGGCGTCCTCGCTCGTCCTCTCTCCCTGGTCGTCCCGGGCGCGGCGGCGGACCGCCGCGCCCCTGCCGGCGCACGCCCGGGGTCCGGCCCCGGGCGCGCGGCCATCGTCTCAGCCGCAGCGTTCGGTCAGCCCGCTCTCGGCCGCGAACGCCTGGCTGTCCTCCATCACCAGCGGCTCGATCACCTCGTCGTCCGGCGCGATGAAGTCGGTGATCAGCGTCCAGGTCCGGGCCTCGGCGTCCCACTGCTGGATCAGGCCGGCGCCGGGGCCGCCGTGGTCCTCGCACGAGGCGGCGAAGGGCTGGCCGAAGTCCGGCAGGCCAAGCTCGGCCATCCGCGCCTCGGTGATCTCCAGCTGCTCGAACCCGTCGCGCAGCTGCGCCGGCGTGATCTGCGCGGTGCCGTGGATCTCCTGCGCCTTGCGGATCGCCTCCGAGATGACAAGCGCCGCGTACATGCCGCGCGAGTAGAGCACGCTGCCGATCTGGTCGCCCGCGCCCGAGGCGAGCCCCGCGTCGTAGACATGGGTCTTGAGGTCGTCATAGACTGGGTAGTCCATCCCGGTGCCGTGCATCGCGAGGCTCTTGTAGCCGTCCGCGCCCGCGCCCGCCGGCAGCACGTCGTTCTCCGACCCCGACCACCAGACGCCGATGAAGTTCTCCATCGGGAAGCGGACGTTGGCGGCCTCCTGCACGGCGACCTGGTTCATCACGCCCCAGCCCCAGAACAGCACGTAGTCGGGCCGGGTCTGGCGGATCTGCAGCCACTGGCTCTTCTGCTCCTGGCCGGGCGAGTCGACGGGGATCTCGATGAACTCGTAGCCGTGCTTGGCCGCAAGCTCGGTCAGGGTCCGGATCGGCTCCTTGCCGTAGGCCGAGTTGTGGTAGAGCAGGGCGATCTTCTTGCCCTCGAGGCTGCCGCCGTTCTCGTCGAGGAGGTACTTGATCGCGACCGAGGCGGCATCCCAGTAGTTCGCCGGATAGTTGAACACCCATTCGAACACCCGCCCGTTGGCGGCCGAGGTGCGGCCGTAGCCCGGCGTGTAGATCGGAATGCCGTCGGCCATCGCCTTGGGGATCAGCTGGTAGGTGATGCCGGTGGACAGCGGGTTGTAGACCAGGCTGCCCTGCCCCTTGGTCGACTCGTAGCACTCCACCCCCTTCTCGGTGTTGTACTCGGTCTCGCATTCGATGATCCGGACCTGCTCGCCGCCGATCCCGCCGTCGCGCTGGTTCAGCAGCGTGAAGTAGTCGTTGAAGCCGTCGGCATAGGGAATTCCGCCTGCGGCGAAGGGGCCGGTCCGGTAGCTGAGGTTCGGAATGACGAGTTCCGCCAGCGCCGGCCCCGCCGCAAGGAAGGCGGCAAGCGCGGTGGCCATCAGTCGCTTCTTCATCGGTGTTTCCTCCCTGGTGTTGTCCGATGGTAACGGGCCCGGCCCTCAATGTGGAAAGGGCCAGAGCCTGAGTTTCTCCTTCGCGATCCGCCACAGCTGCGCGAGGCCGTGCGGTTCGGCGATCAGGAAGGTCACGATCAGCCCGCCCACGATCATCAGCTCGATATGGGCGGCGACGTCGGTCGGCCAGCCGAGGCCGCCGACCAGCACGTTCTTCAGAAACACCGGCAGCAGCACGAGGAAGGCCGCCCCCGCGAAGCTGCCGAAGATGGAGCCGAGCCCGCCGATGATGATCATGAAGAGGACGAGGAACGACTTGTCGATGCCGAACGCCTCGCCCACCTCGACCGCGCCGAGATAGACCGAGAAGAAGAGCGCGCCGGCCACGCCGACGAAGAACGACGAGATCGCGAAGGCGGTCAGCTTGGCCTTGAGCGGGTTGACCCCGATGATCTCGGCGGCGATGTCCATGTCGCGGATCGCCATCCACTGCCGCCCGAGATTGCCCCGCGTGAGGTTCCGCGCCACCCAGGCGAGGCCGACGGCGAAGACGAGGCAGATCAGATAGCCCGCCCAGGCCGGCGTGCCCGGGCCGGTGACGGCGACGCCGAGCACCGTGCGCTCCGGCGCGCTGATCTGGCCCGAAGCCGAATAGTTGTAGAACCACGGCACCCGGTTGAAGAGCCAGACGAGGAAGAACTGCGCCGCCAGCGTCGCGACCGCGAGGTAGAAGCCCTTGATCCGCAAGCTGGGCAGCCCGAAGAGCACGCCCACCGCCGCGGTGATGCCGCCGGCGAGCAGGATGTGGACGATGATCGAGATGTCGGGAAACGCCGTCATCAGCTTGTAGGTGGCATAGGCCCCGACCGCCATGAACCCGCCGGTGCCGAGGCTGACCTGCCCGCAATAGCCGGTCAGGATGTTCAGCCCGATCGCGGCGATCGCATAGATCAGGAACGGGATCAGCACCGCGTTCGCCCAGTAGTCGTCGATCACGAAGGGGACGACGCCGAACGCCACCGCGAGAACCGCGTAGTAGCGCCAGCGGTCGAACCTGATCGGGAAGGTCTGGCTGTCGGCGACGTAGCTCGTCTTGAAGTCGCCGGCCTCGCGATAGAACATCAGATCACCTCCCGGCCGGGTGGCAGGGCCGGGGGCGCCGCCCCCGGACCCCCGGAGTATTTGCGACAGGATGAAGGGTCCAAGGCATTCCCGTCACACCCTCTCGATGATCTTCTCGCCGAACAGGCCCTGCGGCCGGAACACGAGGAAGAGGAGTGCCAGCACGTAGGCGAACCAGTTCTCGGTCGCGCCGCCGATCAGCGGGCCGGCGAAGAACTCGAACAGCTTCTCGCCCATGCCGATGATCAGCCCGCCGACGATCGCGCCGGGGATCGAGGTGAAGCCGCCCAGCATCAGCACCGGCAGCGCCTTGAGCGCGATCAGGCTCAGCGAGAACTGCACGCCGAGCTTGGTGCCCCACATGATCCCGGCGACCAGCGCGACGAAGCCCGCGATCGACCAGACCAGGATCCAGATGTAGCGCAGCGAGATGCCGACCGAGAGCGCGGCCTGATGGTCGTCGGCGACCGCGCGCAGCGCCCGGCCGTCGCGCGAATACTGGCTGTAGATCATCAGCGACAGCACCAGGCCGGCGGCGATGACCGTCGCGACGAGGTCGAGGTTGTCGATGAAGAAGCCGTAGCCGAAGAGGTCGAAGGTCGCCTCGTCGATCACCTCGTTGATGCCCTGCGGCAGGCCGACGTCGAGCCGCTTGATGTCAGCGCCCCACATCACGTCGCCCAGCCCCTCTAGGAAGTAGGCAAGGCCGATCGTCGCCATGAACAGGATGATCGGCTCCTGGTTGACCAGGTGCTTCAGCACCAGCCGCTCCACCAGGATGGCAAGCGCGACCATCACCAGCACCGTCAGCGCGATCGCGGCCAGCGCCGGCACGGTCCAGCCGAAATGGTGGATGCTGGTGCCGAAGGCGGCGTTGATCAGGTGCGCGAAGGGCACCTGCCCCTGCTGGATGCCGACCAGGGTGAGCGCGGCGAAGAGCGCCATGACGCCCTGGGCGTAGTTGAAGATGCCGGAGGCCTTGAAGATCAGCACGAAGCCGAGCGCGACGAGCGCGTACATCACGCCGGCCATCAGCCCGTTCAGCGTGACCTCGGCGGCGAAGAGGAGCGTGTCGGGCATCAGCGTGCGCCCCCGGCCTGCGGTGTACAGGCGGTGTACAGCCTGTGTACGTCTTGTGCCGCCCCCCGGGGCGCCCCTCGGTCAGTCATGGGCCACCCCCAGATAGGCGTCGATCACCGCCTGGTTGGTCCGCACCTCGTCGGGCGTGCCGTCGCCGATCTTGCGGCCGTAATCCATCACCACCACCCGGTCGCTCAGGTCCATCACCACCCCCATGTCGTGCTCGATCAGCGCGATTGTGGTGCCGAATTCGTCGTTCACATCAAGGATGAAGCGGGACATGTCCTCCTTCTCCTCGACGTTCATGCCGGCCATCGGCTCGTCGAGGAGGAGGAGCTTCGGCTCGGCCGCCAGCGCCCGGGCAAGCTCGACCCGCTTCTTGAGCCCGTAGGGCAGGCGGCCGACGGGCGTCTTGCGGATGTGCTGGATCTCGAGGAAGTCGATGATCCGCTCCACCTTCGCACGGTTCTCCACCTCCTCCCGCTGCGCGCGCCCCCACCAGAACGCCTGCGCCAGCAGGCCGGCCGTCATGTGGGTCAGCCGCCCGGTCATGATGTTGTCGAGCACGCTCATCCCGTCGAACAGCGCGATGTTCTGGAAGGTCCGCGCGATGCCGAGGCGGGCGACCTGATGCGGCTTCATCGGCGGGCGGCGCTGGCCGCGGAACCAGACCTCGCCCTCCTGCGGATGGTAGAAGCCAGAGACGACGTTCAGCATCGAGGACTTGCCCGCGCCGTTCGGCCCGATGATCGCCCGGACCTCGCCCTCGCGGATGTCGAACGAGATGTCCTTGATCGCCGTGACGCCGCCGAAGCGCAGCGTGATGTTCCGCATCTCCATCAGCACGCCGCCGATCTTGCGGCCGTCTGAGGTGAAGGTAGGGGCGGGGGTGTCACGCATGGCCGATGAAGGGCCGTTCGTGGGTGTGGCGGGGCGTCTCGATCTCGGCGACGATGAAGTCCGCCACCTCGTCGCGCCCGATCGCCCGCAGCTGCAGCCCGTCCGGAATCCCGGTGTGGACGCGAAGCGGCCCGACGGGCTGCCGCCCGCTGAACGGCGCGGGACGGACGATGGTCCAGTCGAGGCCGCTTTCGGCGATCAGACGCTCTTGGCGGTCCTTGTCGGCGTACATGCGCCGGGTCACCAGGGGAAAGAGAATACGGTTGTAGACGAACCCGCCATGGCCGCGGGTTTCCCCGGCGCCGACGCCGGTAATGGCGACGAGCCGCCGCGTCCCGGCCGACGCCATGCCTGCGAGCAGCGCCCGCGTCGCGTCGGAAAACAGTGTCGTTCCGCCCAGTGTCCGGACGCCGAGCGCAAACACCACCGCCTCGGCGCGGCGCAGGAACGCGCCGTAGCCCGACCGTTCAGCCGGATCGAAGACCACCTCCTCGACCCTGCCGCCGAACTCGGCCAGCTTCCCGGCTGACCGGGTCTGCCCGATCACCTCGTGCGACCGCGCAAGCAGGCGGGCGATGACGCGCTTGCCGATCCCGCCGCTCGCCCCCAGGACTGCCACGGCCGTCATTCCGCCGCCATCCTCTGCCCTGCCGCGCCCACCACGGCCGCGTCGCGGATCGTCAGCGTTGCCTTGATCTTTCCCTTCCGGCCGTCCTCGTAGGTCACCTCGGTCTCGGTGTAGATGCTGTCCCTGCCGCCATAGAGCGCCTCGATCAGGTCGGCGTATTTCTCCTCGATGATCCGGCGGCGGACCTTCCGCGTCCGCGTCAGCTCGCCGTCGTCGGCGTCGAGCTCCTTGTGCAGCACGAGGAAGCGGTGGATCTGGCAGCCCGAAAGCATCGCGTCGTCGGCGATGGAGCGGTTCACCTCCTCGACATGGGACTGGATCATGTCGAGCACCTTCGGGTGCTGGGCGAGCTCCTGGTAGGAGGAATAGGCGAGGTTGCTCCGCTCGGCCCAGTTGCCGACGGCGGTGAGGTCGATGTTGACGAAGGCGCAGCACATCTGCCGCCCCGCGCCGAAGACCACCGCCTCGAGGATGTTGGGATAGAACTTGAGCTTGTTCTCGACGTATTTCGGCGCGAACAGCCGACCGTCGGCCATCTTGCCGACATCCTTCGCGCGGTCGATGATGCGCAGGTGCCCCGTAGCCTCCTCGATGAAGCCCGCGTCGCCGGTCGCCACCCAGCCTTCGGCGTCCTTGGTCGAGGCCGTGCTTTCGGCGTTCTTGTAGTACTCCACGAAGACGCCTGGCGAGCGGTAGAAGACCTCGCCCGACGGGGCGATGCGGATCTCCACCCCCGGCGAAGGCACGCCCACCGTATCGGGCCGCACCTCGTGGTCGGGCTGCTGGGTGATGAAGACGCTCGCCTCGGTCTGGCCGTAGAGCTGCTTGAGGTTGATGCCGAGCGCGCGGTAGAAATCGAAGATCTCGGGGCCGATCGCCTCGCCCGCGGTATAGGCGACACGGATCCTCGAAAGACCCAGCGTGTTCTTCAGCGGGCCGTAGACGAGAAGGTTGCCCAGCGCGTACTTGCCGCGGTCCGGGCCGGCCACCGGCTTGCCGTCGAGGATCGCGGGGCCGACGCGGCGGGCGTGGTCCATGAACACCCTGAAGAGCCAGCGCTTGAGGCGGCTCGCATCCTCCATGCGGATCATCACGTTGGTGAGCAGCGTCTCGAAGATGCGGGGCGGCGCGAAGAAGTAGGTCGGCCCGATCTCGCGCAGGTCGGTCATCATCGTGTCGGCCGATTCCGGGCAGTTCGTGCAGAAGCCGGTCCAGTAGGCCTGCCCGACCGAGAAGATGAAGTCGCCGACCCAGGCCATCGGCAGGTAGGCGAGGATCTCGTCGGACTGGCGAAGGCGGTCGAACTCTGCCGAGTTCTTCGAGGTCTCGATAATGTTGCGGTTCGACAGGACGACGCCCTTGGGCTTGCCCGTGGTGCCCGAGGTATAGAGCATCACGCAGGTGTCGTCGTAGCCGATTGCCGCGGTACGTGCCTTCAGCTCCGCCGCGAACCGCCCGTGCGCGGCGCGGCCTTCGGCCGCGATGTCGTCAAGCGCATGGAGCCGGGCATGGTCGTACTTCCGCAGGCCGCGCGGATCGAGATAGAGGATATGCTCGATGCAGTGCACGCGGTCCTGCACCTCGATCACCTTGTCGACCTGCTCCTGGTCCTCGGCGACGACGAAGCGGGCACCGCAATGGTCGAGGACATAGGCCATCTCCTCGGCCACCGCGTCGTGGTAGAGCGGCACCGGCACCGCGCCGACCGACTGGGCGGCGACCATGCTCCAGTAGAGCGCGGGCCGGTTGCGGCCGATGATCGCGACGTAGTCGCCCCGGCGCATCCCGAGCGCGAGAAAGCCCAGCGCCAGCGCCTCGACCTCGCCCGCGACCTCGCGCCAGGTCCAGCTCTGCCAGATGCCGAATTCCTTCTCGCGGTAGGCGGGGGCGCCGCCGCACCGGCGCGCGTTCCGCGCGAGAAGCGCGGGGATGGACGTGGGCGCGCCTTCCAGCGTCGGCTGCGTCTCCAAACGGCGATCCTCCCGGTGCCGGCCTTCCGGCGGCCCCGCCCGGACGTCTCTCCGAGTCGGGGGGCGCACCAAGCCTGACAGGTCGTGCTTGCCGCGCAACCTTTTCGCGACTTTGTCGCAATCCTTGCAAATTGTAACAGGGCTTCCGCGAGGCCCGTGCGGGCGCTACCGGTAGGGGCGGAGGACGACCGATGCTGCCGGACGCCGCGCGATCGAAGCTGACCGAGGCCGGTCTGAACCTGATCCAGCAGGCGCTTTCGATCTACGACAGCGATCTGCGCCTTGCCATCTGCAACCAGCGCTTCCGCGAGATGTTCGACCTGCCCGGGCGTTTCGTGACCCCCGGATCGGATTTCGCCGACCTGATCCGCTATCTCGTGGAGCGCGGCGAATACGGACCGGTCGACGACGCCGAGGCGGCGATCCGCTTCCGCGTCGATCAGGCGCGGACCTTCCAGCCACACTACCTGGAACGCCGGCGCCCCGACGGCACGTGGATCGCGGTCGAGGGCAGCCCGCTGAAACAGGGCGGCTGGGTCGCCGTCTACACCGACATCACCGCGATCAAGCGGCAGGAGGCGCTGCTGAGGGCACGATCGGAAGAGCTTTCGGATCAGCTTCTCACCCATGCCGAGCAGCTCTCGGAGACGAACCGGGCGCTGGCCGCGACCAATGCCGCGCTCGAGGAGGCTCAGCGCGAGCTGACCGAGATGGAGGCGCGGACGCGCCTCACCGCGGAAATGATGCCGGCGCACATCGCCCATGTCGGGCGCGACCTGCGCTACACCTACTCGAACCGGCGGCTGTCTTCGATCATGCCGGGGCGGCCGTCGAACATCATCGGCCTGACCGGGCGCGAGGCGCTGGGCGAAGACACGTTCGCGAAGATCGAGCCCTATCTCGCCGCCGCGCTGGCCGGCGAGGCGTCGGTCTTCGAATTCACCGACAGCGACAGCGCGCGGCGCGTCCGCGCCGCCTTCACCCCCGACCGCCTCGGCGACGGCCCGATCAACGGCGTCTACATCCTCTCGATGGACATCACCGAGGAAACGCAGGCACGGGCAAGCCTGATGCAGGCGCGCAAGCGGGAACTCGCGGCGCAGCTGACCTCCGGGCTCGCCCATGACTTCGCCAACCTCCTGACGATCATCCTCGGCTTGCAGAGCCGGCTGGAGCGGCTGCCCGGCCTGCCGGCCGGCGCCCGCGACCTGACCTCGGCGACGACCGCGGCGGCCCGGCGCGGCGGCACGCTCCTGGACCGGCTGGCGCAGATGTCGGGCCGGCGCGAGATGCGGCCGGTTGCCACCGACATGCGGGTGTTTCTCGCCGATCTCCGCACGCTTGCGGCGCCATCGCTGCCCGAGGGCGTCGTGCTCGACGTCGAGGCCAGGGCACTGACCCAGCCGCTGCTGATCGACCCCGGTTCGCTGCAGGATTCGCTGGTCAATCTCGTCCTGAATGCCCGCGACGCGATCGGCCCGGGCCCGGGCGCGATCCGGATCGAGGCGGTTCCGGTCCGCGACACCTGGCTCGAGATCACCGTCTCGGACACCGGCCCGGGCTTTTCCGACGGGGCGCTCGAACGGGCGCTCGATCCGTTCTTCACGACCAAGGGCGGCGAAGGATCGGGCCTCGGCCTCTCGATGGTCTACGACCTGACGTCGCTGGCCGGCGGGCGGGTGCTGCTTGCGAACACGGCGCACGGAGCCGAGGTGACGCTGCGCCTGCCGCTGCGGCACGCCACCGGAACGGCGCAGCCGCGCCTTGTGCTGCTGGTCGAGGATAGCCCCGAGATCCGCCAGTCGGTGCGCGAGATGCTGATCGAGCTCGGCCATGCGGTGATCGAGGCCGAGACGGTGGACGAGGCCGAACGCCTCGCCGACATTCCCGGGATCGACCTCGTGCTTTCCGACATCACCCTCAGGGGCGGTCGGAGCGGCATCGACCTGCTGACCGCCCTGGCCGGCAAGGGGGCGGCCGAAACGAGGTTGATGTCGTCGCTGCCGCCCGGAGATGCCCTGCGCGAGGCAGCGGCGGCGCGCGCGCCGCTTCTCGCCAAGCCCTTCAGCCGGGCCGAGCTTGCGGCCTTCCTCGACCGCACGGCATAACGGCAGTCCGGGGCGCCCCGCGCAGGGGTCGGGGGCACGGTCGGGAGCAGGGCATGAGCGCACCCTATGTAGCCATCCTCGACGACGAGCCGGAGATCCGGCTGATGCTGGCCGAGGCGCTGACCGAGGCCGGGTTCCGAACCCAGGTCTTCGCCCGCGCACGGGAGTTCGAGGCGGCGCTCGGCCGGACCACGCCCGATGTCTGCCTTGTCGATCTCGGGCTGCCGGACAGGGACGGCCTTGCGCTGGTGCACCGGCTTGCGCTGGAATCCGGCGCGGCGATCATCATCATCTCCGGCCGCGCGCAGGTCCAGGACCGGGTGACGGGCCTCGAGCTTGGCGCCGACGACTACATCATCAAGCCGTTCGACCCGGCCGAGGTGGTCGCGCGGGTGCGCGCCAGGCTGCGCAAGGGCCGCGAGGGGCCGCGCACGCCGATGACCGCCCGTTTCGAGGGCTGGGAGGCGCGCTTCGCCTCGTACGTGCTTGTCGCCCCTGAAGGGTCGGAAGTGCCGTTCAGCCATGCCGAGGGCGAGGTGCTGCGGCTCTTCCTCGAAGCGCCGAAGCGGCTGATCTCGCGGGCGCAGATGCAGGAGGCGCTGGGCGGCGCGGCGGGCGAAAGCTTCGACCGAGCGATGGACGTGCGCATCTCGCGCCTGCGCCAGAAACTGGGCGAGGACCCGCGAAACCCGCGCCTGATCAAGACGATCTATGGCGCCGGCTACATCTTCCTCGGCGAGGTGGCGTGGATCTGAACGCGCGTCGGGCAGACCCGGCCGACGCCGGGGCATGGGCGCCGGGGCACGGGACGCGCCCGGTTCAGTAGAATTCCTCTTCCTCTTCCTCGGGGTCGATGCCGAGCGATTCGAGCCCTGCCTCGAGGTAGTCGGCCAGCAACGGCACGCCGAGGAGATAGTCGGAGGTGCTGTTGATCGCCTCGGACCGCGCGGTCTCGATCGCCTCCTCGAGGTCGTCGGCGGTGTAGGTGTCGCGACCGATCCACATCACGGCCACCAGGCTCGCCGCCTCGTCCTCGTTCAGGCCGTCGACGAACTCGCGGAACTGGATCACCGCCGGATCGTCGGCATGCGCCTCGAGAACCGCGCCCGCGTCGCTGTCGGTATCGTCGCCCTCGTTGTCCCACGGCGCGACCTTGACGTCGATCTCGCGCGCGAGGATGGCGATGTAGGCGACCTTTCCGGGACTGATCTCGAGCATGGCGGTCCTCAGGTACAGTGCGGGGCCGAGTGTCGCGGCGCCGCGGCGAGTCGGCAAGCCCGCAGTCAGCGGGCGCCGCTGAAGAGCCGGTAGTAGGCCCAGTCGGGCAGGAACTGGCTGGCGCGGAACATCGCGCCGAACGCCCAGGGAAAGTTCCGCTTGAACGCATCCGAGCTCATCAGCTCGACGATTTCCTGCGCCGCCTCCTCGGGCGTCATCAGGAACGGCATCTTGAAGTCGTTCTTGTCGGTGAGCCGGGTCTTGATGAAGCCGGGATTGGCGAGCTGCACCTCGATGCCCGTGCCCCGCAGGTCTGCCTTGATGCTTTCGGCGAGGTACATCACTGCCGCCTTCGAGGCGCCGTAGCCGATGGCACCGGGCAGGCCGCGGAACCCCGAAAGGCTGCCGGTCAGCACGATGTGGCCGCGATCCCGCGCCACGAACGAGGGCATGACCGCCCCCAAAGTACGGATCGCGCCGAGGAAATTGATGTCGGCCATCGTCTCGGCCTCGTCGGCGTTCCATTCGGTGGCCTTCATCGGCCAGTACACGCCGGCCAGATAGACGAGGCCGTCGATCTCGCCGGCTTCCCGCGCCGCCTCCTCGACCGAGTCGCGGCTCTGTACGTCGATGGTCAGCGCGTGGGCCTTGCCGGGAAGCTCGGCCGCGAGTTCATCCAGGCGGTCGGAGTTGCGGGCGCTCAGGACAAGCTCGGCACCCAGCCTGCTCATCCGGTGCGCCAATGCGCGACCGAGGCCCTCGCTCGCGCCGACGAGCCAGTAGCGCTTTCCCTGCCAGTCCCTCACCCCATGTCCTTCTTGCGCATCGTGGCGACCAGTTCGGCCACCTTCACTCCGTACTTGCGAAACTGGCTGCGGTTGATGATGGAGCCGTTCTCCATCAGGTACATCCAGTCCGTCGTGTCGAGAACGTGCCCGCCCGATTCCTCCGGCAGCCGGATGCGGTAGTTGAGCTGCACGCCCGGCCCGGCCTGCATGCCCGTCCCGACCCCCACCACATCGTCGGCCTCGGCCCGGATCGAGCCGTCGTTGCCGAGGGTGAGGCGCCATTTCCGGCTTTGCCGCGCGCCGCTGTCGTAACGGAATTCCTCGGTCATGGTTCCGACGTTGCCCTCCCACCGCGCGTCGAAGTCGGCGATGAACCGCGACGAGACCCGGCCCGTCGGGCCGTAGATCACGCCCTCGCACAGGATCGGGCCCTTCAGGTGCTCGCGAAGATCGAACTGGGGGCCCTGCATCGCGTAGTCCTGCGGCGACTGCGCCGCAAAGTCGGCATATCGCGCCTTGAGCGCGATGAGGCCGAGAACGGCGCATGCGCCGAGCAGGAAGAAGACGGGTTCCATCAGGTCAGCCCTCCTTGAGCGGGGTCGCGAGCAGCAACCCGATCGCCACGAGTTTCAGCACGCAGGGAACGAACGCATAGAGGATGGTCAGCATCGACAACGCACCGGCCGGATTCCCGGTGCCGGCCGAGAACCCGCTGGCCTCGAGGAGCGGCAGCAGGGCCACCGCGGCGAAGGCGAGCGTGAACTTCGAGACGAAGGACCACAGGCCGAATGCCTGCGCGGCATCCGGCGCGACCTTCGCCATGCGCGCGGCGAAGATCGCCGGCAGGAGCGTGAGGTCGGCACCCACGGCGGCGCCGGAAACGATGCAGATCGCCGCGAAGGCCACGATGTCGCCCGCGCCCAGCGTCGATGCAAAGCCGAACGACAGGACGGCGACGACCATCGCCGCCAGCAGGATGCGCTTCGGGCCGTGGACGGCCGCAAGCCGCGCCCAGATCGGTGCCGACACCGCGGCAGCCAGAAAGAAGAGGAGGAGCAGCGGCCCCTCCCAGCCCGGTGCGGCAAGCCGGCTTTCGACGAAGAACAGGAACAGCGTGGAGGTGACCGCGACAGGCGTCGCGTTGACCAGGGCGATCAGGAGCAGCCGGCGCGCCACGGGGTCGGCCAGCACGGCGGCGAAGCCGGTGCCCCCCTCGACCCGTGCGGCGCCCCATTCCCCGCGCATCAGGACGACGGCCAGAAGGCAGGCCGCTGCGAAACCGAATGCGAAAACCGCGAAAGGGTTGGCCGCGAAGGGCGCCAGCGCCGCAGGCGCCACGGCGGCGAGGCACACCCCGAGAAGCGCACCCGTCTCGCGCCAGCTCGCGAGCCGGACATGGCCCTTCGCCCCGAGCCGGGCGGCCCTGCCGACGCCTTCGGCATAGAACGTGATCGTGAGAAAGCTGAACGCGCTGAAAAGCGCGACGAGCGTAACCGCGAACCACAGGAGCGGGGCGACGGGCGGCGTGACGGCGAAAAGCCCCACCATCGCCGCCGCCATGACCGCCCCGGCGATCGCCACAGCGACCGCGCGCCGGTGGCGCAGGCGCGCGGCAAGCCAGCCGAGCGCAGGGTCCTGGATCACGTCGACGAGGCGCAGCCCGAACAGCACGACACCGAGGGCCGCGAGGCTTACGCCATACTCGTCGACGTAGAACTTCGGCGCGTGGATGTAGATCGGCAGCCCCGCCGCGGCGAGGACGCCGCCGAATGCCGCCCAGGGCAGCAGCGTGGCCCGATCCGCCCGGCCCGCGGGTTCGGCCTCTGCCGCCATCATCGGGTGACCTCCTCGGCCGGCGGCTCCGGGCGGGCGCGATACGCCGCCCCCTTCCACCACAGCCTGAACGCCTGCCAGTGAATCAGCGCCAGCACCCTGCGGCTGCCGAAAGGCCGGCGAAGACAGGCCCTGAGGATGCCGGCGGTGGTCAGTGGCCGCCGCGGACCTGTCAGCGTCGCGAGCAGGCCGCCGTTTCCGGCCGAATAGTCGATGAATATGCCGATCCGGTCCGGCCGGATGTCGAATCGGAAGACATAGCCGCCCTCGACCGGCTGAAATGGCGAGACGTGGAGGAGCTTGCGGGCCGTCACGGCATCGTCGCGGGTGAGCACCGCCAGGTCCTCCCGGCGGCAAAGGTACGAGTGCCGGTCGCCGAACGTGTTCGTCACCTCGGCGATCACGACCCGCAAGCCGCCCGCCGCGTCGTGGCAGAGCCAGAAGCTGACCGGGTTGAACACATGGCCGAGGATGCGCGGCTGGGCGAGGAGCAGAAGGCGGCCGGAGACCTCGGGGGCATGCTGCGCCAGCACCTGCCGGACCCAGGCCGGACCGGCCCCGCACCCCGGCGGTCCGCCGTGATCGGCATCGTGCAGCGCGGCGAGGTTTCCCCGGTTGCGGGAGAAGAGCGCGGGGCCGCCGGCATCCGTCTCGGGGTCGAGCAGCACGTAGTCGACCCTGTAGCGGAAGGAGTTCGCGATGGCGCCCCGCCGGCCGTGAAAGGTGGTCCCCGCGATATGTTCGATCGCGTTCACGCCGCGATCGCCTCGTCGGCGCGCCGCATCGCCTCGGCGACCTCGACGGCCGAGGCGAGGCCGTCCTCGTGGAAGCCATTGCGCATCCAGGCACCGCAGAACCACGTGTTCCGCGCGCCGTTCATCGCCCGGATCGCCTGCTGCGCGCGAAGCGCCGGGACGTCGTAGATCGGGTGCGAGAAGGTCACCTGGTCGTAGATCAGGTCCTCGCGGATCGGGCGCGTCGCGTTCAGCGTGACGAACAGCGGATCGTCCAGCGGGATCGGCTGGAGCGAGTTCATCCAGTAGGTCAGGTCGATCCGGTCGCCGCGCCGGCCCGTCTCCTCGGCGTAGTTCCAGGACGACCAGACCGCCTTGCGCCGCGGCATCAGGCTTTCGTCGGCGTGCAGGACCGCCTCGTTCGGCTGGTAGCGGATGGCGGCCAGTGCGTGGCGTTCTTCCGGCGTCGCGTCGGACAGCATCGCGAGCGCCTGGTCGGTGTGGCTTGCGAACACCACCTCGTCGAACACCTCCCAGTCACCGCCGGCCGCCTTCACCTCGACCCCGCCGGCCACCCGGCGCACCGCGTCGACCGGAGCGGAGAGCCGGATATCGACGCCCTGACGCTGCAGCGCCGCCTCGAGCCGGCCGACATACTGGACTGATCCGCCCGCCACGGTGAACCACTGGTGCTTGGCGGAATAGTCAAGGAGCGCGTGGTTCTCGAGGAACCGGACCATCGTCTCGGCCGGAAAGTCGAGCACCTTCTCGACCGGCGTCGACCAGATCGCGCCCGAGAGTGGGAGCAGGTAGTAGTCGCGGAACCAGCCGCCGAGGCGGAGGCGCCGGATCATGTCGGCGATCGTCTCGGCGGGATCACGGGTAGTCGTGGCAGCCTGGCGGTTGAAGCGCAGGATATCGCAGATCATCCCGAGAAAGCGCGGGTTCGCGAGGTTCCGGCGCTGCGCGAAGATCGTGTCGAGCGAGCGCAGACCGTATTCGATCCGGCCGCCATCGACCGATGCGGCGAAGCTCATGTCGCTTTCGACGACGGGGACGCCGAGCTTGTCGAAGAGCCGCACGAGATGGGGATAGTTGGCGTCGTTGAACACGATGAAACCGGTATCGACCGGCTGATCGCCGCGTTTGCCGGCAATTACCGTCCGCGCGTGTCCGCCGAGCCGGCTGTCGGCCTCGAACAGAACGATCCGGTAGGTGGCGGCGAGCATGTGCGCGGCGCCGAGGCCCGAGACGCCGGCACCAATCACCGCCACGCGCTTTGCAGCGCCGGTGGTCTCAAAAGGCATCATGATCTCCAGCTTGCCTGATCTGTCCCGTCCCGATCATATCTACGGCAGCGGCGGACGAACGGATTAATTGCGCCCGCTTCGGCACGATCGAACGATTTCCGTGATCCGGTCGGACAGCGTCGACGTAACAGTTTCATGTTTACCGGCGTCAACGCCCGCGAGGAATCGGATGCAGCCGTCTACACCAGCCCCTATCGTCGGGGCGGACGGACAAGTGTCATTTTCGGGGGAGGAAACGCGGTGAGGGCCGCAGCCGCAGACACGGGCTGGCTGGACGTGATGGAGCGGATCAGGTCGCAACGCGACCCGGCCGCTTTCGCATCGCTGTTCCGCCATTTCGCGCCGAGGGTGAAGGCTTTTCTGATGAAGTCGGGGGCGAGTGCATCGCTTGCCGAGGAATGCACGCAGGAAGTGATGGCAACGCTCTGGCACAAGGCCGACCTGTTCGATCCGGCACGGGCAAGCGTGGCGACGTGGATCTTCACGATCGCGCGCAACCGCAAGATCGACGCGCTGCGCAAGCAGCGCCGGCCCGAGCCGGAGGAATTGCCCTGGGGACCGGAGCCCGAGCGGGATCAGGCCGAGGCGCTGATGCTGCAGCAGGAGAGCGAGAAGCTCGGCGCGGCACTGGCGCAGCTTCCCGCCAAGCAGCGGGAACTGATCGAGCGCGCGTACTACGGCGACCTGTCGCATTCGGAGATTGCAGCCGAGACGGGGCTGCCGCTGGGAACGATCAAGTCGCGGATCCGTTTGGCGCTGGAACGTCTGCGCCATGAAATGAAGTGAAAGACATGTCAGCAATCAGACACCATCTTACCGACAGCCTGCTTCTCGGCTACGCCGCCGGTTCCCTTCCCGAGGCGTTCAACCTGGTCGTCGCCACGCATGTCTCGATGTGCGACGAATGCCGGGCGCGGCTCGCGGCCCACGAGGCGGTCGGCGGCGTGGTTCTCGAATCGGCCGAGGCCGTGGAGATGGGGCATGACAGCCTTGGGGCGACGCTCAGGTTGATCGCTGGCGGGCCGAAGGCGCCGATCCGGACCGAGCGGTCGCGGCCACCGCGGGCCGAAGGTTTCCTTCCCGCGCCTCTGGCCGGTTATGTCGGCGGTGGCATCGACGCAGTGAAATGGCGCGCGATCGGCGGCGGCATCCGGCAGGCGATCCTGCCGACGTCGCGCGATGCCACAGTGCGGCTTCTCCATATTCCGGCAGGGGCGGCGGTACCCGACCACGGCCACCGCGGTACCGAACTGACGCTGGTGCTGCAGGGTGCCTTCCGCGACGAGGCCGACCGCTTCGGTCGCGGCGACATCGAGGTGGCCGACGCGTCGATGGACCATCGCCCGGTGGCCGAGACGGGGTCCGATTGTATCTGCCTGGCGGCGACCGATGCGCGGCTGAGGTTCAACAGCTTGCTGCCGCGTATCGCCCAGCCGTTCTTCCGGATCTGACTGCGCGCGGGCCGGACGGCGCGGTTCAGTCGTCGCGGAAGTACTGCTGGCCGCGGTAGAAGTAGCTCTTGCGCTTCGCGGCTTCTTCCTTGGCGACCGGCACGGCTTCGGTGAGGATCGGAGCGGCCTCGATCGGCGCGATCGCCGGCGGGACCGCATCGTCGGGCTTCGGCGCTTCGCGGGTGACCGCGAGGACCGCCATGTCGCGGCGCACCACTTCGGCGCGTGGCTGTGCAATGACCTTGACGATCGCGATCGTCGCATTGTCCTGCTCGGGGTCGGCGAAGTCCTGCAGCGCCGCCAGCACGATCGAGGCGATCTGCGACGCGCCCTTCGCTTCATTGGCGGCAAGCGTCGCGGCGATCATCGCGCTCGGCAGCGTCAGGATGCCGTCGCTCGCGGCGATGACGATGTCGCCGGCGCGCAAGGTCTCGGGTTCGGCAGGGCAATCGATCTGGGATATCGCGGAGCCGGTGAGCGCGGAGGTCAGCACATTGCGCTCGGGATGGTCGCGCGCTTCGTCGGCGCTGATCTGGCCGGCCTGCGCCAGAAGGTCGATCTGAGCCGCCATCGAGTGCAGGCGGTTGACCAGATAGAGCGCCCCGTCCCGCAGGAGAAGCAAGGGCGAGTCGCCGATCGAGATCCACGACAGGCGGTTGCCGCAGAACACCGGGGCGAGCAGCGTGGTGCCCATTCCCTTGGTGTCGGCCTGCTTGCGGGAATGCGCGGCGATCCGGGCGTTGGCGGCCTCTGCGGCGGCGCGCAGGATGCCCGTAAGGTTGGGCGAGCCGCGTTCCAGGGCCGCTTCGTTGACCTTGAGATGCGTGAACATTTCGGCGACGGCGAGCGCGCTCGCGACCTTGCCGGCGGCGTGGCCGCCCATTCCGTCCGCCAGCACCGCGAAGCCATGCTTCTGCCCAAGCGGAAAGTGGGTGATGAGGCAGTCTTCCTGCTCCTGCCGGGAGCCGCGCATGGCCGCCGCGGCCACGTCGAAGTGGTAGACCTCGGCGTCTGCCGAGGCGGCCGCCGCCGCCCGTTGCGACAGGCCGATCATCGCACGACCCCGGGCACGCGAGGGCCACGGACGGCGCCCCGGGGGCGTCTGTCGCGCGAATACCCTGTTTTGGCGCCATCAACCATCGCGCGTCTCCTCGTAAGTAGCACAGGCCCGGCGCGCACTCCGCGCGCGGGCGCAACTCGGATGTTCGCTGTATGATCTTGGCCATAAAATGGCCTGAACGCGATCCCGTTCGCCTACGGCAGCTTTCCATTTGGAAACAGTCGCCTAGCGACAGCGGACCGGTCCACGAGTATTGGCAGGTTTCATCCAACGGTTGCGCAACACATTCATGTTGCGCGGGAAGGTAGTGGTTCGAGGCCGCCGGACGCGAATCGCCTACTCGGCCGGCCGTGCCAGAGGCTCCCGCGCATCAGCCGAAAGCTCGTCGAAATCGAAGCTGTCGAGGCGCTGGGCGCGGCGCCCCGCCTTGTCGGCCGAAACCTTGATCTCCTCGATGTCCTTCGCGGCCATGCCGAAGTGGCGATCAAGGTTCTCGACCCGGGTGCCGAGCCGGTCGACGTCCTGATGCAGCAATGCGAGTTCGCGCCGGATCACACCCGCCTGCGCGCGCATCCGCGCATCCTTCAACACTGCGCGCATGGTGTTGAGCGTCGCCATGCAGGTGGTAGGCGAGACGATCCAGACGCGCGCCGCGAAGCCCTCGCGCACGACATCGGCGAAGTTCGAGTGGAGTTCGGCATAGACCGCTTCCGAAGGCAGGAACATCAGGGCGCCATCGGCTGTCTCGCCTTCGAGGATGTAGCGCTCGGAGATGGCCCGGATATGCGCCCGGACGGCGGTCCGCAGGAGGCGCGCGGCCTCCTGCATCTCGCGCTCGGTCTTCGCGGCGCGGAGCGCCTCGTAGGCCTCGAGCGGGAACTTGGCGTCGACGACGATCGGCCCCGGCGGGTTCGGCAGGTGTATCAGGCAATCCGCCCGCCGCCCGTTCGACAGCGTCGCCTGCATGGTAAAGGCGTCCGGCGGCAGCGCCTTGCCGACGATGTCGTGCAGCTGGATCTCGCCGAACGCGCCGCGGGTCTGCTTGTTCGACAGGATGTCCTGGAGCGACAGCACATTGCCCGAGAGCTTCTCGATGTTGGCCTGCGCCCGGTCGATCGTCTCGAGCCGCTGCTGCAGCTCGCCCAGACTTCGTGCCGTGCGCTGCGCGGAGCCCTGCAGGTTCTCGGTCATTGCGTGCGTGACCGTCTGCAGCCGGTGCTCCAGAAGCTGCAGCATCCGCGCCTGGGCGGCTGCCTGCGCTTCGCTGACATGGGTCAGTCCGCCCGAGAGCTGCTGCTGGCCGTCCGACAGCATCTGGACCCGCTGCCCGAGATGGCCAAGCTCGCGGGCGACGGGTTCGGCCAGCCTTGCGGACTGGCCCGCGCGGCGGACGGCGATGAACAGCAGGACGAAGAGCAGAAGCACCAGGGCCCCGCCGACGAGGGTCGCGATGACGATCGGGTCGTCGAACCCGTAGACCTGTCCCGCGATCTCGATCATGTGCGTCCGAAGAGCCGCTCGATGTCGGAGAGCTTGAGCTCCACATAGGTCGGCCGGCCGTGGTTGCACTGGCCGGAATGCGGCGTCGCCTCCATCTCCCTCAGAAGCGCGTTCATCTCCTCGGCGCGCATCTGCCGGCCCGCCCGCACCGATCCGTGACAGGCGAGGCGCGACAGCACCGCATCCATGCGGGCGCCGAGACCACGGCTTTCGCCGTCGTCGGCGAGTTCGTCAAGCACGTCGCCCAGGATCGACGCGGCATCGACGCGGCCGAGGATCGCGGGCGTCTCGCGCACGACGACCGCGCTGCCTCCGAACCGCTCGATCACCAGGCCGAGGCGGGCGAGGTCGTCTGCGAGGTCCATCAGCCGGGCGACCTCGTCCGGCGCGAGGTCGACGACCTCGGGGATGAGGAGGGCCTGACGCGCGACGCCGGCTTCGGCGCGCTGGCGCTTCAGCCGCTCGTAGACCAGCCGCTCGTGCGCGGCATGCTGGTCGACGAGGACGATCCCGTCGGCCGTCTGCGCGACTATGTAGGTGCCGTGGAGCTGCGCCCGGGCGGCGCCGAGCGGCTGCGCCTCGTCGGCCGCCACGGGCTCCTCGACCCGCGCCATGACCGGCGCGGTCTCGGCAAATCCCGGTGCCTGAGCGGCATAGGCCGCCCGCAGGCTGCCGGGCGATGGCGGACGGTCCATCTGGTAGACCCGCGCGCCCCGCTCCTGCTCTGGCCGCAATGCGCCGAGTGCGACCCCGGCGAGGGTGCTCGAGGCGCGGTGCCCGGCGCCCGCCAGCGCATGGCGCAGCGCCGAGACGACCAGACCGCGCGCGAGACCTGGCTCGCGGAACCGGACCTCGGCCTTGGCGGGATGGACGTTCACATCCACCAGCCGCGGCTCGCAGTCGATGAAGAGGACGGCCGCCGGATGCCGGTCGCGCGGCAGGACGTCGACATAGGCGGCCCGCAAGGCGCCGAGCAGCAGCCTGTCGCGCACCGGGCGGCCGTTGACGAAGAGGTGCTGCGCCACCGCGGCCCCGCGCGAATAGGTCGGCAGCGCCGCATAGCCAGTGAGGCGCAGCCCCTCGCGCTCTGCCTCGACCTTCAGCGCGTTCTCGGTGAAGTCGCGGCCGAGGATGCGGGCCACCCGGCGGTGCAGCGCATCGAAGAGGTCGCCCGTCTCGGCCGCGGCCTGAAGCACGGTGCGGCCGTCGCCATCCGACACGTCGCGGAGCGTGAAGGCCACGTAGGGCTCGGCCAGCGCGAGGCGCCGGACCACTTCGGCGATGGCCTGGGCTTCGGCGCGGTCGGTTCGCAGGAACTTGAGCCGCGCGGGCGTCGCATAGAAAAGCTCCCGCAGTTCCACGACCGTGCCCTTCGAGAGCGCCGCCGGCCGCACTGCGCCGATCCGGCCGCCCTGTACGGTGATGGCCGCCGCCGCGCCACCGGCCCGCGACGTGATGCTGAGCCGCCCGACGGCGCCGAGCGACGGCAGCGCCTCGCCCCGAAAGCCGAAACTTCGGATATCGAGAAGATCCGACCCGTCGATCTTCGATGTGGCGTGGCGTGCAAGCGCCAGCGGCAGATCGTCGGCAGTCATGCCGCAGCCATCGTCGCTGACGCGGATCAGCACCTTGCCGCCGCCGGCATAGTCGACGGCGACGCGGTGCGCGCCGGCGTCGAGCGCGTTCTCCACGAGCTCCTTTACCGCCGAGGCCGGCCGCTCGACGACCTCGCCCGCCGCGATACGGTTGGCCGCCACCTCGTCAAGCTGGCGGATCACCGGCCGCGCCACATCGGCGGCACCACGCATATTGCGGCTGACGGAGTTCATACCCCAATCTGTAGCAGCCGTCGGCCGAGTCGGGCAAGGTCAGTTCGCCGGCTCGATCCCCTCCGGCTGTCCGACGATGACAAAGGTAAGCGCCTCGGGCCGCAGCACCCGGGCAGCGACCCGGCGCACATCCTCGAACGTGACCGCCTCGATCTCGGCGTTCCGGGTCTCGATGTAGTCGATCGGCAGTCCTTCCGTCTGCATCCCGGCGAGGATGCCCGCGATGTTCGCGTTGCCGTCGAACCGAAGCGGGTAGGAGCCGGTCAGGAAGGTCTTGGCGCGGTCAAGCTCGTCCTCGGTCAGGCCCTCGGCGGCGGCCCTCGCCCACTCCGCCCGCACCACCTCGATCGCCTCACCGACCCGGTCGTTCGCCGAGGCGAACTGGCCGAGATAGAGCGCGGCGTGATCCATCGGCACGAGGTAGGATCCGATCCCGTAGGTCAGCCCGCGTTTCTCGCGCACCTCGGACATCAGGCGCGAGGAGAAGCCGCCGCCACCCAGAACCTGGTTCAGAACGAAGGCCGGGAAGAAGTCGGGGTCGAAGCGCTCGATGCCCTCGTGCCCGAACATGACGACCGACTGCGGCACGCCGAAGTCGATCACATGGGTGCCACCGTCGAGCATCACCGGTGCGGCTTCGGGCATCGGCGCGCCTTCGGCCGGCAGATCGCCCAGCAGTCGGTCGAGCAGCGGGCCAAGTTCCTCTGCCGTGATATCGCCGACGGCGGCGACATGCATCCGGTCGCGGGCCATCACCCGGTCCTGCGCCGCGATCAGGTCGTCGCGCGTCAGGACCGCAACGCTCTCCAGCGTGCCGTTGAGCGAGCTCCCGTAGGGATGATCGCCGAAGGCGATTGCGTCGAGGCGCGCGCTTGCCATCGCGTTCGGGTCGGTCGCGTCCGAGCGGATGATCGACAGGACCTGGCCGCGGACGCGCTCGATCGCGTCGGCATCGAAGCGCGGCTCGACGAGTGCCGAGCGGAGCAGCGCAACCGCTTCGTCGCGGGTCTCGGTCAGCATCTCCGCCGAGATCACCACGCTGTCGTCGTAGGCATCGAAGCGGAAGCGCGCGGCGAGCGTCTCGGCCTCGGCCGCGAAGGCGCGCGCGTCGCGGTCGCCCGCTCCCTCCTCGAGGAGGCCCGTCATCAGGTTGATCGCCCCGCGCTTGCCGGGCGCATCGAGGCTCGCCCCGCCCTTGAAGCGGATGTCGAGCGCGACGAACGGGATCGACGGCTCCTCCACGAGCCAGGCGGTGATGCCGCCGGGCGAGGTCACCTCCTCGATCTCGACGGCCGCGGCGGCGGGCAGCGCGAGCCAGACCGCGGCGCATGCCGCGAGGACGACGCGGATCATTGCATCGCCTCCGTGGCGACGGGCTGTGTCAGCCAGCCGGTGACGGCCTGGCGGCGGTCGAAGACCTCGGCCGCGGCAGCCATCACGTCCTCCTTCGTCACCGCGTCCAGAACCTCGGGCCAGCCCTGGATGTCGGCAACCGTCAGGCCCGTGGTCAGCCCTTCGCCGTAGCGGCGGGCCAGCCCCTGGATGTCGTCCTGCGCGTAGATTTCGGCCGCACGGATCTGGAAGCGGATGCGTTCGAACTGGGTATCGTCGATGCCTTCGCGCAAGAACTCCGCGACGGCCTGGTCCATCGCCGCCTCGGCATCCTCGAGGCTGACCCCCTGGGCGGGGATCACGGCGAGGCCGAAGGTCCCGTGGTCGAGCGAATTGCCGTCGTAGAACGCGCTCGTGTAGATCGCGGTCTGCGTCTCGAACTGCAGGTCGCGGCCGAGGACCGAGGTCGCGCCGTTGCCGCCGAGGATTTCGGCGAGATAGGTCAGCGCCGCGGCGCGCTCCTGCGCGCCGGGGTCGCGCTCGGGCGCGAGATAGGTACGCAGCACGTAGGGCTGCGCGACGCGAGCGTCCTCGAATGTCAGCCGCCGCTCGGCAAGCTGCGGCGGTTCGGTGGGCCGGGCACGGGCGACGAGGCCCGGCGAGGGCACCAAAGCGCCGTAGTGCTCTTCGGCCAGCCGGCGGACCTCGTCGGGATCGACATCGCCGGCGACCACCAGCACGGCGTTGTTCGGTGCATAGTAGCGGCGATAGAAGTCGAGCGCGTCGTCCCTGCTCAGATCTTCCATCTCGTGCCGCCACCCGATGATCGGAATGCCGTACGGATGGTTCAGGAACTGCGCCGCGCGCCGCTGTTCGCCGAAGAGCGCGCCCGGGTCGTTCTCGGTGCGCTGGCTGCGCTCCTCGAGGATGACCTGCCGTTCGGTCAGCACGTCCTCCTCGGTCATCTCGAGGTCGCGCATCCGGTCCGCCTCGAGCTCCATCATCAACTCCAGCCGATCGGCCGCCACGCGCTGGAAGTAGGCAGTGTAGTCCCACGATGTGAAGGCGTTGTCGGTCCCGCCGTTCAGCTCCACCACGGCCGAAAGCTCGCCCGGACCGCGATCGTCGGTACCCTTGAACATCAGGTGCTCGAGAAAATGCGCAATGCCGGACTTGCCCGGCGGCTCGTCGGCGGCGCCGACCCGGTACCAGACCATGTGCACCGCGACCGGCGCCCGGTGGTTCTCGATCACCACGGCTTCCATGCCGTTCTCGAGGGTGAAGCTCGTCACGTCCTGCGCGCTCGCGGCGGGCGGACCGGCCATGGCGATCAGGGCGGCGCCGGCAAGGCTGCGAAGCATCGGCAAGGCTCCCTTGTCTGTTCGGGCAAGAAGTACCCCGCGCGGGGCTGCCTTCAAGCAGGCCTACGCAGATGTGAGGTCAGTATTCGACCTCGGGGTCGGGTGGCGCGGAGGGCGTCCGAACGCCCAAAAGGCGCCACCGCTCCAGTTCCGAATGCTGGTCGAGGCTCAGCGGCCCGTAGGCGCGAAAATAGACGTTTACGTTGAACACCCGCTCGAGCAGGCGGCCGTCGTTGCGGCGCCGGTAGTCGAGGTCGGCCGCGGCAAGCTCGCCGCGGATGCCGGGGGTCACGCCGTAGCGCGTGGCATGCGCGAAGAGCGCGCCGTCGCCCGCCGAGACGCCGGTCCGTGCCAATGCCGCCGGGTTGCCGCCGAGCGCGGCCACCGCATCCTCGTTCGGCGTCGGGTCGACGCGGTTCCGCCCGCCCGGCGTCGGCTCGGGCAGGCTCGCGTAGTCTTCGGGCTGCTGCAGCGGCTTGGTCGGAAGGATCGCGAACTCGTCGGGCGAGTTGGTGTTGGAACGCACGTTGAGCAGCTGCGGCTGGCGGTCGCCGGAGCACCCGGCAAGCGCCAGTGCTGCAGCCAGCACTCCGAGCCGTGCCGCCAAGATGCGCCTCATCTGCCCGTTCCTTCCCCCGGTCGGACACCGTTTAGCGCATCGGACCGGGGTCGTCACGGGGTCTTCTCCCGCCCGGCGAAGAACACCAGGCCGAGCGCGCCGATGAAGATCGCGATGTCGGCGACGTTGAATGCGTAGGGGTTCCGGATGCCGCAGCACGACATGTTGAGAAAGTCGGCGACGGCCCCGTAGAGCACCCGGTCGACGACGTTGCCGAGCGCGCCGCCGACCAGCAGGCCCGCCGCCACCTGGACGACCCGGGGGTGCGCGCCGCGGCGGACCCACAGGATGACCCAGGCCGAGATGGCGAGCGCCAGCGCGATCAGGACCCAGCGCATCGCCCCGGCATCGTTCGCGAAGAGCCCGAAGTTGACGCCGCGGTTCCAGGCCATGCGCAGGTTGAGAAACGGCGGCAGGACGTCGATCGCCAGCCGCTCGGCAAGGCGAAGGTAGTGCACGACGTAGAACTTGAGCGCCTGGTCGAGCGCGAAGACGGCAAGCCCTGTCAGGAACACGAGCCGCATCTCAGTGCCTGAAATGCCGCATGCCGGTGAACACCATGGCGAGGCCCGCCGCGTCGGCCGCGGCGACGACCTCCGCGTCGCGGACAGATCCGCCCGGCTGGATCACCGCCGTGGCGCCGGCTTCGGCGGCCGCGAGCAGCCCGTCGGGGAACGGGAAGAAGGCGTCGGACGCGACGGCCGCGCCCTGCGTGAGCGGGTGCGGCAGGCCGAGCGCCGCGGCCATGTCCGCGGCCTTCCGCGCCGCGATCCGGGTCGAGTCCACCCGGCTCATCTGGCCGGCGCCGATGCCCACGGTCGCGCCGTCGCGGACATAGACGATGGCGTTCGACTTGACGTGCTTGGCGACCTTCCAGGCGAACATCATGTCGGCGAACTCCGCCGCGCTCGGCGCGCGCGCCGTCACCACCTGCAGCGCCGCGGTCGCCACGTCGCCGCTGTCGCGGTCCTGCACGAGGAAGCCGCCCGCCACCTGGCGGAACGCGAGCCCCGGTGCCCGGGGATCGGGCAGTCCGGACGTGGTGAGCAGACGCAGGTTCTTCTTCGCCGCGAAGACCTCGAGCGCGGCGTCGCTGGCACTGGGCGCGATGACGACCTCGGTGAAGATCTCGACGATCTCCTCGGCGGTCGCGCGGTCGAGCGGCAGGTTCAGCGCGACGATGCCGCCGAAGGCCGATGTGCGGTCGCAGTCATGGGCGCGCTGATAGGCCTCGCGCAGCGTCTGCCCGCACGCCACGCCGCAGGGATTGGCATGCTTGATGATGGCGCAGGCCGGCCCCTCCTGCGGCGCGAACTCGGCCACGAGTTCGAAGGCGGCGTCGGTATCGTTGATGTTGTTGTAGGACAGCGCCTTGCCCTGCCACTGCCGCGCCGTCGCCACGCCCGGCCTGTCCGAGCCGTCGCGGTAGAAGGCCGCCGACTGGTGCGGGTTCTCGCCGTAGCGCAGCGCCTGGGCGAGGGTGCCGGCGAAGGCCCGCCGCCGCGGCGCCGCCTCGCCTGTCACCCCGGCCATCCAGCCCGACACCGCCGCGTCGTAGGCGGCGGTCCGGCCATAGGCGGTCAGCGCGAGCCTCTGGCGGAACGCGCGCGTTGTCGCGCCGTCGTTCCCGTCAAGCTCGGCGAGCAGAGCCGCGTAGTCCTCGGGATCGACCAGCACGGCCACGAAGGCGTGGTTCTTCGCCGCGGCGCGGATCATCGCCGGCCCGCCGATGTCGATGTTCTCGACCACGAGGGCATGGGAGCCGCCTTGCGCCACGGTGGCCTCGAACGGGTAGAGGTTCACCACCAGCAGGTCTATCGGGGCGATGCTGTGTGCCTCCAGCGCCGCGACATGCCCGGGATTGTCGCGCAGCGCGAGAAGCCCGCCATGGATCTTCGGATGCAGCGTCTTGACGCGGCCGTCCATCATCTCGGGGAACCCCGTCACGTCGGCGACGTCCGTCACCGGGATGGCGGCCGCGCGCAGCGCCTCCGCCGTGCCTCCGGTCGACAGCAGTTCGATCTGCCGCGCTGCCAGCGCCCGCGCGAAGGCCTCGAGCCCGGTCTTGTCCGACACCGAGATCAGGGCCCGGCGGGGGGTCACGCAGTCGGCCATCGGGATGTCCTTCAGCTTGCGTCCGACTCGGCGTCGGCCGTTTCAAGGTCGCGCAGGGTCGAGGGCGTATCCAAAGCCTTGGCGAGCGTCCAGCTTACCTGGCCCGAATAGTCGATGACGCGGGAGGAAAGCACGATCTGCCGTGTCGGTCGTGGCTTGAGCCGGCCCGACTCGAGGTAGACCGACGGCTCGAGCGTAAGGTCGGCAGCGCCGTCATGCCGGAAGATCCACATCTCGCCCGACCTGAGCGCGATGGAGACCGCGGTGCCGCCGAGATCGAGCTCGGGGTCGGCGTCGGGGTGAAGGTGAAAGCGCACCTTGAAAGGAATGCCGCCGAGGTTCGCGCTGTCCATCTGGTAGTCGAACATCCGCCGCTCGTCGGGCGAGACCGCGACGAGCGAGTCCTCTCCGCCAAGGGCGCGGCCATCGCGGGTCAGCGCCAGTTCGCGAAAGCAGGTCAGCCCGTGGGTCACGAGCCAGCCGTCGTGGCTGAGCGAGAGGCGCAGCTCGGCGCCGCTGTCGGCGCGGTCGGACCAGACATCGCTCGGCCCGTCGGCAAGCTGCTCGGTCTCCTCGCCGGCAGGGGTCGTGCTGCGGATCAGCCGCGCCGAGGACATCCCGTCGATGCAGAGCGTCGAGTGCGACGGCGTGGCCCGGCCGGCCCGCCGCCAGTCGTTTCCGAAGGACGCGCCGGAACCGCAGCTGACGATCAGCGGCCGGCGCCCCGAGGTCAGTTCGAGCGCCAGCGAGGATGCGTGGGCGTTTGTTGCCGAGGACCGCATCGGCGGCGGCGCGGCATCTACGATGACCGTGGTCCTCGCCGCGGCGAGGCGGGCGAAACCCATGGCGAGGCCGTGGCGCGGCGCGCTGCGGACGCCCGAGGCGACCAGCGCGGCATCGAGCCGCCCCTCGACGCCGCGCCCACCGCCGTGGAAGCGGGCGAGCCCGCCATCGGCATGGCGCAGGGCGCGCAGCGTCGGCGCGATGCGTTCCACCGCCGCCCTGATCGCCTTGGGGGGTGTCCGGTTGGCCTCGTCGAGCGCGGCAATGGCCCAGTTGAAGAGGGTGAGCACCTCGAGCAGCGCCTCGGGATTGCGCGTCGGGATGCCGCCCTGCTCGTCGATCCCGCGCCCGCATTCGCGCGCCAGCGCCTCGATGGCCGGCTCGGCGCGGCCCTCCATCCCGGTCAGCGCGAGACCCGCACAGATCAGCCCGGTCAGCGCCTCGTAGCGCGGCAGCCCGGGCGGAGAGACCTTCCAGCGGCGCGCGAGATAGACGGTCTGATGCGCGAGCGACCTGAAGAAGCGGGCCTGATCCTCGGCCTCGCGACCCATCAGCAGGTAGGGCGCGTGATTGATCCAGCGGATCATCCGCCGTGCCGCAAGTTCCGGGGTCCAGCCCGGGCCGATGCCGCGGCCGTAGCGCTCGATCCACCCGAACACCCAGTCCTGCGCCAGCTTGCGAGCGCCGGCATGGCCGGCGGCGGCGAGGTCGTCGAGCCAGGTGCAGCCCTGGACCTCGAGCGTGAAGGCGGGGTTCGGGGCCGGGACATCCCAGATCATCTGTCCCGGCGCCTCGACCAGCTCGCCCGCGAAAAGAAGGTTGCCGGCGAGGATCTGCCTGCCCCGCGCGTGGCTGCCGATCGTGCGCGGCTCGGGCTGCGAGACGAAGCCCGAAGCGGGCGCGGTGTAGGCGGCGATGCGCGCATGGAGGCGATTGACCAGGCGTGCGCGCGCCGAGCGTCTGAGTTCCGAAGCCGTCGTGCCCGTCATTGCCTGAAGTCCGCCCGAGGCATTGCGCCCGGTCTTGCCGCCCCGGCAACACCATAGCCGGCGGCACGTCCCCTTGTCACCGCCGGACGCGCCTCAGCACCCGGTCTTGCGGAGCACTGCCACGTAGAATCCATCCATGCCGCCGCTCTCGGCCCAGAAATCGGGCCGCAGACGCAGGCCGCCCTCGGCTGTTCGCCACTCGGCCGCGACGCCCGGGACCAGCAGGGCCCCGGGATCGACCTGGACGTGCTGGTTGCGGTCGAGGACCGAGGCGACCTGGTGTTCGCCTTCCTCGGGCAGGAGCGAGCAGGTGCAGTAGACGAGCCGCCCGCCGGGCGCCAGGAGCGCCAGCGCGTGATCGAGAAGGCGGGCCTGCAGCGCCGCCAGCGGCCGGACGTCGGCGCTGCTGCGGATGAACGGAAGCTCGGGGTGACGGCGGATCGTGCCGGTGGCCGTGCAGGGCGCGTCGAGGAGAACCGCATCGGGGGCAGCGTCGGGCCACCAGTCGAGGGCGTCTGCCACGACGAGGTGCGCGGCAAGGCCGGTGCGGGCGAGATTCTCCGCCAGCCGGGCCGTCCGGTCAGGCGATGCGTCGACCGCCGTGACCGCCGCCCCGGCGGCGGCGAGCTGCATCGTCTTTCCGCCCGGCGCCGCGCAGAGGTCGACGATGCGCTCGCCGGGCCGTGGCGCGAGGATCCGCGCCGGCAGCGCCGCCGCCGCGTCCTGCACCCACCACTGCCCATCGGCAAACCCGGCGAGCGTGCGGACCTGCTCGCGACGCCCGAGCCGCACGCTGCCGCTGGGAAGCACGGTGCCGCCGAGTCGCGCGGCGAGCGCTGCCGCATCGCCATCCTTCGGCGACAGGTCGAGCGGCGCGCCGGCCAGGTGCGCCGCCTCGATCTCCGCGACGACATGTGCGCCATAGGCCGAGAGAAGCCGTCCGCGCAGCCAGCCCGGCAGTTCGGGTGGCGGCAGGGCGCGCCACGCCGCCTCGTCCTCCGCCACCTTCCGCAGCACGGCATTGGCGAGGCCGGCGGCATGGGCCGTGCGCCGCTGCGCGCGGAGCGCCGCGACCGCGCCGTTGACGGCCGCGTGCGCCGGCGTGCCCAGGGCGTGCATCTCGACCGTGGCGAGGCGCAGGGCGTTCAGCACCGACAGCACGGGCGGGCGCCGCAGATGCGGCCGGAGCAGCCGGTCGGCACGGGCGATCTGGCGCAGCGTCTCGGTCGCTAGCCGCTGCGCCCGCGCCCGTTCGGCCGGGTCGGCGAGCCGCGCGAGCGGCCCGGCGTCGCCGGCAAGCTCCGCAAGCGACCGGCCCTCGCCCAGCGTCGCGTCGAGCAGCGCGATGGCGACTGCCCGGGTAGGGGTTCCTGCGCCGGCGATGACGTCCGCTCCCTTGCCGTTCCGGCAACCGGCCGTATATCAGGAGGAACCGCCTCACAAGGAGCCGGCACGATGCCCGACGACGTGCAAATCCCCCTCCCTCCGGCCGCCCTCCGGGCACTGGCCGAGGCCGAGGAGCGCCGGCGGCGCGCCGTGGGCGTCGCGATGCCGACGGAACTCGGTGGACGCGACGGGCCGGAGCCGGTGCGCTACGGCGACTGGGAGCTCAAGGGCCTCGCCATCGACTTCTGATCGTCAGCGGAGGCGGAACGAAGCCGCGCGGCCCGCGCCGCGGTCGACGGTGAAGCGCACTTCCGTGTTCCCGTCGGACTCGACCAATTGGCAGTTCGGGGCGATGCGGTATCCGCTCCAGTCCATCTCGCGGCAGAAATAGCCGTCGCGCCATTCCCAGGTGCCGGTCACGCCCCAGCCCATCGCGTCGCCTTCGATCCGGCCATCGGGCTGGACGTAGAGCGAGATGTCGAAGAGACCGAGGCGCAGCTCCTTGCCCTGCACGGTCCCGAGAAAGGTCTCGCGGTCGGCGATGCGGGCGAACGTATCGGCCGCGGCAGGCACGGCGATGGCGGTGGCAAGCGCGGCGGCGAGCGCGGCGGGCAAAGGCGATCTCGGCAGCATGGCACGGCTCCTTGCGTGGGAACACGTGCCTTTACGTTCGCCGGGCTGAAGCGGATCATCCGCGTCGGCGGTCAGAGCCCCAGCACATCGGCCATGTCGTAGTGCCCGGGCTTGCGGTCCTGGCCCCAGAGCGCGGCACGGAGTGCCCCCCGGGCAAAGATCGCCCGGTCGGTCGCGACGTGGCGCAGGACGAGGCGCTCGCCCGCGCCGGCGAAGATCACGTCGTGCTCGCCCACGATGTCGCCTCCGCGGATCGCCGCGAAGCCGATCCGGCCCGGGGCGCGGGCGCCGGTCATGCCGTCGCGGCCGCGGTCGGCGACCTCTTCCAGCCTCACGCCCCGCCCGTCGGCCGCGGCGGCGCCGAGCATCAGCGCGGTGCCCGAGGGCGCATCGACCTTCATCCGGTGGTGCGCCTCGACGATTTCAATGTCGAACGTCTCGCCCAGCGCGGCGGCCACCTTCCTCGTCAGCGCCACGAGGAGGTTGACGCCAAGGCTCATGTTTCCGGCCCTGACGATGACCGCATGGCGCGCCGCCGCGTCAAGGCGGCCGAGATCGGCCTCCGACAGCCCAGTGGTCCCGACGACATGGACGGCCCTCGCCTGGGCAGCGAGGGCGGCATATTCCACGCTCGCCGCGGGCGTGGTGAAGTCGAGGACGCCCTGGGCGCCGGCAAAGGCCGCGAGCGCATCATCGGTCACGGCCACGCCCACGGCGCCGCTGCCCATGACGGTGCCGATGTCCTGGCCGATCCAGTCGTGCCCCGGGCGTACGAGGCAGGCGACAAGACGCGCCTCGGCGCTCTCGAGCACCGTGCGGATCAGCATCCGGCCCATGCGGCCCGCTGCGCCCGTCACCACGATGCCCGGCTGCCCCACGATCCCGCTCCGACGCCCCCGAAAAACGGACCTTCCTTAGCCGATCCGGCCTGCCGAGGCAAAGCCCGTGCTTGTCGGGGCGCGCCCTAGGCCTTAAGTCGGCGGCGATGGCACAATCGCGCTTCTCCCAAGGGCCGGGCCCGTCGCAGCGTCAGCTCCGCGTGGGCGAGCTGATCCGCCGGACGCTTTCGGAGACGCTGCAGCGCGGCGACGTCCACGACCCCGAGCTCAACCGGATGTCGATCACGGTAGCCGAGGTCCGCGCCTCGCCGGACCTGAAGGTCGCGACCGCCTATGTGCTGCCGCTGGGCGGCGAAGGGCGCGACGCGGCCCTGGCGGCGCTGCGGCGGAACCGGGGCGAGCTCAGGCGTGCCGTGAGCAGGGCCCTGACGCTCAAGTTCGCGCCCGACCTGCGCTTCGCGCTCGACGACACGTTCGACCGGCTGGACGACACCCGCCGCCTGTTCTCCGACGAACGGGTGCAACGCGACCTGGGCACCGACGATGCGGCTGACGACTAGCCTTGCGATCGCGGCCCTGCTTGCCTTTGCCGGCGGCGCCGAGGCGGCGTGCCGGCCGTTCAGCCACGAGGGCCGCGGCTATGTGCTCTGCGAGGCGGGGCCGGGCGACGATGTGCGCCTGTTTCTCAATGCGCCTGACGGCCGCGCCTTCGGCACGTTCGACCGGATCGAGGAAACCCTCGCCGCCGAGAAAGCGAGGCTGGGCTTCGCGATGAATGCGGGCATGTACCATGCCGACCGTCGCCCGGTCGGGCTGTTCGTCGAGTCGGGCGAGGAACGCGCGGCGCTCGTCACGGCCGCCGGGCCCGGCAACTTCGGCATGCTGCCCAACGGCGTCTTCTGCATCGGCGAGGCGGGCTACCGGGTCATCGAAAGCCGGGCATTCGCCGACAATCCGCCAGCCTGCCGCTTCGCCAGCCAGTCGGGGCCGATGCTTGTGGTGGACGGCGCGCTGCATCCCCGGTTCCTGCCCGACAGCACGTCGCGCTATGTCAGGAACGGCGTCGGCGTGGCGGAAGACGGCAGCCGCGCCGTCTTCGCCATATCGGATCGCCCGGTGACGTTCCACGAGTTCGCGCGCCTGTTCCGCGACGCGCTGGGGCTGCCGCAGGCGCTCTACTTCGACGGCAGCATCTCGCGGCTCTACGCGCCCGAACTCGGCCGCTTCGACCCGGGCCTGCCGATGGGCCCCGTCGTCGGGGTCGTGGTTCCGGCCGGTTGACAGCGGGCGGCGCCGCGGGCTAGCAGGCGACCCGCTTCGGGGGCAGATCGACATGGCTAGGCGCCGCAAGGGCCGCGACATCTCCGGCTGGATCGTGGTGGACAAGCCCGCCGGCCCGACATCGACCGCGGTGGTCGGCAAGGTCCGCTGGGCCTTCGGCGCGCAGAAGGCAGGGCATGCCGGCACGCTCGATCCGGCGGCGACCGGCGTGCTTGCCGTGGCGCTCGGCGAGGCGACGAAGACGGTGCCCTACGTCACCGACGCGCTCAAATGCTACCGCTTCACCGTGCGCTGGGGCGCCGCGACCGACACCGACGACGCCGAGGGCGCCATGATCGCCACCAGCGACGCCCGCCCGACACGGGCCGCGATCGAGGCGCTGCTTGCGGGTTTCACCGGCGCGACCGAGCAGATCCCGCCGCGCTACTCTGCGGTGAAGGTCGGCGGCGAGCGGGCCTATGCCCTGGCGCGGGCGGGCGAGGCTGTCGCGCTCGGCCCGCGACCGCTCTGGGTCGACAGCCTGGCGGTGGTCGACATCCCCGCCCCCGATCTCGCGACGTTCGAGATGGTCTGCGGCAAGGGCGGCTACGTGCGGTCCATCGCCCGCGACTTCGGCGAGAAGCTCGGATGCCTCGGCCATGTCGAACGCCTCTGCCGGCTCTGGTCCGGGCCGTTCCGGCTCGACGCCGCCGTGCCGCTCGAGGCGATCGACCGGCTGGCCCGCACGCCTGAGCTCGATGCGCTCCTTCTGCCGCTCGAGACCGGCCTTGCCGGGCTGCCGGAACTCCCGGCGACGGACGAGGGCGCGGCGCGGATGCGGAATGGCAATCCGGGAGAGGTCGTCGGCTTGCATGCCGGCTATGGCGACGAGGCCTGGGCCTCGCATGGCGGCCGCGCGGTGGCGGTCGGCCGCTATTTCGGCGGTGTGCTGCATCCCGGCCGGGTCTTCAACCGGTGAGCGGCACCGACTGGACGGCCGAGGGGATGGTGGTCCGCGACCATCGCAAGGGCGACGCCGAGTCGGTCGCCGTCTACTCGCCCTGCGAGCGATACCGCTATCTCCTGACGCGCATCTGGCGGCCCGGCGGCCGGCGGGCGCTGTTCATCATGCTGAACCCCTCGACCGCGACCGAGCGGCAGAACGACCCCACGGTCGAGCGGTGCGAACGCCGCGCGCGGGCGCTCGGCTACGGCGCATTCAGGGTGACGAACATCTTCGCCTTCCGCGCGACCGACCCGCGGGTCATGCGGGCCGTGCCCGACCCCGTCGGCCCGACCAATGATCGTGCGATCGCCGAAAGCGCCGACTGGGCGGATACGGTGGTCTGCGCCTGGGGGACGCATGGGGCGCATATGGCGCGCGGGCCGGCGGTCGAGCGCCTGCTGCGCGCCGCCGGCCGGCCGCTGCACCATCTCGGTCTGTCGAAGGACGGCCACCCCCGGCATCCGCTCTATATCGGCTATGGCCAAGCGCCCGAGCCATGGATCTAGCCCGCCCCGGACGCCGCACCGACAGCCCGGTCGGACGGCCGCCGCGGCGGCTGCGCCGACCGGGCGCCTTGCATGGCCGCCGGCACGGCGCCAAGGTCGGGCGGGAGGAACGACCATGCCGCAGATCGAAGGCTTCTCGCGCCGCCGCGTCGATGTCGGCCCGATCTCGCTTTCCGTGCAGGAAGCGGGCGTCGGCCCGACGCTGATCCTGCTCCACGGCTATCCGCAGAACGGGCTCTGCTGGTCGCGCGTCGCACCGGTCTTCGCCCGCGAGTTCCACACCATCGTCCCCGACCTGCGGGGCTACGGCGAAAGCGACGCGCCGCCGGACGATGCCGGCCACACGGTCTATTCCAAGCGCAGGATGGCCGCCGACATCGTCGCCCTGATGGACGCGCTCGGCACCGGGAGCGCGATGATCCTCGGCCATGACCGCGGCGCAAGGGTGACCTACCGCCTGGCGCTCGACCACCCCGGCCGGGTCCGGCGGATCGGCATCATCGAGATCGTTCCGACCGGCGATTTCTGGGCGGCCTGGACTGCCGAACTTGCCCTCAAGGCCTATCACTGGACGTTTCTCGCGCAGCCGGCGCCGCTGCCCGAGCGGATGATCGGGGCCGATCCCGACGCCTACTTCCGGCATACGCTGCAGAGCTGGACCTTCGGCAAGTCGCTGGCACCGTTTCCGGCCGCGGCGCTGGAGAGCTACCTTGCCCAGGCGCGCGACCCTGCCCGGCTTGCGGCGATGTGCGCCGACTACCGCGCCGGCGCGACGACCGACCGCCTGCTCGACGACGAGGACCGGGCGGCCGGTCGCCGGATCGGCGCGCCGCTCCGCTTCCTCTGGGCCGAGGATGGCTTTCCGGCCAGCACCGGAGACCCTGCCGAAGCGTGGCGGCGCTGGGCCGACGCGGTCAAAGACGCCGCGTGCCGTTCGGGCCATTTCGTGATGGAGGAGAACCCCGAGGCTGTCCTCGACACCTTCCTGCCGTTCTTCCGCGCCGTCGCCTGAGAGCGCGCGCAGGGAACACGGCCTTAACCATCCGCACGGATTTCACCGCCGCGACGGCCGGCCATTAACCCCCCGGCACGCGGTCGAGCGTAGGCTGCCTTTCGCGGCCCGCCCGCCATGGCCGGTGGGGTGACGAAAGGTGGCAGATCATGCTTCTTCTCATGGCCGGGTTGCTCGGCGCGGTGGCTGCGGGCGCGATGTTCGACTTCTCGTCCGACGCCGAGAACGACGAGGACCAGGACGACAGCGCCGCCGATACCGCCGATGCCGAAGCGCCGGCTGCTGGGGCCGAGAGCTCGCCCCTCGATTTCGCGGTGGCCGATGGCCCGGGCTCCGGCATGGCGACGGCTGCGGCGACGAACGCGGCCGGCTCCTTCGACCCGGCAGGCCCTCCGGACGACCCCGTCAGCGATGCAGGGGGCCTGGAAGATCCGGCCGGTGGGGTGCAGGGCGACATCCTGCTGCCCGATGCCGAGGCCGACGAACCCGGCGGAGCACCGGCCGGCGACGGGACGGACATGGCGGAGGGCGGCATCCTCGGCCCGGTGCTCGACGACGCTCCCGCGATGCCGGCCGGCCCCGCCGAGGAGCTGCCCGACACGCCGCTCCTGCCCGACATCGAAAGCACCGATCTTCCGCCGCTGCTCCCGGGCGGCGCGCCGATCAGCCTGGCGGGGACCGGCGGCGCCGACATGCTGGAGGGCGGTTCGGGCGACGATACGCTCGCTGGCGGGGCGGGCGATGACAGTCTGGCCGGCCATCCCGGCAACGATGCCCTTGACGGCGGCGCGGGTGACGACACGCTCGCCGGCCACGAAGGCGACGACAGCCTTGGGGGCGGCGAGGGCGACGACACGCTGCTCGGCGGCAGCGGCGACGATGTGCTGTCCGGCGGCGCCGGCAACGATTCGGCCGTCGGCGGCGCAGGCCACGACACGCTCTCCGGCGGCGGGGGCAACGATTCGCTGCTGGGCGGCGACGGCGATGATCTCCTCTCGGGCGGGGCGGGATCGGACGCCCTGTTCGGCGGCGCTGGCAACGACACGCTTGATGGCCGGGACGACGCGTTCGAGGCTGCCCTCCGCGACTACCTGAACGGCGGCGACGGCGACGATGTCCTGCTGGTCGGCCCCGATGACTGGGCGACGGGCGGGGCGGGCGCGGACACATTTGACATCGGCTTCGGGGCGGATGGCGGCCCGGCCGTCATCGCCGACTTCGATCCGTCGCAGGACGCGCTCGTCCTCAGCTGGAACCCGGCCGAGGGTGGCGAACCGACGGTCTCGGTCGCGCCCGATCCGACGGACGGCGACGACGCCGTCGTCTTCGCCGACGGCCTCGCCGTGGCAATCGTGAAGGGCGCCGGCGGCTGGCTCTCCGCCGCGGCGATCACGCTCTCGCCAGAGGGCGGGGACGCGCCGGCGGCCTAGCGTCGCCGGCCGGTCAGCCGGCCGTGCGCACACCGCCGGAGCGCCAAGAATGCCCACCTCGAGGGCGCATGACCTGCGGGCGCGCGCCGAGGGGTCGCGCCTCGTTCCGAACCATGGCGATGCGACCCTTCCCACGGCCGGGGTTTTCGCCTATATGCGCGCAGCCGCCGGACTGCGGGCGGCTTTCTCCACGGGCCCTGCTGGACGACATCCCGGCTTGCGCCATCCCTTTTTCCTGAAAGGAGACCCCGATGTCGATCACGACCGCCGAGAAGGCAAAGCTGATCAAGGAATACGGCACCAAGGCCGGCGACACCGGCTCGCCCGAGGTGCAAGTCGCCGTCCTGTCCTCGCGGATCGCGACGCTGACCGAACACTTCAAGACCCACGCGAAGGACAACCACTCGCGCCGCGGCCTCCTGAAGCTCGTCGCCCTGCGCCGCAAGCTGCTCGACTACCTCAAGCGCAAGGACGAGGCGCGCTACCAGACGCTGATCGAGAAGCTCGGCCTGCGCCGCTGAGATCCGGGGCTGCAACGGATGCGACCGGCCGCGGGCGGCCGGTCGCCTGACCCGGGCCGGGCTCGCGTACCTTCAGCCGCAGGCCCAGCCATCGGGCGATGGGCGCTTTGCACCCGGCCACTTCTGCCTGATCTCCCTCACGGTCTCCTTCAGCCGCGCTTCGGCCCGGACGAGGCCCACGGCCTTGCCGGCCAGCAGGCCCGCGACCGGCACAGCGACAAGGCCGAGGCTTGGCCAGCCTCCGCCGCCTGCCGCCAGCGCGACCGCGGCAACTGCAACGCCGGCGGTCAGGCCGATGGCGCCCTCGGCACAGCCACAGGCGAAATAGCGGCCGTTGAGACGTGCTTCGAGGTCGGCACGGGTCGCCGCGTCGAGCGCCGCGTCGTCGATCTCGATCCGTCCTGCCCCCGGCATCCGCTTGCCCGGGAGGACCGAGAGCCGTGACAGCGCGTCGGGATGGTCGATGATCTGAGTTCTCGCTTTCATGTCGGGTCGCTCCGGTCAGAAGTACGTGGCGTGTTTCGAGGCGCGAACCAGCAGAACCTGCCAGTTGCTCATCCGCGGGTTCGCCCTGTCGGGCTCCGCCCCGGCGGGGCTGCAGGCGCCGGACGTGCCCATCAGGTTGCGCAGGTCGTCGTCCGAGCAGACGTGCCAGAGGTTGCCGGCATGGCCGACCTCGTGGCCAAGCACCCGCGGGCTGGTCGGCGTGCCGCCGACCGGCGTCTGCTCGCCCACGATCGTGGCATAGTCGGTGATCCAGAGCGCGCAGCCCAGCGCGCCCGGAACCGAGCGGATGATGAAACAGGACACGGGAGCGCCGTAGCCGGTGACGCGCCGCCACGCGCCGAAGAAGCACCTTACACTGGCAAGAAGCTGGAATTTCGATCCGGTCAGCCCCCAGTCCGCCGCTGCGCCGCCGGCGTTGCAGGGCACGTCGAGAACGTCGGCATCGCTCGGGCCGTCATTGACCGAAAACCAGCTGGAATCGACCGTCCCGGCCGGCGCGAATCCCGTGGCGTACCGGAATGGCCCGAGCGGCACGATGCGGATGTTCGCGTCGCGCTTGTAGACGTCGGCGGCGAGTTGCAGGATCTGGCGCGCGAACTCGTCGGAAGCGACCGCGCTGCCGCGCTCGTCGCGCAGGATCACGGTGCAGACGCGCAGGATCTTCTCGGGGCGGATGCCGATCAGCCCGAGCAGCGCATCCCCAAGGCTCAGTATGGTCCAAACCACGAACGTCACGGCGTTGAGAACCCAGCGGATCAGCGTGCCGAGGATCGGGATCGCCTGGATGAGTTCGATCACGAAGGCGATCGCGGAGAGCACCCACCCCAGGATCGATTCGAGCGTGACCAGGATTGCGTTGACGATCGTGGTGACGATGTCCCACAGCACGCAGACCGCTGTCGTGATGACCGTCCAGCCGACGCAGACCCACTTCGCCACCCAGACGAAGGCAACGCAGACCCACGAGACGACTTCGCAGGCCCAGCTGCACGGCCACCAGTCGCAGCAGTCCTCGCGGAACTGGGAGCAGTCGCTGTAGCCCTGGTCCTCCCAGTTGTTGCATTCCTCGGTACGTTCTTCGGCCCATTCAATGCAGGCGGGCATGAGGTTCTCCAGAAATGGATGCGGCCTTTGAATGGCTCGTGTCGAGCCGCAGGGGCCGCAAGGTTTCAAAAATGAGCATCAACAATGAATGCGATCATGCACCTGATCGCGGCGCCGCGCCATTGCGGAATTCCTGCCCCTGACGGGGGCGGAGCGGACCTGGCTGCCGCGCAGGACCACTGCGGATCGGCGCTTTCCATTCGGGCGAGTTTCCTGTATCGCCCGCGCATCTGAGACGTGACGCCACGGCCCCGGCGCATGGAATGATGAAGGGGTCGGCGGCAATGGGGCCGCCACGCAACGGGAGACCCGGGACCGCCCGGGAGTGCTCCCAGACAGGAAACGCTAGATGTTCAACGAAACGAAGAGATCGATCCAGTGGGGCCATGAAACGCTCACGCTGGAAACGGGCAAGGTTGCCCGCCAGGCCGATGGTTCGGTCATCGCCACGCTGGGCGAGACCTCCGTCATGGCCAACGTGACGTTCGCCAAGGAGGCGAAGCCGGGGCAGGACTTCTTCCCGCTCACCGTCCACTACCAGGAAAAGACCTACGCCGCGGGCAAGGTGCCCGGCGGCTTCTTCAAGCGCGAGGGTCGCCCGTCCGAGAAGGAGGTTCTGACCTCGCGCCTGATCGACCGGCCGATCCGGCCGCTTTTCGTCGAGGGCTTCCGCAACGAGGTGCTGGTGATCTGCACCGTGCTCTCGCACGACCTCGTCAACGACCCCGACATCGTCGCGATGATCGCCGCTTCGGCGGCGCTGACCGTCTCGGGCGTGCCCTTCATGGGCCCGATCGGCGCGGCGCGCGTCGGTTTCTCGAACGGCGAATACGTCCTGAACCCGGACGTCGCCGACATGGACCAGCTTCGCACCAAGCCCGAGCAGAGGCTCGACCTCGTGGTCGCCGGCACCAAGGACGCCGTGATGATGGTGGAATCGGAGGCCTATGAGCTGTCCGAGGACGAGATGCTGGGCGCTGTCGAGTTCGGTCACGCCCAGATGCAGCCGGTGATCGACCTGATCATCGACCTTGCCGAGGCCGCCGCCAAGGAACCCTTCGACTTCCAGCCGGCCGACTACTCGGCTCTCTCCGCCCGGGTGAAGAGCCTGGGCGAGGCGAAGATGCGCGAGGCTTTCGCGATCCGCGACAAGCAGGCCCGGACCCACGCGATTGAGGCTGCGATCGACACGGTCAAGGCGGGCCTGACCGAGGAGGAGCTTGCCGACGCGAACCTCTGGGCGTCGTTCAAGAAGCTTGAATCGGCCGTGCTGCGCGGCGACATCGTGAAGGCGGGCAAGCGGATCGACGGGCGCGACACCAAGACCGTGCGCCCGATCGTCTCGGAAGTCGGCATCCTGCCCCGCACCCACGGCTCGGCCCTGTTCACCCGGGGCGAGACCCAGGCGCTGGTCATCACCACGCTCGGCACCGGCGAGGACGAGCAGATCATCGACGCGCTGCACGGCAACTTCCGCTCGAACTTCCTGCTGCACTACAACTTCCCGCCCTATTCGGTGGGCGAGGTCGGCCGCTTCGGCCCGCCCGGCCGGCGCGAGATCGGCCACGGCAAGCTCGCCTGGCGGGCGCTTCAGGCGGTGCTGCCGGCGCCGACCGAGTTCCCCTACACGATCCGCGTCGTCTCGGAGATCACCGAATCGAACGGCTCGTCGTCGATGGCATCGGTCTGCGGCGGTTCGCTCAGCATGATGGATGCGGGCGTACCGCTGAAGGCGCCGGTCGCCGGCGTGGCCATGGGCCTCATCCTCGAGGATGACGGCAAGTGGGCGGTGCTGACGGACATCCTCGGCGACGAGGACCACCTGGGCGACATGGACTTCAAGGTCGCCGGCACCGCGAACGGCATCACCTCGCTGCAGATGGACATCAAGGTCGCAGGCATTACGCCGGCGATCATGAAACAGGCGCTGGCGCAGGCCAAGGACGGCCGGATGCATATCCTGGGCGAGATGGCCAGCGCGCTGAGCCAGGGCCGCACCGAGTTCTCGGCGCACGCCCCGCGGATCGAGACGATGACGATCCCGACCGACAAGATACGCGAAGTGATCGGCTCGGGCGGCAAGGTCATCCGCGAGATCGTCGAGGTCTCGGGCGCCAAGGTCGACATCAACGACGACGGTGTCATCAAGATCGCGTCGGCCAATGCCGAGGCGATCCAGAAGGCCTACGACATGATCTACTCGATCGTGGCCGAGCCCGAGGAGGGCAAGGTCTACAAGGGCAAGGTCGTCAAGCTGGTCGATTTCGGCGCCTTCGTGAACTTCTTCGGCAAGCGCGACGGGCTGGTCCATGTCAGCCAGATCGCTCCGAAGCGGCTCAACCATCCGTCGGATGCGCTGACCGAGGGCCAGGAAGTCTGGGTCAAGCTGCTGGGCTTCGACGATCGCGGCAAGGTGCGGCTGTCGATGAAGATCGTCGATCAGGAGACCGGCAAGGAGTTGACCAAGGAGCAGGCCGACAAGGAAGAGGCCGACGCCTGACCCCTTCTTCCGGCATGAAGTACCGGGCCCCGGCAGCGATGCCGGGGCCCTTTCCGTTGGGCTTCAGCGGGTCGCGGTGATGCGCCGATGTCACGCAACATATCCCCTCGCGCGGGTGTGAGGGCCGGAAGTGCGGGAACCTCCGGCATAATCTGGATCGTCTGCGATTCGGTCAGGTTAGGCCGGCGTTGTTAACGGGGGAAGAGCATGATCGGACGACGTGAAGTCCTGCTGTCGGCGGGTGCCGTTCTGGCCGTATCCGCACTGCCCGCGGTCGCTCAGGCGCCGGCTGGCTGGGCCGTCCCCGAAGACTGGCGACCGGTGATCGTGCGGATCCGCGCGAACTTCGCGCCCAACGAGATCCATGTCGACCCGACGAACTTCAGCCTCTACCTGACGCTCGCCGACGGAAAGGCGATCCGCTACCGGGTCGGGATCGGTCGGGGCGACCTCTACGAACAGGGGATCTTCCACCTTGGCGCGAAGAAGGAATGGCCGACCTGGCGGCCGACCGACGAGATGATCGCCCGAAACCCCGCTGCCTATGCCCAGTGGGCCGAGGGAATGCCGGGCGGCCCCGCCAACCCGCTCGGCTCGCGTGCGCTCTATCTGTTCTCGCCGGGGCGGGGCGATACGTTCCTCAGGATCCACGGAACGCCCGAGCCTTGGACGATAGGGTCGGCGGTGTCGAACGGCTGCGTCCGGCTGGTGAACCAGCATGTCGAGGATCTGTACGCCAGGGTCGCGCTCGGCACGCCGATCGTTCTGCATCCCAAGAGCGCGGAGGCATAGCGGCGGCAGGGGCCGGACGGCCCCTGCCGGTCCGGCGCTCAGGCCGGCTGCTTGGTGTAGCGCAGGTAGGGCAACTTGATGTCGAGGTCAGGGAAGCGCTGCTTGGCCTCCTCGGTCGGGACGCTGAGCGCCACGATCACGTCCTGGCCCGGCACCCAGTTGGCCGGCGTCGCGAAGGGAACCCCGTCGGTCGCCCGGACGGCATCGAGCGCGCGCAGGATTTCAGCGAAGTTGCGCCCGATCGACATCGGATAGGTCATCGTCAAGCGCACCTTCTTGTCGGGCCCGATGATGTAGACCGTCCGCACCGTCGCCGAATGCGCGGGCGTCCGGCCCTCCTGCGGCAGGTAGTACTCCGCCGGAAGCATGTCGTAGGCCTTGGAGACGGCCAGCGCCGTGTCGTCGATGATCGGGAAGTTGGCGGGGGCGCCCGCGAAGGCCTCGATGTCGCGCTTCCACTTGAGGTGGTCGTCGACGCTGTCCACCGACACGCCGATCACCTTCGTCCTGCGCTTCTCGAACTCGGGCGCGAGCTGCGCCACGGCGCCGAACTCGGTCGTGCAGACCGGCGTGAAGTCCCGGGGATGCGAGAACAGGATCGCGTAACCGTCGCCGATCCAGTCGTGGAAGCGGATCGTGCCTTCGGTCGACTCGGCGGTGAAGTCGGGGGCGATATCGTTGATGCGAAGTCCCATGGCGGTCTCCTCTGACGTCTGTCTTCGGACCAGAGATATACCTTCACCGCCTGTCGTGCACGGGGGCGGTTCGGGAAAAAGGCCGTGCGTGCCACGGGTCGCCGGGCGGGGCCAACGCCGTTCCGGCGGAACGGAAGGCAGCGAAACGGCATTCCCGCAGACGTGGGCAGCTTGCGACTCCGCGGGGCGGGTGACACTGTGCCCGCCAACCCGGACGGAGGCGGAAATGATCGAGAAACGCGAGTTCTACATCGACGGGCACTGGGTCTCGCCGGCTGCGCGGAACGACCTGGAGGTGATCGACCCCTCGACCGAGGGCCCCTGCGCCGTGATTTCGCTCGGTGGGCAGGCGGACACCGACGCGGCCGTCGCCGCGGCGCGGGCGGCCTTCGAGGGCTGGGCCTTCGGAACCGCGCCGGCGGAGCGGCGCCGGCTGGTCGCGAAGCTCTTCGACGTCTACCGGCATCGCTCGGAGGAGATGGCGCAGGCGATCAGCCTCGAGATGGGCGCACCGATCGACATGGCACGGGACAGCCAGGCACCCTGCTTCGACTGGCACGCGAAGAACTTCCTGACCGCCTTCGACAGCTTCGAGTTCGAGCGCCCGCTGGGGCCGCACGCTCCCGGCGACCGGATCATCTACGAGGCGGTGGGCGTCGTCGCCATGATCACGCCGTGGAACTGGCCGATGAACCAGGTCACCCTCAAGGCGGTGCCCGCCATGCTGGTCGGCTGCTCGATGGTCCTCAAGCCTTCCGAGATCGCGCCGCTCTCGTCACTGCTCTTCGCCGAGTTCGTGGACGAGGCGGGTTTTCCGCCCGGCGTCTTCAATCTGGTGAACGGTGACGGCGCGGGCGTGGGCAGCCAGCTTTCGGCACATCCGGGCGTCGACATGGTCAGCTTCACGGGGTCGACCCGCGCCGGTATCGCGATCTCGAAGGCCGCCGCCGACACACTGAAGCGGGTGCATCTGGAACTCGGCGGCAAGGGCGCGAACCTGATCTTCGCCGATGCCGACGACAAGGCGGTCGCCCGCGGCGCGCGGCATTGCTTCAACAATTCCGGCCAGAGCTGCAATGCACCGACGCGGATGCTGGTCGAACGGTCGGTCTACGACCGCGCCGTCGAGATCGCGGCCGAGACGGCGAAGGCCACGGCGGTGGGGTCGGCGCACGAGCCGGGCCGGCATATCGGCCCGGTCGTCAGCGCGGCACAGTTCGAGAAGATCCAGGGCCTGATCCAGAAGGGCATTGACGAGGGCGCGCGGCTCGTGGCCGGCGGCCTTGGCCGCCCGGAAGGCTTCAACCGCGGCTATTTCGTGCGCCCGACGGTCTTTGCCGACGTGACGAACGACATGACGATCGCGCGCGAGGAGATCTTCGGACCGGTGCTGTCGATCATCCCCTTCGACGGCGAGGACGAGGCCCTGCGGATCGCCAACGACACGCCCTATGGCCTGACGAACTATGTCCAGAGCCAGGACGATGCGCGTCGGGTTCGCCTCGCCCGGCGGCTCCGCTCGGGCATGGTGGAAATGAACGGGAAGTCGCGCGGCGCCGGATCACCCTTCGGCGGCATGAAGGCCTCCGGCAACGGGCGCGAAGGCGGGATCTGGGGCCTCGAGGACTTCTGCGAGGTCAAGGCCGTCTCCGGCTGGGCCGCCGAGTAGGCGAGGGAACCGGCCCACTCGGGCTGGCGCGCTCAGTTGGCCGCACCGTCGGCGAACTCACGACCGAGCCGGTTGTCGCGGATGCCCCAGACCGGCAGATCGAGCGGCACGACCCACGGGTCGGGGCCGAAATTGTTGAACGCGACGGCGCTGAGATCCACGGCCGGATCGACGAAAGGCTGCGGCGGCCGGCCGTTCAGCGACTTTGATATCTCGGCCCGCACCGCGACATCGCCGTAGCCGGCCTCCTGCCAGACGCGGTCGAGATAGCCGGCGAACTGATGGATCATGTCGGGCCGCACGAGCATCTTGCCGGCTTGGCGCGCGGTCAGGAACTCCTCGGGCTTCACCGCCCAGACATCGCCATTGGCGGCGGTCACGTAGAATGTGCCCTGCGCGTCGCGATCGAAGATCCGCATCCGCCAGGACAGTTCGTGGCCGTCGCCGCTCCAGCGCACGTCGGTCGGGAAGAACGCGGCCCGGATGGGAAGGTAGAGCTGCACGCCGATCCAGACAGCGATGGCGGCAATCGCGGCACGGGACAGCGGCACCGGCACCGGCACCGACGTGACGGCCGGAGGCACCGGCCGCACGCGCCCGAGCCGGGCGAGAAGCCGCCCCGGCCAGTCCGGTGCGAAGAAGATCGTCGTCGCCGCGATGGTCAGCCAGGGAAAGATGCCGATGTTGAAGAAGACCGCGTTGGCCGAGTGGAAGACGCAGTAGACGAGGAAGGTCACGAGCCGCGTGCGCTTCCAGAGAAGCAGCGGCGCGCCGAGGACATGGAGGAGGATCGTGCCCCAGGTGCCGGCGAGGATCACGGCATCGTAGTGGAAGAGCCAGCCAAGCGGAAACTCGTCGGCCTGCGCCCGGAGCCAGAGCCCGAGAGGCTCGCCCGCGAGCCAGTCGGGCGTGATCTTCACCAGCCCCGCAAAGATCAGCATGATCTCCATCTGCGCGCGCAGGATGAAGACCGCGGCATAGGGGACGACGGCCGGACCTCGGCCGGGTCGGAGCTGCGCGTCGAGCGACCAGGCCCGGTGCGCCGGCAGGAAGCAGAGCAGAAACAGGAACAGGATGACGAGGTAGAAGTGATTGAGGTACTCCGCCCGGTCGAGCAGGAAGAAGTAGGTGAAGACGACCATGAGCCCGATGATCGCCAGCCGGTAGAACAGGCCGACCATCACGAGGATGGCAAGCGCGCCCATGGTGAGCCACGCCAGATAGATCCAGGGCTCGGGCAACGGCGACACCCATCCGAAACCCGGATAGGTGAAGTGGAACTCGGGCTGGACGTAGTATCTGTAGATCCGGTCGTGCGCGATGAAGCGCCAGCAATCGAGCGCCAGAAGGGCACCTATCGCGATTCGGAAGACTGCGAGCGACTGCGCCGAGACCGGCCGCGACAGCGCGGCGGCTGCGCGCGGCAGGAGGGCTTGCCGATCGACCGTCACATCCATGTCCCTGCTCCGTTCGATGTGCAACTTACATTGGAATAACGTGCAGGCGGGTCACGTTATTCCATAGGGCACTTGGAAACCGGAGAGACGTTCATGGCCGCAGGTGACCCGGACATCGAGATCATCTACGACGGCGAATGCCCGTTCTGCGCGTCCTATGTCAGGCTGACCCGGCTTCGCCGCGAGGTCGGGCATGTCCGGTTGATCAATGCGCGCTCCGACGCGGCCGCCGTTGCCGAGGTGGTCGCCAGGGGCTACGACCTCGACGAAGGCATGATCGTGCGGCACGGCAAGCAGGTCTTCCACGGCGAGGCGGCGATGCGGCACCTGGCGGTCCTGACGGCGCCGGACGGCGCCTTCAACCGCGTGATGCGGCAGATCTTCCGTTCGCCGCGCCGCGCGGCTGCGCTCTACCCGCTCCTCGTCCGCGGCCGGCGCCTCGCGCTCCGCCTGCTTGGCCGGCGGACGATCGCCGATGCGCGCGGCGCGGCCGAGCGTCGGGAATAGCGGCCGCGGGCCGCCCGTTTTCCTCTCGGGGGCCGACAGCGGTCCCGCAACCAGAGAGAGGAGCAGAACCATGAAGACACTTTGCCAGACGCTCATCGTCGCCCTCGGGCTGTCCACCGGCACGGCCGCACCGGTCGCGGCGCAGTCGGGCGATTTCGTCCAGCGCCTGATGATGCTGTTGAACGACGCCGGCCGCAGCGGGGCCGCGTATCGCGGCGGCTACGACGACGATGACGACGGCGGGTACCGCGCCGGCTACGATGACGATGACGACGACGGGTACGACGGCGGCTACGATGATGATGACGATGATGGTTACGACGACGATGACGACGACGGCTACAGCGGCGGTCGCGACGACGATGATGACGATGGCGGCAACGACGACGATGATTGATCGCCGCGATGCCGGCGCATCACGGTAACGATGAAGGCCGGGGCGCCAGGCCCCGGCCTTGATTCGTTCCGGTCGCCGTGGCGCCCGTCAGACGACCCGCTCGACCATCATCTTCTTGATTTCCTGGATCGCCTTGGCCGGGTTGAGGCCCTTCGGACAGGTCTTGGCGCAGTTCATGATGGTGTGGCAGCGGTAGAGCTTGAACGGGTCCTCGAGCTGGTCGAGCCGTTCGGGCGTCGCTTCGTCGCGGCTGTCGATGATCCAGCGATAGGCATGCAGCAGCGATGCCGGGCCGAGGAAGCGGTCGCCGTTCCACCAGTAGCTCGGGCAGGCGGTGGAGCAGGACGCGCACATGATGCACTCGTAGAGCCCGTCGAGTTTGCGGCGGTCCTCGATCGACTGCTTCCATTCCTTCGCGGGCTCGTTCGACTTCGTCTCCAGCCACGGCATGATCGAGGCGTGCTGGGCAAAGAAGTGGCTCAGGTCGGGAACGAGATCCTTGATCACCGGCATGTGCGGCAGCGGATAGATCTTCACGTCGCCCCTGATCTGGTCGATGCCCCAGGTGCAGGCGAGCGTGTTGCCCCCATCGATGTTCATTGCGCACGAGCCGCAGATTCCTTCGCGGCACGATCGGCGGAAGGTCAGCGTCGGGTCGATCTCGTTCTTGATCTTGATGAGCGCGTCGAGAACCATCGGGCCGCAGGTATCCAGATCGACGAAGTAGGTGTCGACCCGGGGAGTCTCCCCGTCATCGGGCGTCCAGCGATAGATCAGGAACTTCCTGACATTCGTCGCGCCCTCGGGCTTCGGCCAGGTCTTGCCAGTGCGGATGCGGGAGTTCTTTGGAAGCGTGAGTTGGACCATGTCGGTTCCTCGTCTCGTTCAGCGGGCAAGCGCCCGCGCGGTCTCGATGATGACGTCGGCGCATACATTGCAACTTTGGGTTGCGCGCATGTCTTCGGCATAGCGGTTCGCACGGTCGGGCCCGACCGGATCGATCGCGATGCGTCCACGCCGCAGGTGACGGGCGGCAAGGATTACGTCACTGCGTCCGGTCGGGTTGCCAATCCCGAGATACCAGCCGGGCTTCACCGCGTCGTGCAGGTCGGCCATGACGTCGATGTAGTGCTGGCCCACCATGCGGCTCGGCCTCGGCCGGCGCGCGGGTCCGGCCTCGTCGGCCCGGCCTGCTTCGGACCTCGACCGGGGGGGCTTTGCGACCCCGGTGCCCGCCTCTGGCACCATCTGTGCCCTCACCTTGCTCAATACACCCTCGCCTTCGGCGCGATCTTCTTCAGGTCGATCCCGCCGTCCTCGGCCCGCGTCAGCGGGTCGAGGTGGACCGGCCGGTAGCTCAGCGAGACCTTCGCACCCGCCACCGTCGCGAGCGTATGCTTGCGCCAGTTCGCGTCATCGCGACTGGGGTAGTCCTCGTGTGCGTGGGCGCCGCGGCTTTCCTTGCGCGCCTCGGCCGACACGATGGTGGCGAGCGCGTTCGGCATGAGGTTGGTCAGCTCGAGCGTCTCCATCAGGTCGCTGTTCCAGATCAGCGACCGGTCGGTGACGTGGAGATCGTCGACCTTCGCGGCCACGGCCTCCATCTTCCTCACGCCGTCGGACAACGTCCTGTCGGTGCGGAAGACAGCGGCATCGGCCTGCATCGTCTTCTGCATCTCGAGCCTCAGCTCGGCCGTCGGGACCGTGCCGCCCGCGTGGCGCAGCGCGTCGAAGCGCGCCACCGCCGCATCGAGCGAGGCCGGATCGAGCACCGGGTTCGGCGCAGCGGGGTCCACCACCTGCCCTGCGCGGATCGCTGCGGCGCGGCCGAACACCACGAGGTCGATGAGGCTGTTCGACCCCAGGCGATTGGCCCCGTGAACCGAGGCGCAGCCCGCCTCGCCGACCGCCATCAGGCCGGGCGAAACACGATCGGGGTCGTCGGCGGCCGGGTTCAGCACCTCGCCCCAGTAGTTCGTCGGGATGCCGCCCATGTTGTAGTGCACCGTCGGCAGAACGGGAATCGGCTCGCGCGTTACATCGACGCCGGCGAAGATTCGCGCGCTCTCGCTGATGCCGGGCAGGCGTTCGTGCAGCGTCTCGGGCGGCAGATGATTGAGGTGGAGATGGATGTGGTCGGCATCCTTGCCGACGCCCCGCCCCTCGCGGATCTCCATCGTCATGCAGCGCGAGACGACGTCGCGGCTCGCGAGGTCCTTGTAGGTCGGCGCGTAACGCTCCATGAACCGCTCGCCTTCGGAGTTGGTGAGGTAACCTCCCTCGCCGCGGGCGCCTTCGGTTATGAGGCAGCCCGCGCCGTAGATGCCGGTCGGATGGAACTGCACGAACTCCATGTCCTGAAGCGGTAGCCCCTGGCGCGCGACCATGGCATTCCCGTCGCCGGTGCAGGTATGGGCCGAGGTCGCCGAGAAGTAGGCGCGCCCGTAGCCGCCGGTCGCGAGGACGGTCATCTTCGCGTTGAACGCATGCAGGGTGCCGTCATCGAGCTTCCAGGCGAGGACGCCCTGGCAGGCACCGTCTGCGGACATGATGAGATCGATGGCGAAGTACTCGATGTAGAACTCGGCCTTCTGCTTGAGGCTCTGGCCATAGAGCGTGTGCAGGATCGCGTGTCCCGTGCGGTCGGCAGCGGCGCAGGTGCGCTGCACCGGCGGGCCTTCGCCGAACTCGGTCGTGTGGCCGCCGAAAGGGCGCTGGTAGATGCGCCCGTCCTCGGTCCGGCTGAACGGCACGCCGTAATGCTCGAGCTCGTAGACCGCCTTCGGCGCCTCGCGCGCGAGGTACTCCATCGCGTCGGTATCGCCCAGCCAGTCCGAGCCCTTCACGGTATCGTAGAGATGCCATTGCCAGTTGTCGGGGCCCATGTTGCCGAGCGATGCGGCGATGCCGCCCTGGGCGGCGACCGTGTGGCTGCGGGTCGGGAAGACCTTGGAGACGCAGGCCGTCCGCAGGCCCTGCTCGGCCATGCCGAGCGTCGCGCGCAGTCCGGAGCCGCCGGCGCCGACCACGACGACGTCATAGAGGTGATGTTCGATCTCGTAGGCGGGCATGAACGACTCCGGGTCAGAGCGCGAGGCGGACGAGCGCGAAGATGCCCGCGGCCATCAGCGCATAGGACAGGCAAGCGGCGCCGATGATCAGGAACCTTCGGGTCATGCCCTGGGAATAGTCCTCGATCATGACCTGCGCACCCTTGCGAAAGTGGTAGAGGCCGACCAGCAGCGAGAGTGCGATCACGATCGCCGGGAAGGGCCTTGCAAGATAGGCGACGACCTCCTCGTAGGGCGCGCCGATGACCGGGCCGATCGAGAACACGAAGAGCGGCACGAGGACGACGAGCGCCCACGAGTTCATCTGCATCTGCCAGATTTCTTCGGTGCCCGACTTGGCCGAGCCGAGACCCTGAGCGCGTTTGCGATCGGTGATGTAGCGCATCGGCAAGACTCAGACGATGAGAACTGTGAGAATGGTGAGGACGACCGATCCCACGATGACCGCGATGCCCAGCCGCTCGGCGACGCGGAGCTCGAGCCCGCGGCCGGTATCCCAGTAGAGATGCCGGAGTCCGGCCAGGGAGTGGTACCAGAGCGCCCAGACCGAGAGGGTCAGGACAAGGTCGCCGAACCACGACGTGAGGAACGCATCGGCCGTCGCGAACGCCTCGGGTCCCGCGGCCGCGGCCAGCAGCCACCAGACGATCAGCAATGTTCCCACGATCAGGGCGTTGCCGGTGATCCGCGTCAGGAGCGATGTCGCCGAGGTGAGCTGGATCCGATAGTACTTGCCCAGCATGAAGGGGGACAGGGGACGGTTCCCCCGGTTCACGTCAGCCATCCGCTTTCGGCTCCCATACCGTTCTTCGAGACGGCCGCCTGGGCCGCATCCGCCCTACATGCATAGTGACTTTGTGCCGAGTGTCACGCGGCAGAAGGCCGGATGCCCGCGCTTTTTTGGCGCAACCCGATAGAAAACGCAATTTGTGATCACGATTTTTCAGGGCGTGATCACAGGTCGCGGCCGGAACGGTTGGGGCCGGCGGGCGTTGCGCACACTTGGCAATTCAGCAGCAGCGGAGCGGGTGATGACCTCGGACAAGCCGCGGGAAGACATCTGGGCCGAGTGGTCGGACCTCGTCAACATGACGCCGCGCGAACTTCGCGAGTGGCTCGAGACGGACGAGAGCCGGGCCGTCGGCGCCAAGAAGGACGGCGACGAGTCGGTCGGGCACCGAAGCGGACGCCGGATCGTGGAGATCAAGGAAACGCGCAAGGGCGACCTGACAGACGAGCAGTGGGCGCACATGGCCAGGGTTGTCGGCTATATAAAGCGCCACTGCGCGCAGACGCCGAAATCCGGGATCGAGACCAGCGCATGGCGGTACTCGCTGATGAACTGGGGGCACGATCCGCTGAGGGATGGCGGCTGCGCCTAGCGGGGCACCAGCGCCCAGTAGTCGAGGTCGAGCAGCACGTCGGGAAGATAGCTGCCGTCTGCGCCGCGCAGCGCGAAGCGGGGTGCGCCGGCCTTCACTGCAACCAGCCGGAGCCGCAGCGCGCCGACACCGGGCGCGGTCGTCTGGGCGCGGTCGAGCACCTCTGACCATGCCGTGACCGTGTCGCCGGCAAAGCAGGGGTTGGCATGGCCGCCCGCATTCACCGCCACGATCAGTTGGGCATTCGCCAGGCCGTTGAACGACAGCGCCCGGGCAAGCGAGATCACGTGGCCGCCGTAGACAAGCCGGCGGCCATCGTCGCGGAACGTCGCATCGAAATGCACCTTCGCCGTGTTCTGCCACAGGCGGGTGGCAAGCATGTGCTCGGCCTCCTCGACCGTGACGGCATCCACATGGTCGATCCGCTCGCCGATCTCGTAGTCGCTCCAGCGGTGCGGTTCGCCCGCGAGCGCAAAGTCATAGCCCGAGAAGTCGAGGCCTGCCGGGACGATGAGCCCTTCGGGCGGGACAGTGGTGGCGAGGTCGGGCACAGCCGGGGCCGGAGCCGGTGCGGCCTCGTCGCGCTTGCGGACCATGACCCACCGCACATAGTCGATGACCGCGCGGCCGGTCTGGTCGGTGCCGGTCGTGCGCACCCAGACGATACCGGCATTTCGCCGCGAGGTTTCCTTGAGGCCGATCACCCGGGATGTGGCGGCGAGGGTGTCGCCGGGAAACACCGGGCGCAGCCAGCGCATCTCGGCATAGCCAAGATTGGCCACCGCGTTCTGCGAGATGTCCGGCACGGTCTTGCCAAAGACCGTGTGGAACACGACGAGGTCGTCGAGCGGCGCCGCGGGAAGGCCGCAGGCCTGCGCGAACGCGTCGGACGACTGGAGCGCGTGGCGCGCCGGATAGAGCGCGTGATAAAGCGCGCGTTCACCACCCGACAGGGTGCGCGGCACGGCGTGCACGATCGTCTCGCCCAGGCGATAGTCCTCGAAAAACCGGCCTTGGTCGGTCTTGCTCATAGCTGGCCGAGCTTCAGGTCGGGCGCATAGGTGCCCTCGACATCCTTCACCACGGCCTGCGCGCAGCGCATCCGGCCCGTCGCGGCGTCGAACGCATAGGCCGGGCCGCCATGAAGCTCCCAGCCCCTCGACAGCGCCTCGGTCACCTTGTGGCAGAAGGCGGCGGTGTCGTCATCGGTCAGCAGGCGATAGGCTCTCATCGGATCACCCCGGGAACGGCCAGTAGCCGAGCCATGTGTGGATCGCTGCAACGACCGCGAAGACGACCACGGTCCCGACCACCGCCTTCGCCTCGGCGCTGCGGCCGCCATGGGCGGGGGGCGTCCACTGCGGCTCGGCCCGGTTGATGACGATGACCTCCAGCACGGCCCAGAGAAGCAGGCCGCCGAACAGGATGATCGACGCGAGATCGCCGTTGACGAGGAGGTGCGCCAACGCCCACAACTTGAAGCCCGTCAACTGCGGATGGCGCATCCGCGTGGCGATCCGGGCTCTGGTGCCGCTCGCCGCGTAGAGGTAGAGGCCGAGGATCACCAACAGATTGTTGATGTGGACCATGAAGGCCGGCGGATCCCAGACCTGCGGCGCTGCCCAACCGCGGTAGCCGATCACCATCAGCACGACACTTCCGATGACCACGGCCGCCACAAGCCCCTTGCCAGCATCGCCGAGGCTCGCACGTGCCGCCGGCGCGAGGCGCTTGGCGAGGTGGCCGGCGAACCAGAGCGCCAGTCCGAGGATCAGAAGGATCATGTGGGGCTCCGGGGTGTGGCGGGTCAGCCTGCGGCCAGTTTCGCGATCGCGTCGGCCTTGGCAAGCATGGCGCGCGCCGTCGCCACATGCAGGTTCTCGACGATCCGGCCATCGATGACCGCAACGCCCTGACCGGCGGCCCGCGCCGCCGCGTAGGCATCGATCTGCCGCCGGGCCAGGTCCAGTTCCTCGGCCGAGGGCGAGAAGACCTCGTTCGCGACGGCAATCTGGTCGGGGTGGATCAGCGTCTTGCCATCGAAGCCGAGATCGCGCCCCTGCTCGCATTCCCGGCGCAGGCCGTCGGCGTCGCGGAACGCGTTGTAGACGCCATCGACGCAGATCCGCCCGTATGCGCGGGCCGCCATCAGGCAGGCCTGAAGCGCAGCCAGCAGCGGCAGTCGGTCCGGCCGCGCGCGGGCGCCTAGGTCCTTCGCCAGATCGTTGGTGCCGAGGACAAGGCCCGCGATCCGCGGATGGCCGGCGATGGCCGGCGCGTTCAGGATGCCGGCCGGCGTCTCCATCATCGCCCAGATCGGAAGGTCGGGCAGCAGGGTCGCCAGCGCGTCGACATCTGCGCTCCGCTCGACCTTCGGCAGCAGAACCCCGTCGCAGGCGAGGCCGGCGACGGCCTGCACATCGGCAAGGCCCCATTCGCCCGCCAGGTCGTTGACCCGGACGAGTGTCGCACGATGTCCATGATCTTGCTGCAGCGCCGTGGCGAGAAGCGTGCGGGCATTCGCCTTCTCGTCGGGGGCGACGGCATCCTCCAGATCGAAGATGATGGCATCGGCCGGCAGCGCCCGGGCCTTCTCCATTGCCCGCTCGCGCGAAGCCGGGACGTAGAGCACCGACCGCCAGGGCCGCAACTGCTGATCCATGGAAACTCGTCCTTGCGGCGCGGGGGCGTCGCGACCCTTTCGCACCCGCGAGAGGAGATCAAGACCTTTCTTGCCGCGCTGCAGAAATCGGCATCCGAACTCGGTGTACGCCCCGTTTACCGATTTTTCGGCGATCCGGCGCAGGCTTGCTGCATCGGATCTTGCAGCGCGGCCCGGCCTCTGATCGGCCGGCGCGCAGTGCCCGGCAGAAGGGGATGGAACCTGTGACGCGAGAACTCTTTGCACTTTCCCTTGGCTTCGCGGCGCTGATCGCCGCGACCAACATCGCCCATGCCCAGTCGAACTGCGGCGAACGCGATCATGTGGTGGCGCGGCTGGCCGAAGGCTACGGCGAAACGCGGCAGGCCATCGCGCTTGCCGCCAACAACGCGGTCGTCGAGGTTTTTGCCTCGATCGAAACCGGCACCTGGACGATCACGGCGACAATGCCCGGCGGACCGACCTGCCTGGTCGCGTCGGGCGACGCCTACGAGGCGCTCGCCGAGAGCCTGCCGGTGCCCGGCCGGGGCGCGTGAAAACGCCCCGCTGTCGCGCCGCCCGATCGGACGCGGGCGGCGCGACAGACCCCGGAACGACAACGGTCCCTTTGCCGGGGCCGGTCACCCAAGACCTACCGCGCGGCTTCAGAGACTGGGCTGCCTCGGGTCGAGTCCGATCTGCGTGCCCATCGCCACCATGTCGCCCATCAGCTTGACAAGCTCGTCGGCCGGCCCCGGAAGGTTCGCTTCCCTGGCCGCGGTGTGGCGGGAACGCAGCTCCTCCATCATCTCGTCGTAGACGGTCTGCGTCATGTCCGCGGCCGTCACCGACCGCTCGGCCAGAACGCTGCACGCATCGCCCGTGATCTCGGCAAACCCGCCACTGACGGTGTAGTCTGTCGACCCCTCCGCCGTGACGACCTTGATGACGCCGGGGCGGAGCGTGGTGAGCACCGGCGCATGCCCCGGCATCACCGTCATGTCGCCTTCCATGCCCGGTATCCGCACCTCGGTCGCCCGGACCGAGACCAGCCGCCTTTCGGGGCTGACGAGGTCGAACTGCATCATGTCGGCCATGCCGCCCCCTTACGCCGCTTCCGCGGCAAGCCGCTGCGCCTTGGCCTTCACCTCGTCGATGTCGCCGACCATGTAGAAGGCGGATTCGGGCAGGTGGTCGTATTCGCCTGCAACCACGGCCTTGAAGCTGGCGATGGTCTTTTCCAGCGGCACCTGAACGCCGGGCGAACCGGTGAAGACCTGCGCCACGTCGAACGGCTGGCTGAGGAATCGCTGGATCTTCCGGGCGCGGGCCACGGTCAGCTTGTCCTCCTCCGACAGCTCGTCCATCCCGAGGATGGCGATGATGTCCTGCAGCGACTTGTAGCGCTGGAGAATGCCCTGCACGTCGC
>CAZYBG010000007.1:55969-65863 GCA_964645155.1 uncultured Rhodobacterales bacterium | reverse complement strand
GGGGGCCGCCGGTCAGCCGAGGACGGCGGCCACCGCCCGGGCGGTCGCGCCGACCACGCGGTCGGCCTCGTCCCGGCTGAGGCAGAGCGGCGGCGCGAAGCCGAGGATGTCGGCCTGCGGCATGGCCCGCGCGATGACCTTTTCCTGCGACAGGAGCGCGGCGGCGACCTGCGGCCCGATCTTGCGTGCAGGGTCGAAGAAGCGCCGCGCGTCGCGGTCCTCGACGAACTCGACGGCGCAGAGCATCCCCTCGCCGCGGACCTCGCCGACATGGCGGTGGTCGGCCAGCGCGTCGCGCATCGCCGCGTTGAGGTAGGCGCCGACCTCGGCCGCGTTCGCGACGAGGCCGAGCGCGTCGATCAGCCTGAGGTTCGCCACCCCCGCCGCCGCGCCGATCGGGTGGGCCGAGTAGGTCCAGCCGTGGCCGATCGGGCCCAGTGCGTCGGTGCCCTGCTCCAGCACCGTCCAGACCTTCCCGGAGACGATGGACCCCGAGAGCGGCGCGTAGGCCGAGGTCAGGCCCTTGGCGATGGTGATGATGTCGGCCTCGATCCCGTAATGGTCCGAGCCGAACATGGTGCCGAGCCGGCCGAAGCCGGTCACCACCTCGTCGACGATCGTCAGGATGTCGTGCTTGCGCAGCACCTCCTGGATCGCCTTCCAGTAGCCTTCGGGCGGCGGCACGATGCCGCCGGTGCCCAGCACCGGCTCGCCGATGAATGCGGCGATGGTGTCGGCGCCCTCGCGGTCGATCAGCGCCTCCAGTTCCGCCGCGCAGTGGGCGGTGAACCCGGCCTCGGTCATCTCCGCCCGGGGGCGGCGATAGTAGTAGGGCGCCTCGGTGTGGATGACCTGCGCCAGCGGCAGGTCGAAGGCCTTGTGGAACAGTTCGAGCCCGGTGAGCGAGCCGGTCATCAGCCCCGAGCCGTGATAGCCGCGCCAGCGCGAGATGATCTTCTTCTTTTCTGGCCGGCCGAGCACGTTGTTGTAGTACCAGACCAGCTTGACGTTGGTCTCGTTCGCGTCCGACCCGCCGAGGCCGAAATAGACCTTCGACATGTTCGCGGGCGCCCGCTCCAGCACCATGTGGGCCAGCGTGATCGACGCCTCGGTGCCGTGGCCGGCATAGGCGTGGTAGTAGGCCAGCTCGCGCGCCTGCTCGGCGATGGCCTCGGCGATCTCGGGCCGCCCGTAGCCGACATTGACGCAGTAGAGGCCCGCGAAGGCGTCGAGCAGCCGGGTGCCGTCGCGGTCCTCGATGAAGACGCCCTCGCCGGTCCGGACGATGCGCGCGGGGCTTTCGCCGCGGGCGTGCTGGGCGAGGTGGGTGGAAGGGTGGAGGAAGGCGTCGCGGTCCCACTGGTCGAGTTGGTCGTTGGTCAGCATGACGGTTCCTTTCTCACGCCCAGTCGCGGCAGACGTACCTGATCTCGGCGAACTCCTCCATCCCGGGGCGCGAGCCCTCGCGGCCGGGGCCGGACTGCTTCATGCCGCCGGGCGGGATCGGCGCGCGGGTGACCTTGGTGCGGTTGGCGCCAAGGCCGTCCTGCCCCGAGGCCGCCGATCTCGGCTTCATCGTCTTGGCGATGGCGATGGCGACGGCGATGGCGAGGACCGGCGCCTGGCCGCCAAGCTAAGGCGCCAGCCGCTTCACCGTGTCGGCCGACCGCAACCTCGCGACGATCGCGCACCTCGCCGGGCGTCCGGACCCGCCATGCCTGCGCGTTCGTCTGGCAAGCGGCCCACCGCGCCACTGTCTGGTCGTCCTCACCGCTGCAGTCGGGCTGTCGGCCGGGTCTGCCCGTCGGCCCAGCCTCCCAGATCTCAGCCACCACGCTGGGATCACGATACGGATCCCTCAGCGGGCTTGTGCCTCCGAGCCCGTCACCCGACATCGGGCGCCGTCGAAGACTATCGGAAGGCCCATGCTCCGGATCTTCCGGTACAGGGTCGGTCTGGAGGTGCCGAGTTCGCGTGCCGCGTGGCTGATATGGGCAGTGTCCCGGGTGGTGGTGCAGGAGGCCGCGCGCGGCCGGCGGTGACGCTGGCGGTCGCCGTCGATCTCGTCGGGTCAGAGGGGAGGGGCGGAAGGGCTGCCTTCCAGCGGCTGCAACAGGCGCCCGGCCAGCGTCTGCGGGGTGATCGGCCGCAGTCTAGGGCGCTGAAGCGGTGGCTGTTGCTGTGCTTTGTCTGCGAATGGATCAGGCGGGCGAAGAGTTCCTTGCCGACCCCTGTCTGACCTTCGATCGAGGTCGGCGTGTTCGCCGCCGCGATGCGGTTCGCGGTGTCCGGGGCCGCGAGGATCGCGGCGCTCTGGCCGACGATCTCGAGGTCGGTGCCGTGGGCATGGACGCCGGGCACGGCCAGAACCGGCGGCGGTGTCGGGCGCTGCAACGGGGGATGGGCACGCCCTGATCCGATCCCCGGGAACCGGACCGTTAGAGGCTGGAGTTTTCCGCCACGCTTTCCTGGCTGGGAGAGGAGTGGAAACGCGCGACGGCGAGCAGATTTGCGGACGCGCAGAAGGCGTTCATGATCGAGCAGGGCGAAGGGGCACCCCGGTTGCCGAGATCGGCCGGAAGGCCGGGATCGGCCAGGCGACGTGTTTCAACTGGAAGAGGAAGTGTGCCGGCCTGCTGCCGACCGAGATGAAGCGGCCGAAGCAGCTCGAGGACGAGAACACGCGGCTGAAGAAGATCGTGGCTGACCTGACGCTGGATCGCGAGATGGTGAGCCTGTGAACGCCACTGGTTCGGGAGAACAGGCGAATGGACGTGATCCGGCGAGAGATATGATGCCCGGTCGCATGCGGGAACTGGTTTGCGGGATCCGCGGCGAACGGGCCCCTCTCGCGCATGTAAACATGCGCTGCCGGGCAACGGGTGTCGATCGGGACGGCTGGTGGGGCCATCGGGTTCGACCGCTCGACGTTCCACGGTCAGCCCTGCCGCGCCGATCAGGCTGCCGCCGCCAAGCGGATCGTGCTCAGCTACCGCGGCGAAGACGTGGTGGCGACGCTCGACCGGGTGTGCCGCGGGGCGGGCGATCCGAAGACGATCCGCGTCGATCAGGGCAGCGAGTTCGTCTCGCGCGACATGGACCTGTGGGCCCGGCCACGCGGCGTCGTGCCCGACTTCTCCCGGCCGGGCAAGCCGACCGACAATGCCTTCATCGACGCATCCAATGGTCGGCTCCGCGCCGACTGCCTGAACCGGCACTGGTTCCTCACCCTTGCGGGTGCGTCTGCAAAGTTGGACGCCTTGCGTCGATATTGCAACGAGGAACGGCCCCACGGCGCGATCGGTAACGAGGTCCCGATCGTGCGGGCGAAACCGGGGGGCGTCACCCGCCCGTCACCCGCCCGTCACCAGCCCGTCACCCTGGGCGAAGCCGGAAAACTCTGCCTCCGGGCGGTTCAGGGTCGGGGATCGGATCAACGACCAACGGGCTCCGGTCGCGGCTGGATGAAGGATCAGCGGCAGGCGCTGCGCGCCACGCGCCGCCCCCCGCCCGCCGCCCACCGCCCACCGCCCGCCGCCGGGCTGTCGCTGCCGGCCCCGATCAGACCCGGATGCCCCGCACCCAGGTGGCCCGCACCACAGGATGCCCGCCAGGCTCGGCGATGCGCACGAGGTCGGCGCGCAGGCCCGGGGCGAGGCGCCCGCGGTCGGCGAGGCCCGCCGCCGCCGCCGGGTTGGCGGTGACGGTCGCGAAGGCCCGCGGGAGGTCGGCCCAGAGCCGCGCCAGGCGGAAGGCCGCGGTCAGCAGCGCCGAGGGCACGTAGTCCGACGACACGATGTCGAGAAGCCCGCGCGCGGCGAGGTCGGCGGCGGCGACGTTGCCGGAATGCGATCCGCCGCGGATCAGGTTCGGTGCGCCCATCATCACCGCGATGTCGTGCGCCCGGCAGGCTTCGGCCGCCTCGACCGTCGTCGGGAACTCGGCGAGGCCCACGCCATGGGCGGCCGAGACGCGCACCTGCCCCGCGGTGGTGTCATCGTGGCTGGCGAGGACCGCGCCGAGCCGCCGGGCGGCCGCGACGGCGGCGCGCTCGTGCACCTCGCCGAGCCGGCGGTGCAGCGCCTGCTGGCTCGCCACATGCTCGGCGAACTGCGCCTCGGTGTAGCCGTGCTTGCCGCAGACATAGTCCCTGAGCTTCGAGATGTCGCGGAACTGCCGCTGGCCGGGCGTGTGGTCCATCAGGCTGATGAGCCCGACATTGTCCTCCGGGCCGAACTCCGCAAGCTCCTCGACCAGCGTCTCGCAGCAGATCTCGGCCCTGAGATGGAGGTGGTGGTCGATCCTCAGCGCGCCCGCGGCGCGAAGCTCCAGAAGCTCGCTCGCGAGCTGGCGGGCGTACTTGAGATAGGTCGAGGACGACAGGACCGAGCCCACCCGCATCGCGTCGAACACCGTGGTGATGCCGCAGGAGGCAAGCTCGCCGTCATGGGCGATGATTGCCGCGGCATGCGGCCAGTCGACGCGCGGGCGCGGCTCGATATGCCGCTCGAGGTTGTCGGTGTGGAGCTCGACGAGCCCGGGCGCGAGCAGGTCGCCGGCGCAGTCCACCGCGCCCGGCGGCAGGTCGCCGCCCTCCTCGACCGCGGCGATGACGCCGCCGGCCAGGCGCAGGTGCCCGCGCACCACCCGGTCGGGCAGGATCAGCCGGGCGTTGCCGAGGACGGTCTCGGTACGCGCGGCACCGTCGGCGGCAGGTTCGGGTCGGTCGACGAGGGGAAGCGTCATGTCACCCTGGATCCGCTATGGGGCCGGCGGGGCGGGGGCAGGGGGCGCGCCATCAGGCCCGCACCGCGCCGAGCGCCGCGAGCGCGGCGAGCGCCCGGCCGACCGTCTCCTCGATCGGACCATCGTTCGCGATGTCGACGACCGCAAGGCCCGCCGGCAGGTCGAGCGGCGCCCGGGCGAGGCGGGCGCGGATGTCCGCCACATCCTCGCGGCCCCGCGCCGCGAGGCGGCGGGCCAGCGTCTCGGGCGCGGCGGTCAGGTTCAGCACGCAGAGGTCGGGGAACACCGCCGCCGCCTGGCGCAGGGCCGCGCGCGAGAGGTTGGCGACCGCGTCGCGCCCCGCGGCGACCACCGTCACGGTGGCGCCCGGCAGGCCGTAGCGGAGCCCGTGCGCCTCCCAGCTGAGGCAGAACGCCCCCGCGGCGCGGCGCGCCTCGAACGCGGCCTCCGACAGCGCCTCGTAGGCCTCGCCGCCGAGGCCCGGCGCGCGGGTGATGCACCGGCGCACGACATGGAGGTCGGGCCTTGCCGCGGCGAGCCCGGCGATCAGGCTGTCCTTGCCGACACCCGACGGGCCGACGACGGCGATGAAGCGGCCCGGCGTCATGCCGCGCGCAGGGCGAAGGCGCCCATGTCGACCACCCGGTCGCAGACCCGGTTGCGCGCGCCTTCGTCGTGGAAGATGCCGACGATCGCCGCGCCGCGGGCCTTCGCCTCCTCGATCAGCGACAGCACGACCTCGCGGTTCGCCGCATCGAGGCTTGCCGTCGGCTCGTCGAGCAGCAGCGCGGGGAACGGGTGGACGAAGCCGCGGGCGATGTTCACCCGCTGCTGCTCGCCACCCGAGAAGGTGGTGGGCGAGAGGCTCCAGAGCGGCCGCGGGATGTTGAGCCGCGCCAGGAGCGCCGCCGCCCGGCCCCGCGCCTCGGCCTCGTCGGTGCCGAGCGCCAAGAGCGGCTCGGCCACCACGTCGAGCGTCGGCACCCGCGGCAGCACGCGCAGGAACTGGCTGACATAGCCCAGCGTCTCGCGCCGGAGCGCGAGGACCGCGCGCGGCTCGGCCCCGGCCACGTCCACCCCGCCGACGAGGATGCTGCCCGGCCCGGCGAGGTAGTTGCCCCAGATCATCCGCATCAGCGTGGACTTGCCCGAGCCCGAGGGCCCGGCGAGCCCGACGCATTCGCCGGGCTGCACGGCAAGGCGCGCGCCCGCCATCACCTCGATCCGGGTGCCGCCCTGGTTGTGCAGGGTGAAGCTCTTCGACAGCCCGGTCACGTCGATCATCGCGGTCATGTCACACCTGCAGGACGGAGGAGACGAGAAGCTGCGTATAGGCGTGCTGGGGGTCGTCGAGCACCTGGTCGGTCAGCCCCGCCTCGACCACGCGTCCGTCCTTCATCACCATCAGTCGGTCGGCCAGCAACCGCACCACGGCCAGGTCGTGGGTGACGACGATCGCCGACAGGCCCATCCGGCGGACGAGCCCGCGCAAAAGGTCGAGAAGCCGCGCCTGCACGCTGACATCGAGGCCGCCCGTCGGCTCGTCCATGAAGGCGAGGCGCGGGCCGGTGACAAGGTTGCGGGCGATCTGGAGGCGCTGCTGCATGCCGCCCGAGAAGGTCGAGGGGCGGTCGTCGATGCGGTCCCCGGCGATCTCGACGCGGGCCAGCCAGTCGGTCGCCGCACCACGGATCGCGCCGTAGTTCCGCGCGCCGACGGCCATCAGCCGCTCGCCCACATTGCCGCCGGCGCTGACGCCCATCCTGAGCCCGTCGCGCGGGTTCTGGTGGACGAAGGCCCAGTCGGTGCGCGAGAGCATCCGCCGCTCGGGCTCGGACATGGCGAGCGTGTCCCTCGGGCCCTCGGCGCGGGTGTCGAAGATCACCCGGCCGCTGTCGGGCGCCAGATGCCCCGCCATGCAGCCGAGCAGCGTGGACTTGCCCGAGCCGCTTTCGCCGACGATCCCCATCACCTCGCCCGGCCAGAGGTCGAACGAGACGTCGGAGCAGCCGGTGTGGCGGCCGTAGGACTTGGACAGCGACCGGACCGAGAGGAGCGGGTGGGCGGTCATCGCGGGGCCTCCGGGGGCCGCGGCGCCGCGGCAGGCAGGGCGGGGCCGTGCCCCGCGGCCCGGCGCCGCTCGCAATGGTCGGTGTCCGAGCAGACGAACATCCGCCCGCCGCGGTCGTCGGTGATGACCTCGTCGAGGTAGCTGTCGGCCGACCCGCAGAGGGCGCAGGAGTGGTCGGCCTTCGACGCCTCGAACGGGTGGTCCTCGAAATCGAGGCTGACCACCCGCGTATGCGGCGGCAGCGCGTAGATGCGCTGCTCGCGGCCGGCGCCGAACAGCTGGATCGCCGGGCAGTCCGACAGCTTGGGGTTGTCGAACTTCGGGATCGGCGAGGGGTCCATGACGTAGCGCCCCTCGACCTTGACCGGATAGGCATAGGACGTGGCGATGTGGCCGTGGCGCGAGATGTCCTCGTAGAGCTTCACATGCATCAGCCCGTAATCCTCGAGCGCGTGCATCCTGCGCGTCTCGGTCTCGCGCGGCTCGAGGAACCTGAGCGGTTCGGGGATCGGCACCTGGTAGACGAGGATCTGGCCCTCGGTCAGCGGCGCCTCGGGGATCCGGTGGCGGGTCTGGATCACGGTGGCCTCGGCCGTGGCCGTCGTTGTTGCGACGCCCGCGGTCTTCTCGAAGAACCTGCGGATCGACACGGCATTGGTGGTGTCGTCGGCGCCCTGGTCGATCACCTTGAGCCGGTCCTCCGGGGTGAGGATCGCGGCCGAGACCTGCACCCCGCCGGTGCCCCAGCCATAGGGCATCGGCATCTCGCGGCTTGCGAAGGGCACCTGGTAGCCGGGAATCGCGAGCGCCTTCAGGATCGCCCGGCGGATCATCCGCTTGGTCTGCTCGTCGAGATAGGCGAAGTTGTAGTCGCTCACAGCAGCCCCCGGTCGGTCAGCGCCTCGGCCAGTGCGCCCGCCCCGGTGAAGTGCACCGCGTCCATCCCCGCCGCGCGCGCACCGGCGACGTTCGCCGCACCGTCGTCGATGAAGAGGCAGTCGCCCGCCGCGACGCCGGCGCGCTGGCAGAGCAGCGCGAAGATCCGCGCCTCGGGCTTCAGCATCCGCTCGCGCCCCGACACGACGGTGACGCCGAACGCGGTGCCGAGGCGGGGATGCGCCGCGACGCCGGCGGGCCAGGTCTCGGCCGACCAGTTGGTGATGGCGTGGACGGCAAGTCCACGGCGCCGCAACCGGTCGATCAGCGCCCAGCTTTCCTCGATCGCCTCGGGCACCGTGCGCGCGTAGTTGGGCAGGTAGCCGAGGAACGTCTCCCGGTCGGCGGGATCGCCGATCTCGCGCGCGAGATCGGCGAAGGACTCGCCGCCATCGGCGCGCAGGTTGAGGCCGGCAAAGCCGATGCGGTCGAGAAATGCCGCGGCGGCCTCCAGGCCGCCAAGCCGGTCCGCGAAGGCGAGACGCGGGTCCCAGCGGACGAGGACGCCGCCGATGTCGAAGACGACCGCGCTCATTCCGCGGCCTGCCGTGCGGCCTCGGCCCCGGCCTCCCGCCTCAGCTTGCGGATCAGCTCGAGCTCCGACTGGAAGTCGACGTAATGCGGCAGCTTGATGTGTTCGAGGAACCCGGTCGCCTGGATGTTGTCGCAGTGACAGAGCACGAATTCCTCGTCCTGCGCCGGTGCGCCGACATCGTCCTCGCCGAGCTCGCGCCAGCGCAGGGCGCGGTCGACGAGGCTCATCGCGATCGCCTTGCGCTCCGACTGGCCGAAGACGAGGCCGTAGCCACGGGTGAACTGCGGCGGCTCGGTCCGCGAGCCCGCGAACTGGTTGACCGTCTCGCATTCCGTCAGCGTCACCTCGCCGATCTCGATCGCCAGGCCGAGTTCGGGAACCTCCATCGCCACCGCGCAGGTGCCGATCCGCAGCTCGCCGACGAACGCGTGGGTGCGCCCGAAGCCGCGCTGCGTCGAATAGGCGAGGCCGAGCACGAAGCCCTCGTCGCCGCGGGTCAGCGCCTGCAGGCGCAGCGCGCGGTCGGCCGGCAGTTCCAGCGGCGTCCGGGTCAGGTCGGGGGGCGGTTCATCGCCGGCAGTGGCCGCCTCGATCAGGCCCTCGCGGTCGAGCAGCCCGGTGACATGCGGCATCGGCCCGTCGGCCGGCCGGGTCTCGGGCGCGGCGGGAACCTCGCCGTCGGCGGCCAGCGCGAAGTCGATCAGCCGGTGGGTGTAGTCGAAGGTCGGCCCCAGCACCTGCCCGCCCGGCAGGTCCTTGAAGGTGGCCGAGATGCGCCGGTCGCAGGCCATCGCGCCGGTCTCGACCGGCAGCGAGGCGCCGAAGCGGGGCAGCGTCGTGCGGTAGGCGCGCACGAGGAACACCGCCTCGATCAGGTCGCCGCGGGCCTGCTTGATGGCAAGCGCGGCCAGGTCGGGGTCGTGGAGCGAGCCCTCGGCCATCACCCGGTTCACCGCCAGCGCGAGCTGCTCGCGGATCTGGGCGACCGAAAGGCCGGCCACCGCCGGGTCGCCGCGCCGCTCCTCGGCCAGCCAGGCATGGGCATTGTCGATCGCGCGCTCGCCGCCCTTGACCGCGACATACATCAGCCGGCCTCCCCGATGCGGGTGGTGCGGGGCAGTCCGGCCAGGCGGTCGCCGCAGGTCAGGAAGAAGTCGAGCCCGCGCGGAAACAGCCGGGCATTGGCGCGGAACGGCTCGACCGCCGGCAGCGACAGCGCCGCCGCCCCGGCGGTGCCCGGCCCGGACAGCGGCGCACCCTCGGCCGCAAGGCGGTCCACCTCGACGATCAGGGTTGCCGAGGCGTCGGGATAGTCCGCCGTGCCGGCCGGATAGTCCGCGAGCGGCAGCAGGTCGGCCCAGAGGCCGACGGCAAGGCGGCAGTCGCGGCGGCCGACCACCGGCGCGCCGCAGGCGAAGGCCAGCCAGGCGCGCAGCTCGGGCGTGTCGGCGGCGCCGGCGAGATGCACGCCGGTCTCGGGATCGGCGAGCGTGAGGAGAAGCGCGCCGGCCGCGGCCGAAAGTGGGGCGGGAGCGACGTTTCCTTCAACCCGGTGGTATGCGCCTGGGTACTGGTTGGACCGGACGCAACCGACTTCTGCGTCGAT
>CAZYBG010000007.1:0-55959 GCA_964645155.1 uncultured Rhodobacterales bacterium | reverse complement strand
GGGCGCCGGCGACCGGCACGATGCGCCCGGGCCGGGCAAGGGCCGTCATCGCCGCGCGGAAGGCGTGCGCGGCATCGCGCGGCGGATCGGCGAAGCCGCCGTGCAGGGGCGCGGCGTTCATCCGTCGTCCCCCCGGACCATGGTGAAGAACTCGACCTTCGTCGCCGCGGCCTTCCGCGCCCGGACCGCGCGGCGCGCCGCTTCCTCGGCCGCCAGCGGGTCGAGCACCGACCGCCGCACCTCGGCCGCCCGCGCCGTCTGCAGCAGCGCGTCGATCAGCGCGGCCGCCTCGGCCGCGGGCTTGCTGCGCCCCTGCACGTAGCCATGCCCGACGGCGCCGCCGGCGAGCCGCAGCGTGCACCGGGTCACGGTCATCTCGCCCAGGTTGAACGGCGCGCCGCTGCCGCCGATCCGGCCCCGCACCATCACCGCGCCGATCTCGGGCGGCCGCAGCCGCTCGGCCACCGGCGCCGCGGCGAGGTCGCGGGCAAGCGCGATCAGCCGGTCGTGCGGCGCGCGCGCCAGAAGCCCGAGCCAGGCGGCGCGGCCGGAGAGGGGGGGTGGAGCGCCATCCACTGGACACCTCGACAAGTTGTCTATACAACTAGACAAATCTTAGGGCGATTCCGGTGCGCGCGCAACGCGGGAAGGATGAAACTTCGATGACAGCCCGCCCGCGAGCCCGCTCCCTTGCCCGCCCGCCCGGAGGGTCACAGCCGAAGCCGACGCTCTGGCGCGCCATCGCCGACGAGGTCCGCGCCGACATCGCGACGGGGTGCTACCCGCCGGGCGGCAAGCTGCCGAGCGAGGCCGAGCTTTCGGCGCGGTTCGGCGTCAACCGGCACACCGTCCGCCAGGCGCTCGCGCATCTGGCCGAGGCGGGCCTCGTCCGCAGCCGGCGGGGCTCCGGCGCCTTCGTGACGGCGCGGCCGACCGACTACCCGATCGGGCCGCGCGTGCGCTTCCACCAGAACCTCCAGGCCGCCGGACGGGTGCCGGACCGGCGGCTGCTCGCGACCGAGACCCGCCTGGCCGCGCCCGACGAGGCCGCCGCCCTCGGCCTCGCGGCGGGCGAGGAGGTGCATGCCTGCGACGGTCTCTCGCTGGCCGACGGGGTGCCGATCGCGGTGTTCCGCTCGGTCTTTCCGGCGCGGGGGCTCACCGGGCTGCCCGCCGCCCTGCGCGCGGAAAGCTCGATCACCCGCGCCCTCGCGCGGTGCGGCATCGCCGACTACACCCGGCTCACGACGCGGATCGCGGCGCTCGCCGCCACGCCGACCCAGGCGCTCCACCTGCGGCTGAAGCCCGGCGATCCGGTGCTGCAGTCGGTCGCCGTCAACGTCGATCCGGCGGGCCGGCCGATCGAGTTCGGCAAGACCTGGTTCGCCGGCGACCGGGTGACGCTGACCGTCGGCACCGCGGCCGACCGTCACACAGACGAGATATCCACAGGCTAGAATGTCTGAATCCAAGGCACTCCGCGGCAGGACGATGACCGACCTCCTCCCCCCGATCACGCTCACCGGCGTCCGCATCCTGACCGAGGCGCGGCTTCAGCCCGGCAGCCTGTCGCTGGCGGCGGGCCGGATCGTCGCGCAGGGCGGTACGGCCATCGACCTCGGCGGCTACGACATCCTGCCCGGCATCGTCGACCTGCACGGCGACGCGTTCGAGCGGCACATCGCGCCGCGCGCCACCGCGCCGTTCCCGATCGCCACCGGCCTCGCGGCGGCCGACCGCGACGCCGCGGCGCACGGCGTGACCACGGCGTGGCTCGCGCAGAGCTGGAGCTGGGAGGGCGGGCTCCGCGGCCCGGACTTCGCCGAGGCGGTGATGGCGGCGCTTGCCGACTACAGCGCGCGCGCCCGCACCGACCTGCGGCTGCAGGTCCGCTACGAGACCCACGCGCATGACAGCGCGGACCGGCTGATCGCGGCGGTGCGCCGCTGGAAGGTGGGCTACGTCGTCTTCAACAACCACATCGACGAGGCGGCGCGGATGGCGCGGCTGCGGCCGGCCGAGTTCGCCGGCTGGGCGCAGCAGGGCGGCCGCACCGCCGACGAACTGCTCGACGTCGTCGCCGCGGCACAGGCGCGCGGGCGCGAGGTGCCGCGAAAGCTGGCGCGGCTTGCGGCGGTCTTCGACGAGGACGGGATCCGCTACGGCTCGCACGACGACCCCGACGGCCCGACGCGCGAGACCTTCGCCTGGATCGGCGCGCGGATCTGCGAGTTTCCCATGAGCCTCGCCGCGGCGCGGGTCGCGCGGGCCAACGGCAACCCGGTGCTGATGGGGGCGCCGAACGTGGTCCGCGGCGGCAGCCAGACCGGCAACATTGCCGCCATGGCGCTGATCCGCGAGGGGCTCTGCACCGCGCTCGTCTCGGACTACTACTACCCGGCGCTGGCGCAGGCCGCGTTCCGGCTGGCCGACGAGGGCGTGCTGCCGCTCGCGACGGCCTGGGCGATGATCTCCGAGCGGCCGGCCCGGATCATGGGCCTGGCAGACCGCGGCGTCCTCGCCCCCGGCAAGCGCGCCGATCTCGTCATCCTCGACCCGGCGACGCGGACGGTCGAGGCGACGATCACCGCCGGGCGGATCGCCTACATGTCCGGCGATGTCGCGCTGCGCTTCGTCGCGGCGGCCCGCCCGCTCGGCATCGCGGCCGAGTGATCAGCCGCCGTACCGCTCCAGGAACGCCTCGGCCGTCAGGCTGCGGAAGTCGTCCAGCGCCGCGCGCAACCGGCCGTGCTCCCAGTCCCACCAGGCCAGCGCGATCAGCCGGTCCGCGATCGCGGCGGGCTGGCGCGGGCGGATCGGCACCGCCGGCACGCCTGCGACGATGCTGTAGGGTGCGACGTCGCGCGTGACGACGGCGCCCGCCGCCACCACGGCGCCGTGGCCGACGCTGACCTCGGGCTTGACCATCGCGGCATGGCCGATCCAGGTGTCGTGGCCGACCTGCGCCCGGCGGGCGCGGCGCCGGTCGAAGAACGCCGCGTCGTCCTCGGCATCGTCCCAGTAGCTCGCGGAGCGGTACATGAAGTGGTGCAGCGACGCCCGGTCGAGCGGGTGGTCGGTCGCGCCGATCCGCACGAAGGACGCGATGTTGGCGAACTTGCCGATGCCGGCATTGGCGATGTCGCAGCAGCGGTCGCAGTAGGCGTAGTCGCCGAACGCGGCATGGGCGACGCGGCTGCCGGCCCCGATCACGACGTAGCGGCCGAATGTCGCGTCGGTCAGCGCGCAGCCGGGGTGGATCACCGGTTCCTCGGGGCCGGGCTGCTGCGTCATCGCTACTGCGCGCCGCCATGGATCAGCCGGCGCCTGAGCCAGCCTGAGGCCCAGTCCATCAGCATCACCATGACGAGGACGAGGATGATGTAGTAGGCGACCTCCTCCCAGTCCTTCTGGGTCTGCATCGCCTGGGTCAGCAGCAGGCCGATCCCGCCGCCGGTGATCGCGCCGACGATGGTGGCGCTGCGGGTGTTCGACTCGAGCAGGTAGAGGACCTGGCTCAGGAACACCGGCGTGACCTGCGGGATGACGCCGAAGCGGTAGCGCTGGAGCGGCTTGGCGCCGGTCGACTGGACGCCCTCGATCTGCTTCTCGTCGACGTTCTCGAGCGTCTCCGAGAAGATCTTGCCGAAGCTGCCGGTATCGGTGACGAGAATGGCGAGCGCGCCGGTCAGCGGCCCCGGCCCGAAGGCGCGCGACAAAACGATCGTCCAGATCAGCGCGTCGACGCCGCGGACGAAGTCCAGCACCCGGCGCACCGCGAAGCGGACGATGGCGAACGGTGCGAAGTTCCGCGCGGCGAGGAACGCGAGCGGCAGCGCGAGGAGCGCGCCGCCGAAGGTGCCGAGGAACGCCATCAGGATCGTCTCGCCGATCGCCCAGGCGACATCGGCGTGCCGCCACATCTCGTTGCCCCAGAAGTCCTGCCACATGCCCGCCAGGTTCGACCGCGCGGGGTCGACCTGCGGGCCGAAGAGAAGCGTCGCCAGCCCCTTGCCGTGGTAGGGGCTGTCGAGGGTGAACCAGAACAGCTCCCAGCCGGGGCTGTAGTGGAACAGCTCGGTCCGCGTGGTGGTGATCGTCAGCCGCCCGGCCTCGGTGGTGATCGCGACGCGGCGGTCGGAGGCGTTGGCCCAGTCGGGCGCGGGGTCGGGCAGGTTGGTGACGACCACGCCGCCCCGCAGCTGCGCCTCGAAGCGGCCGAAGCCCGGGATGTCGTACGCGACCGCGTTGTCGGGCAGGAACCGCACCACATGGCCGTCGCCGAGATCGGCGACGATCCTGTCGCCCTCGCCGCCGATCCAGTCCGGGCGCATGCCTGCGGGGTAGGTTCCCTTGCGCTCGCCCTCGATCGCGTAGACGATCTCGCCGGTCCGGCCGTCGCGCGTGACATGGGTCTTGTAGCTCCAGCTGTCGGCGGCAAGCAGCAGCGCGTTGTCGAGCCGCGCCCGCTGGGCGAGGCCGGCGACGTCGAAGGCGAAGAAGACGTAGGCGAGGTAGGCGATGACCAGCGCCGGCACCGCGACGGCGGCGATGCGCTTGCGCCCGATCAGCCGGGCCGCCGCGCCCTTCGCCACCGAGAGATCGGCCGCGGTCATCGGCGGGTCCCCGTGGCGAGGCGGTCGCGGACATGGCTCGACACCTGGTCGATCAGGATGATCGTGCCGAACAGCAGCAGGAAGATCGCCGCCGCCTCGTCGAACTTGCCCTGGCCCCACGACATCGAGTTGCGCAGCTCGTAGCCGATGCCGCCGGCGCCGACGAAGCCGAGGATCGCCGAGGCGCGGACGTTGATCTCGAGCCGCAGCAGCGCGTAGCTGAGGTAGTTGGGCGCGACCTGCGGCATGATGCCGAGCGCCATGCGCTGCGACCAGGTCGCGCCGACCGAGGCGAGGCCGTCGAGCGGCTTGAGGTCGGCGTTCTCGGCGACCTCCGAAAACAGCTTGCCGAGCGCACCGGCGGTGTGGATGGCGATCGCGATCATCGCCGGCACCGGGCCGCCGCCGAGGACGAAGATCAGGATGAGCGCGATCACGATCTCGGGCACGGCGCGCATCGCGTCCATCAGGCGGCGGAACAGCGGGATCGCCCGCGGCCAGAGCGCGAGGCCCCGGGTGGCGAGAAGCGAGAGCACGAGCCCGCCGATGGCGCCGATGAGCGTCGAGACGGCGGCGATGTTCAGCGTCTCGACCAGCGCCGGCAGGAAGCGGACCATGAGGCCCGGCAGCTCGGCGCGCTTCTCCCAGGCCTCGGAGAGGACGCCGGCGGGAAAGTCGCCGAGCTGGCCGAGACCGTCCCAGAAGCCGCCGGCACTGCGCGCATCGGCGACCGAGAACCCCGCGACCATCAGCAGCACGAAGACAAGGAGGAGGCTGCCGCCATAGAGCCGGCGCCGCGCGACGAGCGCGAGGTAGTCCTCGCGCTCGTCGATGACGGACCGCGACGGTAAGACGGCGGTTTCGGCCATGCGGCTGCCCCTTCAGGCCGCGGATCCCGGGACGGGATCCGCGGGATGTTCGCGCAGGATCAGCCGCCGATCTCGGCGCGGCGCACCGCGATGATCGACTCGTAGGCCTCGTGCGTCACCGGCTCGAACCCGGCCGTCTCGCCCGCGGCCACGCCGTAGGCGCAGGCCTCGTCGCGCGCGTGCAGGCCCTGGACCAGCTCGATCATGGTCTGCTTCACGTCGCCGGGCAGCGCCTGGCGCAGCACGACCGGCCCTTCCGGGATCGGCTTCGACTTCCAGATCTCGACGATGTCGTTCATGTCGACGAGGCCGGCATCCACCGCCTTGCGCAGCGCGCCCGAATTGTAGCCGTCCTCCCAGGCGCCGAGGCCGTCGGCCCAGGTCACGCCGGCATCGACATCGCCGTTCGCCACGGCGACGATGGTCTGCTCGTGCCCGCCGGTGAAGCGTACCTCGCCGAAGTAGTCGCCCGATTCCATCGAGCGGCCGGTCTCCTCGGGGATCTCGACGGAGGGTACCAGATAACCCGAGGTCGAGTTCGGGTCGCCGAAGCCGAACACCTTGCCTTCCATGTCGGCGAGCGACGCGATGCCGGAATCCGCCCGGGCGAAGCCGATCGAATGGTAGGTGAACGAGCCGTCGAGGTTGGTCTTGACCAGGACCGGTTCGATCGCGGCCTCGTCCTCGACATAGACCGCCGCATAGGCCGAGGCGCCGAGCCAGGCCATGTCGATGGTGCCGCCCAGCAGCCCCTGGATCACGCCGTTGTAGTCGGCCGGCGCGAACAGCTTGACCGGCACGCCGAGCGCCTCCTCGGCATAGGCGCGCAGGCATTCGTTCGAGTTCAGCCGGTCCTGGGCGTTCTCGCCGCCGAGCAGGCCGATGCGGAACTCGGTGATCTCCTGCGCCGCGACCGGGGCGGCCGCGAGGGCGGTGGTCATCAGGGCGATGGCAAGCGTGTTCTTCATCGTCGTCTCCGAAGGTTGCCCGCCCCTCGGGCGGGACGTTGCGGGTAAGGTCAGGCGTCGGCCGGAACCGGCCGCGGTTCGCGCCGCGCGTCGAGCGCGGCGATCTCGGTCGAGGTCGCGGCTTCCGAGAAGTCGGCACCGGCGCCGTAGATGTCGCGGGCGACCCCGGTGGTGAGCTGCGCCGGCGTCCCGTCGAAGACGACGCGGCCGTCGCGCATGCCGATCACCCGGTCGCAGTAGCGCCGCGCGGTGTCGAGCGTGTGCAGGTTGCACACGACGATGCGCCCGTCCTCCTCGTGGATGCGGCGGAGCGTGTCCATCACGATCTGCGCGTTCATCGGGTCGAGGCTGGCGATCGGCTCGTCGGCGAGGATCAGGCGCGGGTCCTGCATCAGGGCGCGGGCGATCGCCACGCGCTGCTGCTGGCCGCCCGACAGCGCCTCGGCCCGCTTCGGCGCCTGCTCGGCGATGCCGAGCCGGTCGAGGATCTCGATCGCGCGATGGATGTCGGAGGTGGGATAGAGGTTGAACAGCGTCGCCAGGGTCGAGCGGCGGTTCAGCGTGCCGTGGAGCACGTTCGACACCACGTCCATCCGCGGCACCAGGTTGAACTGCTGGAAGATCATCGCGCAGCGCGACTGCCAGCGCCGCTTTTCGGCGCCGCGGAGCGCGGTCACCTCGATACCCTCGAAAAGCGCCCTCCCCGAGGTCGCGTCGGCGAGGCGGTTCAGCATCCGCAGGAGGGTGGACTTGCCGGCGCCGGAGCGGCCGATGATGCCGACCATCGCCGGGCGGTCGAGCGCGAAGCTGACGCTGTCGACGGCCGTCCGCGCGCCGAACACCTTGGTCAGCTTGTCGATCGTCAGCATCCGTAGGTCCCCCAACCCGCAGCATCGGCATTAGGCCGGGGGTGAATCGGCTTTGTGACGGATCGGCGAAGGTTTGATTACAGCGGCCGGCGCCGGAGGCGTGCCGGCAGGGCTTGCCGAGCGGCCCCCGCATCTGGAAGAAGCGCAGCCGAGAGCAGCGAGGAGCGCCGTGCCGATGCCCCATCCTTCAGCCGCCGCAGGCCACGTCATCGACCCGCCCGTGCCAGCCGCGCTGCCGGTCGAGGGCAGCGACCTGCGCTTCCCGGTCAACCGGGTGTTCTGCATCGGGCGCAACTACGCCGCCCACGCCGTCGAGATGGGCCACGACCCGGACCGGGAGCCGCCGTTCTTCTTCCTCAAGCCGCCCTGCAGCCTCTCGACCGACGGCACCTTCCGCTATCCGCCGATGACCAGCGACGTGCATCACGAGGTCGAACTCGTCGTCGCGCTCCACCGCGGTGGCAGCGACATCGCGGTCGCCGATGCGCTGGACCATGTCTGGGGCTACGCCGTCGGCCTCGACATGACGCGCCGCGACCTCCAGGCCGAGGCGAAGAAGCTCGGGCGCCCGTGGGACGTGGGCAAGGGCTTCGAGGGCTCGGCGCCCTGCGGGCCGCTGGTGCCGGCGGCGCGGATCGGCCATCCGGCCGGCGGCGCGATCACGCTCGACGTGAACGGCGGGCGGCGGCAGACCGGCGATCTCGGCCAGATGATCTGGAAGACGCCCGAGATCATCGCGATCCTCTCGCAGTACTTCACGCTGGCGCCGGGCGACCTTATCATGACCGGCACGCCCTCGGGCGTCGGGCCGGTCCTGCGCGGCGATCAGGTGACGGCGGCGGTCGAGGGCGTGGGCCGGATCGAGCTGCGGGTGGTTTGACGGGGTCCAGGAGGCGCGCACGTGGCGCGCGCCGCCGTCAGTCGGGCGCGTCGAGCTCGATCTCGCCGGGGCGGTAGTTGAACAGCTCGAGCCGGGCGGCCCCGTCGCCGGCAATCCGCAGCGTGGTGAGGCTCGCCGGCGCGACCGGAATGACCGATGCCGGCGCGAGGCCGAGAAGCCCGTGCAGCAGCGCGCGGATCACGCCGCCATGGCAGACCATGAGGAGGTTGCGGCACTCGCCCCGCAGGCGCTCGTCCTCGACGACGCCGGTGGTGCGGGCGGTGAAGGCGGCCCAGGGCTCGCCGCCTTCGGGCGTGTAGGTGCCGGCGCGCCAGGCAGCGTAGTCCTCGGGCGCATCCGCCACGATCTCCGCGATCGCCCGGCCCTCCCAGATGCCGACGCCGTGTTCGCGCAGCGCCGGCTCCGGGCGGGCATCGGGAAAGCCGAGTTCGGCCGCGGTCGCGCGGGTCCGCTCGAGGTCGGAGGTCACCGCCCGGCCGGGCGCGAAGCGGGCGACCACGGCGGCGAGGCCGCGGGCCTGCGCGCGGCCGAGCTCGGACAGCGCGATGTCGGCCTGGCCCTGCAGCCGCCGGCTGGCGTTCCAGACCGACTGGCCGTGGCGGACGAGGAGAAGCCGCCTCACCCGATCCTCCCGCCGTCCGGGGCGAACCATCCGGCCGGCCGGGCAGGCAGCGCGACATGCACCCGGTCGCCGACCCGCGCCGCCGGCGGCCGGTCGAGCACCGCGGTCAGCCGCAGCCCGCCCTCTAGCGTGGTTGCCATGGTCCGCCCGGCGATGGTCGAAAGCTCGACCAGCTCCATCGGCAGCGTCGTCGGCCCCTCGGCCTCGGCCAGGCGGAGCGTGTCGGCGCGGAACATCGCCAGGCAGTCGTCGGCGGGCGGCGTGACGGCCATGTGCCGCGGCCCCACCATCCAGCCGGTGCCGTTGCGGCGGACCGGCACGATGTTGTTCGGCGGCGTGCCGACGAAGGTGGCGACGAAGGCGGTCCGCGGGCTGTCGATCAGGTTCTGCGGCCGGCCGAACTGCTCGACCCGGCCGCGGTTGATGACCGCCACGTGCGTCGCCATCGTCATCGCCTCGATCTGGTCGTGCGTCACGTAGACCGCGGTGGCGCCGGTGGCGCGATGCAGGCGCATCAGCTCGGTGCGCATTTCGACGCGCAGCTTGGCGTCGAGGTTCGAGAGCGGCTCGTCGAACAGGAGCACCTTGGGCCGCGGCGCGATGGTGCGGGCGATTGCGACGCGCTGCTGCTGGCCGCCGGAGATCTCGTTGGGGTAGCGCCCCGCGAGCGTGGCGATGTCGAGCATCGCCAGCACCTCGTCGGCCCGCGCCCGCCGCTCCTCCGGGGCGACGCCGGCGACCTTCAGCGGCCATTCGACGTTGCCGCGCACGGTCATGTGCGGCCAGAGCGCGTAGGACTGGAAGACGAGGCCCGAGTTCCGCCGGGCCGGGTCGACCGCCCAGGCGCGGTCGCCGTCCGAGACGACCTGCCCGTCGAACACGATCTGCCCGGCGCTCGGCATCTCGAGGCCGGCAAGCATCCTCAGAAGCGTGGTCTTGCCGCAGCCCGACGGGCCGAGAAGGACGAGGAAGGCGCCGTCCGGCACCGCGAGCGACACGGTGTCGACCGCCTTGGCCGCGCCGAAGCTCTTGGTCAGGTTCTTCAGTTCCAGCATGGGTCAGGCCTTGAGCCAGGGTTGCGATTTCGCCTGCAGCCGCTCGGCGATCAGCGTGGCGAGGATCGACAGGACCAGGATGACGACGGTGATGGCGTTGGCGAACTGGGCGAAGCCCTCCGAGGCGTAGCGATAGGCCAGGACGCTCATCACCGGCATCGTCGGCGTGAAGAGCAGCACGACGAGCGAGAGGTCGCGGATGATCTTGACGAAGATCAGGATCCCGCCCGCCGCCAGCCCGCGGACCGCCAGCGGCACGGTGATCGCGGCCATCCGGCGGGCGAAGCCGGCCCCGGTCAGCCGTGCCGATTCCTCGAGCTCGCCCGAGACCTGCTGGATCACCGCGCGGCCGGTCTGCACGCTGAACGGCAGGAGATAGGCGGTGCCGGCAACGACCAGGAGCGCGAAGGTGCCGTAGAGCGCCGGGAACGGCCCGATCGGGGCGCCGAGGAAGGCGATGTAGGCCGCGCCGAAGGCGATGCCGGGGATCAGGAGCGGCAGGAAGCTGATCTGCGTGATCGCCGCCGAAAGCCACCCCTCGCGGTAGCGGGCGGTGGTGTAGCTTGCGAGGAGGCCCACCGCCATGCCCGTCACCGCAACGCAGAGACCGAGGCCGAGCGTGATGCCGGTGGCCCGCAGGATATCGGGGTTGTGGACGATGCCGGGGGTGCCCTGGTCGATGTCGGGGCGCGATTGCCCGGTCCAGTAGTGCAGCGTCCAGTTCGAGAACAGCTCGGACGACGAGGGCGCGAGGCTCGACGCGACGAGGACGATCGTCGGCACGATGGTGGCGGCCGAGAGGATCGTCATCGCCACCGCGAAGAGCGGCCAGCGCGCCGGCCCGAGCGCGAAGCGCCTGGCGCGCCCGCCCTTCCCGGTGATCGTGGCGTAGGAGCGCCGGCCCGACACCGCGCGGTTGCCGACCCAGAGGATCGCCGCCGAGATCAGGACGAGCAGGATGCCGATGACGTAGCCGCGCGAGACCTGACCGACCTCGATCATGCCGTAGAGCCGGGTCGAGAGCGTCTGCATCCTGACCGGCAGGCCGAGGAACGCGGGTGCGGCGAAGTTCGACACTGCGCCCGCGAAGCAGAGCGATCCTGCCGCCACCAGCGCCGGCATCGTCACCGGCAGCACGATCCCGAGGAGGATGCGCCGCGCCCTGGCTCCGGCGATCTGCGCGGCCTCGACCAGATCCGAGTTCACGGTGGCGAGTGCCGCGGCGATGATCGTGAAGGCGAGGCTGAAGTAGTGCAGGACGAGGACGACGATGGTTGGGACCATGCCCCAGGCAAGCCAGTCGGGAATGGCCAGGCCCAGGCCCTCGAACCAGCCGACCTGACCGCCCACCCGGGAGTTGCGGAACAGGCTGCCCCAGGCAAGCGCGGTCGCGAAGGACGGGATCATGAAGGGCAGCGTCGCCATCACCGCGATGGTCCGGCGGAACGGCAGGTCGGTCATCACCACCGCCCAGGCGAGAAACCCGCCGAGCAGCACGCAGGCGCTGGCGACCACCGCGCCGAGCACCAGCGTGTTGCCGAGCGGTCGCCAGAACAGGTTGCGCGAGAGCCGCCCGCTGAGCACGTCGGACCAGGCGCCGATCGCCTCGGGCGCAAGCGTCGCCAGCACCGTGCGCGCCATCGGCGCCACGATCAGCACGACCAGAAGCGCGAGGACGACAAGCTTGAGCATCAGCCCGGGCCGCGCCGCCATGCGGCGGCCGGCGGCCGCGGGAACGGCATCTGCCATGGGAGCGGTTCCTCGAGTGGCGTGCGGGGGCAGGATAGCGCGGGCGGCCCCCGGCCGGGAATGGCCAGGCCGGGGGCCGCGCGGCCTACTGCAGGGTCAGGATCAGGTCGCCGACCTCGGCCCGGATCGCCGCCGTCGCGGCGGGGTCGATCGACCAGGCGTTGAAGCTGTCGAGCGGCACCGCGTCGGGATGCGGCACGATGTCGGACCGGGTGGCATAGTCGCCCGGCACGTAGAACGGCGCGAAGCCGTCGCCGCCCGTCTCGCTGTCGTCGCCCATCAGGAAGTCGACCGCAAGCCGCGCCGCGGCCGGGTTCTTCGCCCCGGCGGCCAGCGCGACGACCGCCGGGAACAGGATGCCCGGCGCCGGCGCGACATCGTTCGCGACCTGCAGCGACCAGCCCTCGTCCTCGTTGTCGCGCCGGTCGGAATAGCTGGTGAAGCCGATCGGCGGATTGGTCTGGCCGGTCTTGCCCACCGCGGCGTTGACGTCGTCGGTCGAGCCCACGAGGATGACGTCGTTGGCGAAGAGGTCGATGATGAACTTCTCGCCCGCGCTCGCCGCCTCGCCAAGCTCGATCGGCGCGCCGAACTCGGCCTCGTAGGCCGCCGCCATCTCGTCGGAGCGCAGCACGATCTCGGTCATCAGATCCAGATAGTCGCCGCGCTGGAGCGGGTCGACCATGATGACCCGGCCCTGCCACTCCTCGCGTGTGAGGTCCCACAGGCTGTCGACCGGGGCGCCGTCGGGATAGGCGTCTTCGGCATACATCAGCACCTTGGTCGAGAGCCGCTGGGCGAGAAGCGGCGAGCGATGGGCCTCGTCCAGCCGGTCGGCGACGCGCGGCGGCACGTAGGCCTCAATGATGCCGGCCTCGAGAAGCTCGGGCAGCACCACCGGCACGTCCGAGATGTAGACGACATCGGCATTGGCGACGCCGGCCTGCGCCTCGGCCTTGAGCCGCGCGATCTGCTCGGTCGACGAGATGTCGAAGCCCTGCATGTCGATGCCGGGATAGGCCGCCTCGAATGCCTCCTCGACCCGCGCGATGCGGCTCGTGAAGCTGTAGACGACGACCGCACCCTCGGCCTCGGCGAGCGGCCGAAGCTCCTCGGGCGTCATCGTGTTCATGTCCTGCGCCGCCGCGGGGCCGGCCATCAGGCACAGCACCGCAATCCACCTTGCATGGGTCATGTCCGTCCTCCCTCCTGTCGTGGGTCTACTCGAATCGCTTGATGAGCGCTCCGAGCCTTTCGAGTGTTTGCAACGCCTGTGTTTCCTCCGCCGCGCCGGCGGCGATGATGATGGCGTTCGAGATCGCCATCGGAACGGTGAGTGTCTGGAAACCGTCGGCATCGCCGGAACGGGGCGCCGACAGGAGCAGATCCGGCGGCGGCACGAGGACGTGCCCGGAGGTGTCCGAGATGACGACGACCGCGACGCCGGCGTCGCGCGCCCGTTCGACCAGCGCGGCGTAGGGCCGGGGCGGGCGGCGGAAGGCGTAGACCAGCAGCACGTCGCCGCTGCCCATGCCGAGAACGCCTTCGGCGAGCGACCGGGCATCGCCGGTCAGCAGGTGCACGTCGCGCCCGAAGCGGCGGAAGCGCTTGGCCATGGCGAGCGCCAGCGCCTCGGCGTTGCCGCGCCCGAAGACATAGAGCCGCCGCGCCGCCATCAGCCGGCGCGCGGCATCGACGACCTGCGCCTCGCCGACATGGCCGGCCAGCGCGCCGAGCGCGGCCCGCTCCTGCGCGACGAGCGTGGTGAGCACGCCACCGCCAGCGGAGGACTGCAGCGTCCGCTGCAGCCGGGTCGCGGTCTCCTCGCTGGGCAGGAACTCCTCCCGGAGCGCGGCGCGGAACGCGGGAAAGCCCTCGAAGCCGAGCTTGCGCGCCAGCCGCGACACGGTCGCCTCGTGCACGCCGGCTTCGCGCGCGAGGTCGGTGACGGTGCCGAGGGCGGCAGCGCGCGGCTGCGTCAGGACCGAGGTGACGAGCCGGCGCTCCGACGGAGTCAGGCTGTCGGCGCGGGTCTGAACGACGCTTGAGAACGAGCTCTGCAGGCTGCTTTGCATGATTCCTTCCCCATGCAAATTTTTATGCATTGCGCTCCGCCGATGCAAGGGTCTTTTGCCGCCGCAGGTCGTCGGAAACGGGCCGGCGGCATCCCGCGCGGCCGCCGCCCTGCGGCTGCTCGACCTGGGCCGGGAACAATCCGGTTGTACCGGCACTTCGCCATGCGGTGCCCGATCGTTCCCGCAACGCTCCGACGCGAGAGGATCCCCCTCGAATGCCGGACCTCACCGCCACCCGATTGTCGGATGTCGCCATCGGCGCCGACAACAACCTGAACCTGCTGCGGATGCTGGCGGCGGTCGCGGTGATCGTCTCGCATGCCTGGGCCGTGGTCGGCGGCGCCGGCGCCCTTCAGCCCCTGGAGGCCACCGTCGGGTGGCAGCTCGGCACGATGGCCGTCTTCGTGTTCTTCGGCATCTCCGGCTTCCTGATCTCGGCCAGCTTCGAGCGCCGGGTGTCGCTCGACGCCTGGATCGTGGCGCGGATCCTGCGCATCTTTCCGGCGCTCGCGGTGACGCTGGTGCTGACCGCCCTCGTGCTCGGGCCGCTGGTGACGGCGCTGCCGCCCGGCGCATATTTCGGCGCGGACGAGACCCGGCGCTACGTCCTCAACAACCTCTCGCTCTGGTTCCGGCAGGACAGTCTGCCCGGCGTGTTCGAGGATCTGCCCCATGCCGGGCACATCAACGTCTCGCACTGGACGCTCCTGCACGAGGTGCTGTGCTATCTCGGCGTGATGGTCCTCGGCCTCGCCGGCGTCCTGACCGGCCGGCTCCGGGCCACGGTGTTTCTCGGCATCGCCATCGCCGGGCTTGCGGTGCAGACGGTCCTGATCGGTGCGACGGGATCGGCCGTGCTCGACGGTTTTCTCTTCCTCGCCCTGCCGTTCGTGATCGGCATGGGGTTCCATGTCTGGCGCGACCGGCTGATCCTCAGCGTGCCGGTCCTGCTCGTGATGGTGCTGGTGGCCTGGGCGACGCACGGCCTTCCAGGCAACCTGCAATGGGTTATCCTGACCCTGATCTACGGCGCCTTCGTCGTGGGCTACCTGCCGACCGGCCCGATCCGCTCCTACAACCGGCTGGGCGATGTCTCCTATGGGCTCTACATCTACGGCTTCGCGGTGCAGCAGACGGTGCTGCACCTGACCGGCATCGCCGACCCCTGGCTGAACCTCGCCGTGGCCCTGCCCGCCACGCTGGTGCTGGCGACACTGTCATGGATCTTCGTCGAGAGGCCGGCAATCGCGCTGGGCAAGGCGTATCGCCGCCGGCGCCGGGCCGCGTCCCAGTTGCGCGACCGCGCGGCCTTCCCGGCCGCAGGCCGGCGCTGAGGCCCGGAGCCGGGTCTGACCCGACGGGCGGGCACGCCACGATGCCGGACGTCCCGGAGGGTGGGATGGGTGGTTTGGTGGGCGACCCTGGAATCGAACCAGGCGTGGGTCTCCCCGGCGGAGTTACAGTCCGCTGCCGCACCTTGCAGCACGTCGCCCTTGCGCCGGGCGCGCCGGCACGGGTCGGGGGATAGCTTCGGGGCGGGGGCCGGTCAACCGGATTCTGGGCGCGCAGCGCCCGCCTTCCGCTTTCCGCCCCGGCGGCCTAGAAAGGCGCGTCGGGCAGCACCGGGGACGCGCGAGCGATGAAGAAGCCCGTCTGGGTGATCGAGAAGGAGCGCGCGCGCCGCGCGGCGGCGGCCGAGACGGTGTGGCTGTTTGGGCTCCACGCGGTGCGCGACGCGCTGCTCAACCCGCGGCGCGAGCGGCTGCGCCTGGTCGTGACGCGGAACGCGGCCGACCGGCTTGCCGAGGCCATCGCCGAAGCCGCGATCGCGCCCGAGATCGCCGACCCGCGCCGCTTCGCCGCGCCGCTCGACCCCGGCTCGGTCCACCAGGGGGCTGCGCTCGAGGTCAGGCCGCTGGCCTGGGGCGGCCTTGCCGAGGTCTGCGCCGGCGGCGCCGGTGCACCGCTGGCCGTGCTGCTCGACCAGGTCACCGATCCGCACAATGCGGGCGCGATCCTGCGCTCGGCCGAGGTGTTCGGCGCCCGCGCCGTGATCGCGCCGCGCCACCACGCCGCGCCCGAGACCGGCGCGCTCGCCAAGGCGGCGTCGGGCGCGCTCGAGCGTCAGCCCTATCTGCGGGTGCGCAACCTCGCCGAGGCGATGGAGGAGCTGCGCCGCATGGGCTATGTCCTCCTCGGCCTCGACGGCGATGCGGGGGACACGCTGGCCGGCGGCCTCGCCCGCGCCGCCGGGCGGCCGATCGGACTCGTGCTGGGCGCCGAGGGTCCGGGGCTGCGCGCCCGCACGCGCGAGACCTGCGACGCGCTGGTCCGGATCCCCGCCTCGGGCGACTTCGGCTCGCTCAACGTCTCGAACGCCGCGGCGGTCGCGCTCTACGCCGCGCGGGAGGCCCTCGGGAACGGCGGCTGAGCCCCGATTCCGGGCGCCGCCAAGACGACGGCCGCCCGCACCGCAATCACGTTTTTGTGTCAGCGCTGTTCGGCGCCAGATGTGATACCCATATGTCACAACGGAAGCGGGGAGACGGAACTTCCCTGCTTCGCTTCACTGTCCCTCGTTCCGTGACTTGGCGCCCGGGCCTAAGCTCCGGGCGCCTTTTTCTGCGCGATCCCAAGGCGATCCCAGGCCATGCCGTCCTATTCCGACGATCAGCTCAAGCGCATCCTGACGACGACGCGGGTCATCGCCGTCGTCGGCGTGTCGGCCAACCCGGTCCGGCCGAGCTTCTACGTGGCGCGCTATCTCGGGCTGAAGGGCTACCGCGTGGTCCCGGTCAATCCCGGCCTGGCGGGGCAGGAGCTGTTCGGGGCGCGGGTCTTCGGCAGCATCGCCGAGATCCCCGCCGACATTCCGGTCGACATGGTCGACATCTTCCGGCGCTCCGACGCGGTGCCCGCGATCGTCGACGAGGCGCTGGCGCATCTTCCCGCCCTGCGGACGATCTGGATGCAGATCGGCGTCACGCATCCCGCCGCCGCGGCGCAGGCCGAGGCGCGCGGCATCGCCGTCGTGCAGGACCGCTGCCCGAAGATCGAGTACCAGCGCCTGTTCGGAGAGCTCCGGATGGGCGGCTTCGCCACCGGCGTCATCTCCTCGCGGCTCTGAACCGCATTGCCGGCGCGCCGGCCCGCGGCGCTTCGCCGGCGCGCCGGATCAGTCGCCGCGCCCGGCCTTCTCGGCAATCCCGCCCTGGCCCTCGCGGCGCGCAAGCTCGGCCTCGATCGCGGCGAGCGTCACGCCGCGCGCGGCGCACATCACCAGAAGGTGGTAGAGCACGTCCGCCGCCTCGGCGGTCAGCCGGGCCGGATCGCCCCGGACCGCCTCGATGATCGCCTCGACCGCTTCCTCGCCGAACTTGCCGGCCGCCGTCTCGGGGCCGAGCGCGAGCAGCCGCGCGGTCCACGAGGTGTCGGGGTCGGCGCCCCTCCGCGCCTCGATCGTGGCGGCAAGCCGTTCGAGCGGCGTCATTGCAGGCGCACCGCGATGCCGGCCCGCGCCATGTGCGCCTTCGCCTCGGCGATGGTGAAGGTGCCGAAATGGAAGATCGAGGCGGCGAGGACCGCCGAGGCGCCGCCCTCGGTCACCCCCTCGACGAGGTGGTCGAGCGTGCCGACGCCGCCGCTTGCGATCACCGGGACCGGCACGGCATCGGCCACCGCCCGCGTCAGTGCGATGTTGAACCCCGCCCGGGTTCCGTCGCGGTCCATCGAGGTCAGCAGGATCTCGCCGGCGCCCCGCGCCGCCACCGTGCGCGCGAAGCCGACGGCGTCGATCCCCGTCGCCCGGCGGCCGCCGTGGGTGAAGACCTCCCAGCGGTCCGCGGCCACGCTGCGCGCGTCGATGGCCACCACGATGCACTGGCTGCCGAACCGGTCGGCGGCCTCGGCCACCACGTCGGGGTCGGCGACGGCGGCGGAATTGAAGCTGACCTTGTCGGCCCCGGCGAGGAGCAGGGCGCGCACGTCGGCGGCCGAGCGCACGCCGCCGCCCACGGTCAGCGGCATGAAGCACTGCTCGGCGGTGCGGGTGACAAGGTCGTACATCGTGCCGCGGTTCTCGTGCGTGGCATGGATGTCGAGAAAGCAGAGCTCGTCGGCCCCGGCCGCGTCGTAGGCGCGCGCGGCCTCCACCGGGTCGCCCGCATCGCGCAGGTCGACGAAGTTGACGCCCTTGACGACGCGCCCGTCGGCGACATCGAGGCAGGGGATGATGCGGGTCTTGAGCATGGCGGCCTTCGGCGGGAACGACCGGCTTCTAGCCCGGTTCGCCAGGCGAGGCCAGAGAGCGTCCGGCGAGCGGCCAAGGAGACGCCAGTGGCTCGCCGCCCTTGGGCCGGCGCCGGCTTTCGCCTATGGGAACGGGATGGAGCCGCCAGCCGAGATCTTCCTCGCGACCCAGCCCGGGCTCGAGCCGTTCCTCGCCGACGAGGCGCGGGAGGCCGGTTTCGCCGTCGCGGCGGTGGGGCAGGGCGGTGTGACTGTGGGCGGCGGCTGGCCCGAGGTCTGGCGCGCGAACCTCTGCCTGCGCGGCGCCTCGCGCGTTCTGGCCCGGATCGGGTCGTTCCGGGCGCTGCATCTCGCGCAGCTCGACAAGCGCGCGCGGAAGTTCCCCTGGGCGGATGTCCTGCGCCGCGACGTCGCGATCCGGGTCGAGGCGACCTGCCGCAAGTCGCGCATCTACCACGCCGGCGCGGCGGCCGAGCGCGTCGGGCGCGCGATCGCCGAGACGCTCGGCGCCCCGGTGCGCGACGACGCGGCGCTGCGCCTTCTGGTGCGGATCGAGGACGATCTGTGCACCTTCAGCCTCGACACGTCGGGCGAGCCGCTGCACCGGCGCGGCCACAAGCTCGCGGTCGGCAAGGCGCCGCTGCGCGAGACGATGGCGGCGATGTTCCTGCGGGCCTGCGGCCACGGTGGCGACGGCGGCGGCGGCGGCCCGGTCCTCGACCCGATGTGCGGCTCGGGCACGATCCCGATCGAGGCCGCCGAGATCGCCGCCGGCCTGCTGCCCGGCCGCGCGCGGGCCTTCGCGTTCGAGGCGCTCGCCACCTTCGATGCCGCCGCCTGGCAGGCGCTGCGATCGGCCTCCGCGCCGCGCCCGCCCGCGGCCCGCTTCCTCGGCGCCGACCGCGACGCCGGCGCCGTGCGCATGGCCGCCGGGAACGCCGCGCGGGCCGGCGTCGAGGGCTGGACCGCCTTCGCCCGCCACGCGCTGAGCGACCTCGCCCGCCCGGACGGGCCGCCGGGCCTGCTGCTGGTCAACCCGCCCTATGGCGGCCGCATCGGCGAGCGGCGGGCGCTCTTCGCGCTCTACGGCAGCCTCGGGAAAGTCGCGCTCGACCGCTTCCGCGGCTGGCGCGTCGGCATCGTCACCAGCGACGACGGGCTGGCCCGCGCCACCGGCCTGCCGGGGCTCGCGCCCGGCGAGCCGGTCGAGCATGGCGGCCTTCGCGTGCGGCTCTGGCAGGCGGGGCCGCTGGCCTGACGCCGGCCCGTGGGGGGGGCCGCGGGGGCCGCTGGCCTCAGCCGCCGATGCGGGCCATCGCGTCGCGCAGGATCAGGACGTGGAACGGCAGGACCGCGGCGAGGTAGAGCCGGCCGCCGGCATGGTGCGGCCTGACCCAGGTCGAGACATGGATCCGCCCGGCATCGGCGAGGATGCTGATGCGGAAATCGAGGTGGCGGTCGTCGAAGCCGAGGAGCAGCTCCTCCGGCCGCTCGGCCGCGATCGGGAAGCTGCCGATCGCCGGCCGATCTTGCGGCGCGGCGCCCTTGAGGCCGAACGGCGCGACCGCCGCGCCGCGGACGAGGAGGAGGGCCCGGGCCCAGGCCGGAAAGCGCACGAGACGCCCGGCCGCCTCGCGCGGCGAGAGCGGCGATGGACACGCACGGTGATCGAGGAAGTCGCCCGGCCGATGGAGCGACCGGAGCAGGCTGCCGGCGGGAAGCGGCGGCGCAGCGGCGGCCATCGTCAGGCAGCCATCTTCAGGCGGCGAGCGCGGCCAGCGCGCCCCGCAGGTCGATCGCCCCGTCGTAGAGCGCGCGGCCCGAAATCGCCCCGGCGATCACGCCGGTGTCGCGCAGCGCGATGAGGTCGGACAGGGCGGCGACCCCGCCCGAGGCGATGACCGGCACCGGCACCGCCCGCGCCAGCGCCGCGGTCGCCGCGACGTTCGGGCCCGCCATCGCGCCGTCGCGGTCGATGTCGGTATAGATGATCGCAGCGACCCCGGCATCGACGAAGCGCCGGGCGATGTCGGTCGCCCCCAGATCGGTCGCCTCGGCCCAGCCGCGCGTCGCGACGCGGCCGTCGCGGGCGTCGATGCCGACCGCGACCCGGCCGGGAAACGCCCGCGCGGCCTGCCGCACCAGCGCGGGGTCCTCCACCGCCGCGGTGCCGAGGATCACCCGGGCGAGGCCCCTGGCGAGCCAGGCCTCGATCGTCGCCATGTCGCGGATGCCGCCGCCCAGCTGGCACGGCACCGCCACCCGCGCCAGGATCGCCTCGACCGCGGCGCCGTTCACCGGCGCCCCGGCGAAGGCGCCGTTGAGATCGACGAGGTGCAGCCACTCGCAGCCCGCCGCGGCGAAGGCCGCGGCCTGCGCCGCGGGGTCGTCGCCGAACACGGTCGCCGCCGCCATGTCGCCGCGCAGGAGACGGACGCACTGGCCGTCCTTCAGGTCGATCGCTGGGTAGAGGATCATGGCGCGGCCCCGGTCGAAGCAATCCGAGCGTTCTGTCTCACGGGCGCGCCCGGATTGCAAAGCGCCTGCCGCCGCCCCCGGCCGCCGGGCCGTGGCCACGTCGCGAGGCCGACCCCCGTCAGAGCTGGCCCTTCAGCCAGTCCATCAGCGCCGGTCGCGCGGTCGTCGCGCCCTCGGCGCGCGCCGCCTCGATGACCGCGCGCGCCTCGTCGAGGTTGACGCGCCGCAGGATGTGCTTCACCGGCCCGATCGAGGCGGGCCGCATCGACAGCATCCTCAGGCCCATCGCGGCGAGCGCCACCGCCTCGACCGGGCGGCCGGCATCCTCGCCGCAGAACGACAGCGGCGTTCCCGCCGCCTGGCAGCGGCTGACGATGGCACCGATGAAGCCCAGATAGCTGGTGCTGAGCGTGTCGTAGCGGCGGCGGACAAGTTCGTTCTCGCGGTCTGCGGCGAAGAAGAACTGCTTGAGGTCGTTGCCGCCGATCGACACGAAGTCGGCCGCCTCGAAGAACCGGTGCGGCGCGAAGGCGAGCGACGGCGTCTCCAGCATCGCGCCGATCTCGACCTTTTCCGGCAGGACATGGCCGAGCCGCCGCTCGCGCTCGATCTCGTCGAGAAGGTGCTTGCGCGCGGCGAAGAACTCGTCGACCTCGGCCACGAAGGGGAACATCACCGCAAGCGGCCGGCCCGCCGCGGCGCGCAGCAGCGCCTGAAGCTGCATGCGCATCACGCCGGGCTTGTCGAGGCCGACGCGGATCGCCCGCCAGCCGAGCGCCGGGTTCGGCTCGTCGGGGCGGCGCATGTAGGGCAGCACCTTGTCCGAGCCGATGTCGAGCGTGCGGAACACGACCCGCTTGCCCCGCGCGGCATCCATCACCCGCGCATAGAGCGCGGCGAGCTCGCCGCGCTTCGGCACCTGGTTGCGGATCAGGAACTGCAGCTCGGTCCGGAACAGCCCGACACCCTCGGCGCCGGAGCCGGCGAGCGAGGGCAGGTCGGCCATCAGGCCCGCGTTCATGTGCAGCGCCACGACCGACCCGCAGGTGGCCTGCGCCGGCAGCTCGCGGATCGAGGCGTAGCGCTCCTGCGCCTTGGCCTGCATCGCGATCTTGTCTCGGAAGGCGGCGGCGACGGTCTCCTCGGGGCGCAGGTGGACGATCCCCTGGTCGCCGTCGATCAGGATCGGATCGCCGTTCAGCGCCTCGGCCACGATCCGTTCGGCGTTGATGACCAGCGGGATCGCCAGCGCGCGGGCGACGATCCCGGCATGGCTGCCGACCGAGCCTTCCTCGAGCACGACGCCCTTGAGCGCACGGCCGTATTCCAGAAGCTCGCCCGGGCCGATGTTGCGCGCGACGAGGATCGGGTTCTCGGGCAGCTCGGCGCCGGTGGTCCGGCCCTGCCCGGTCAGGAGCCGCAGAAGCCGGTTCGACAGGTCGTCGAGGTCGTGCAGCCGGTCGCGCAGGTAGGGATCGGGCACCTGCTCCATCCGCGCGCGGGCGGCCGACTGCTCCTTCTCCACCGCCGCCTCGGCCGAGAGGCCGCGGTCGATGTCCTCCTCCATCCGGCGGGTCCAGCCGCGCGAGTTGGCGAACATCCGGTAGGTCTCGAGCACGTCGAGATGCTCGACGCCGGCGGCTTCGCCGGCATTGGCGACGAGGTCGTCGATCGCGATGCGCAGCTCGTCCATCGCCTTGCGGAGCCGTACCCGCTCGGCCTTGGGGTCGTCGGCCACCGGGTTCGTGATGACGACGCGCGGCTCGTGCAGCCAGACGCGGCCCTCGGCCGCGCCCTCCTGGCCGCAGAAGCCGCGGAACGTCACCGGCTGCTTGTGGCGCGCCGACATCGCCGCACCCTCGCCGACGAAGGCGCCGAGCTCGGTCATCTCGGCGAGGACCATGGCGACGACCTCGAGCGCGTAGACCTCGTCGTCGGAATACTGCCGCGCCTGCCTGGACTGCACGACGAGCACGCCGAGCCGTTCGCCCAGGCGCTGGATCGGCAGGCCGAGGAACGAGGAATAGATCTCCTCGCCGGTCTCGGGCATGTAGCGGAAGCCGCGCTCGGCCGGGGCGTTGCCGGTATTGACCGGCTGCGCGGTGCGCGCCACCCGGCCGACCAGCCCTTCGCCGAGGCGCATCCGCGTCTGGTGCACGGCCTCCTTGTTCAGGCCCTGCGTGGCGCAGAGCTCGAGCGTTTCGGGGTCGCGGAACAGGTAGATCGAACAGACCTCGGTCTGCATCGAATCAGCGATGATATGGGTGATTCGGTCGAGTCGCTCCTGCCCCTCGCCAGGCTCGGCAAGGGTGTCCCGCAAGCGCCTGAGCAGCTTGCGGCTTTCGGTCTCCATCCGTTCGGGCATCGGCCCCCGCGCTGGTTCCCCCGGGGCCGTCTCAGGCGGCCTTCTCGAGCTCGAAGGCATCATGGAGCGCCTGTACCGCAAGTTCCATGTATTTCCGGTCGATCAGGACCGAAATCTTGATCTCGGAGGTTGTGATGACCTTGATGTTGATCCCCTCTGCGGCGAGTGCCGCGAACATGCGCGAGGCGACGCCGGCATGGCTGCGCATGCCGATCCCGACGACCGAGATCTTGGCGACATCGGTGTCGGCGACGAGTTCGGAGAACTGGATCGCCCCCGAATCGCGCGCCGCGGTCATCGCCCGCTCGGCGTGCTTCACCTGTCCGACCGGGCAGGAGAAGGTCATGTCGGTGCGCCCCTCCTCGGAGATGTTCTGCACGATCATGTCGACGTTCACCCCCGCCTCGGCGAGCGGCCCGAAGATCGCCGCGGCGATGCCGGGGCGGTCGGCGACCGAGATCAGCGTCATCTTGGCCTCGTCGCGCGAATAGGCGACGCCGGCGACCACGTTCGATTCCACGATATCCTCCTCGGCACAGACCAGCGTGCCCGCATTCTCGTCGTTGTCCTCGAAGCTCGACAGCACCCGCAGGCGCACCTTGTAGCGCATCGCAAGCTCGACCGAGCGGGTCTGCAGCACCTTGGCGCCCAGCGAGGCGAGTTCAAGCATCTCCTCGAAGGCGATCCGGTCGAGCTTGCGGGCCTTGGAGCTGATCCGCGGGTCGGTGGTGTAGACGCCGTCGACATCGGTGTAGATGTCGCAGCGTTCCGCCCCGAAGGCGGCAGCGAAGGCCACCGCCGTGGTGTCCGACCCGCCGCGGCCGAGCGTGGTGATCCGCCCCTCGGGGCTGATGCCCTGGAAGCCGGCGACGACGGCCACCTTCATGCCTTCGGCGAACTTGCGGTCGATGTTGGCGCGCGGGATCTCCTCGATCCGTGCCGAGGAATGCGCCGAGGTGGTCAGGAGCGGCACCTGCCAGCCCTGCCAGCTGCGCGCCGGCACGTCCATCTCCTGCAGGCGCAGCGCCAGCAGCCCCGCCGTCACGTTCTCGCCCGACGACACCACCGCGTCGTATTCGCGGGCATCGAAGAACGGCGAGGTCTGCTCGACCTGGGCGACCAGCTCGTTGGTCTTGCCCGCCATCGCGCTGACGATGACGATCACGTCGTGGCCGCGCTCGACCTCGCGCTTGACCTTCCCGGCGGCGTTGGCGATGCGGCCGAGATCGGCCACCGAGGTGCCTCCGAATTTCATCACCAGAAGCGGCATCGCGTTCCCTTGGGGCCGGGCGTCAACGCGCGCTGCTTATGCGATGGCAACAGGGCGCGCAAGCCGGGCCGCCCCGCCCAGCCTGCCCCCGTCCGGCCCCCTGCCGCGGGTGTCAGATCAGCTTGCGCTGCAGCGCGATCGCCACCGCCTGGGTGGCGTTCTTCGCGCCGAGCTTGCCGCGCGACTTCTCGACCCGCGCCTTCACCGTCGGCACCGAGATCGAGAGGAGCGCCGCCGCCTCGGCATAGCTCAGCCCGTCGCGCAGGCAGCGCAGCGTGTCGGCCTCGGCCGGCGTCAGGCCGCCGCCGTCGTCGCGCGCGATCTCGGCCATCAGGTGCTCGAACGTCGCCGACAGGAAGGCCATCTCCTCGTCGGTGTATTCGCGGTCGCGCCGGGCGAGGGTGAGGATCGACTTCTTGCCCCGGTGGCTGCGCGAGAACGAGGCGCCGAAGTTGAGCTCGTACTTGCGCGCCTCCTTCATCACGCCGCGGATGTCGGGCAGCTTGACCTCGGACCAGCGCCGGTCGCCGATGTTCATGATGTTCCACAGCAGCACGGGGTCGAAATAGGCGTAGCTCTTGCTTTCGTACTCGGCCTGCCAGCCCCGCGGATACTCCGAATGGAAGTACTCGGGCCCGCGGAAGGTGATGTTGTGCGCGAAGATGAACCCCGACGGCGCAAGCAGCCGCAGCCCGGGCAGGGCCGCGTCGAGCGGTGGTATACCGCTGGTGGTATTGTGGTTCGGCGGCATACCCTTCGGACTTAACGGAGTATATACTTTAGTATAAGACGGTGGCATAGCAACGCAACTTCGGAATTGCGGTCTTCACCGATCGCTGCCCATGGTGACGGCATGATAGTGCAAGACCCCTTACCCCCGCAGGACGACACGCGCTTCCGCCTCAGGCTGACGCGCGACATGGCAGAGACGCTGCTCGAGCACTTCGACCGGTTCGCCGGCGACGGGGTGGTCACGCTCGAGGTGAACGTCGCCGGCGTCTGGTTCATCGACCTGGGCTCGCAGAGCGTGCGGTTCCTCGGCCAGGCCGACTTCACGCGCGAGCAGCTGGAGCGCATGAGGCTGGTGCGGCACTGAGATGGCGGTATGCCCGATGCAGCTCTCGATCCTCCGGTTCCCGGTCGATGCCGATCGCTGGCACCTGGTCGCCGCGTTCTTCGAACTCCGCAAGTCGGTGTTCGTCGACCGGATGCACTGGGACCTCTATCACCGCGCGGACATGGAGTTCGAGCAGTACGACCATTTCGGCGCGGTCTACGTCATCGCCCATCGCGGCACCGAGGTGCTGGGCGGCGCGCGGCTGATCCGGACCGACTGGCGCTTCGGCTCGGGCCGCGTCGTCTATACCTACATGATCCGCGACGCCTATCTCGAGCATCTGCCGGGCCTGCCGAGCGACCTGTGCGACGACGAGCCGCCGGTCGATGCCGAGGTCTGGGAGCTGACGCGGCTGACCGCGACGCTCGCCGGCGTCGCCGAAATGGTGCTGAACGGCGCGAACGAGTTCCTGCGCGGGCTCGACGCCAAGCGCTGCCTGTTCCTCGGCCCGCCGGCCTTCATGCGGATGGCGCAGCGCATGGGCTACGCGCCCGAGCCGATGGGCGCGATCACCGGCAACCGCGACGGCCGGTTCCTCGCCTTCTCCTGCGCGGTGGTCTGACCGCGCCGCCCCGAAAAGAAGGCGCCCCGCCGGAGCGGGGCGCAGTCGGGGGATGAACCCTGTCGCCTCAGGCGCCGATGACGCCGCCATCCTCGCGCGTGATGACGATCGTGGCCGAGCGCGGCACCGTGCCCGGACCGTCCGGCCACGACGAGCCCATGTCGCCGGCCGCGAACTCTTCGGCCGAGGCACTGGCGCCGGGGTGCTGGAAGTTGACGAACATCGTCCGCCCGTCCGGCGTGGTGACGACGCCGGTCGTCTCCTGGCCCCAGGGCCCGGTCAGGAACCGGCGGATCTCGCCTGTCGCCGGGTCGGCGGCGAGCATCCCGTTCATGCCGAAGTCCTTCAGCGGGCCATCGTAGGTCGGGCCGATATCGCCCATGTCGGTCTGGATCCAGAGCCGGCTCTGGGCGTCGCACCAGATCCCGTCCGGGCAGGCGAAGATGTTGTCCTCGCCGAGCGCCGTGCCGTTGAACACCGCGGACTGCGTCGGGGTGCCGGCGATCACGAACAGGTCCCAGTCGAACGCGGCCTGGGTGTGGTCGCCGCCCTCGTAGCGCCAGCGGACGATCTGACCGAAGTTGTTCTCGGCCCGCGGGTTCACCGCATCGACCTCGAGCAGCGTCCGGCGTGAGTTGTTCGTCAGCGTGAAGTAGACCTCGCCCGAGTTCGGATCGACCGTGCCCCATTCCGGGCGGTCCATCTTGGTCGCGCCGGCCTGGTCCGCCGCCAGCCGGGTGTTGACCAGGATGTCGGCAAGGTCGGCGAAGCCGTTCTCGGGGGTGAGGCCATTCTCACCCGGCGCGAGCGCCAGCCACTCGCCGCTCCCATCCTCATTGAACTTCGCCGCGTAAAGCGTTCCCTCATCGAGAATCTCACCCCGAACGCCTTCGGCGTAGGGCTGCGAGGAGACGAACTTGTAGATGTACTCGAACCGCGAATCGTCGCCCGAATAGGCCACGACGGGCTGCCCCACCACCGCGGGCGCGAACACCACGCCCTCGTGCGCGAAGCGACCGAGGGCGGTGCGCTTCACCGGCACCGAGGCGGGATCGAACGGGTCGATCTCGACCATCCAGCCGAAGGTGTTGGGCTCGTTGCGATAGTCCTCGGCCGCGGCGGCGGCTGTCGCGGCGGCGTTGAAGCGGATGTACTCGTCGGCGCCGGAGACGGCCTTCTCCCAGCCGTAGCGGCTTTCGTCGTCCGGAACGCCGTAGCGGTCGTGCTCGCGCGGCATCTCGGCATCGGTGTTCACGAAGTAGCCCGCCCAGTTCTCTTCGGCGGCCATGTAGGTGTTCCACGGCGTCACGCCATGGGCGCAGTTGTTCAGGGTACCGCGGGTCTTGGTGCCGTCGGGCGAGAACTTCGTGGCCACGTGCGCCGAGCCGCGCACCGGCCCCGCGATCTCCATCTCGGTAAGCCCGTGGACGCGGCGGTTCATCGGATCCTCGACGATCGCCCAGGTGCCGTCGGCCTGCTTCTGCACGCGCATCACCGACACGCCATGCGCGGCGATCTCCTTCAGCACGTCGTCATCCTCGCGCATGCCGTCGGCGTTCATCGGCACCATGTCGCCGTCGAAGGCCTGGCCCTGGAGCTTTGCGGCGTGCAGGAAGCGCGGCTCGATGTATTCGTGGTTCATCACCAGAAGCCCGTCCTCGGACGAGCCGTCGATCGGGAAGTAGTGAATCCCGTCGTGGTGCATGCCGACCTGCATGGTCTGCTCGCTGCCGGTATTGCCGCCCGGCACATAGGCCGGCATGTCGCCGGTGATCGGGGTGCCCCAGGCACCCAGCACCTGGACCGTGTAGCCTTCCGGCACGGTGACGGTGTCTTCCATCGAGACCGGGACCGGGGTGAAGCCCAGCAGCCCCGAGGGCGCGGCGGTCTGCGCCAGCGCGGCCCGGCCGCCCAGGGCGGAGCCGAAGAGGCCGGTCGCGATGGTGGCCATGCCGCCCATCAGGAAGCCCCGGCGCCGCACATGGGCATCCATCACTTCGTAGAAGGTGGGGTTCGCCGAACGGTTGCTCGGACGCTCGTCGCCGTGTTCGTAGAACGGCGTGTCCTTGTAGTCGGCGTAGTCGCGCTCGAAATCCTTCATACCTTCCTCCGTCGGTGGGTTGTTTCTCTAGGACGGCGGGCCGTGTGCCCGCGTCGTGCCATGAAGGCGCGATAGGCGATTCATGTAACAGTAAGTTCACGCAGGACCGCGAAACGGTCCTGCCGAAGTGTCGCACGTGTTTCGGTTTGCGCAACTGTCCAATCGGATGCGGCAGGGCCGGCGCAGGATGCGCCTGCCGCCGCCGCCGAAAGGATGTCAGTTCGACTTCGACCGGGGCCGGAACGGCAGGGGCGCAACCGGAATGCCGTCCTCGACGAGGCGCCTGGCCTCGTCGATCCGCGCCTCGCCCCAGATCGACCGTTCGGGCGCGCTGCCGTCCTGGATCGCGCGCGCCTCGGCCGCGAAGCTCATGCCGACATATTCCGAGCCTTCCTCGATGCGCCGGCGCAATTCGGCGAGCGCCTTCTCACGCTGGTCCGGCGGGGTGTCCGGCGGGGCGTCCGACAGCGGCCGGGGTGCCGCCGCGCGATTGCGCGCGGGCCGCACGCGGGGTGCCATCAGCGCCTTCTCGACGCTCGCCGAGCCGCAGTCGGGGCAGGTCACGAGACCGATCGCCCGTACCTTGTCGAACGCCTCGCCCGACTGGAACCAGCTCTCGAACCCGTGGCCGCGGTCGCATTTCAGCGCGTAGCGGATCATCCCGTTGCATCCCCGATGGCCCGACCGTCCAGCCGCGGGCCGTTTGTGACAGATATGCAAAGGCGGCGCAGAATCAACGCGCCCCGCGCGCCTCAGGCGCCGGCCGCGTCGGGATCGAACCGCAGCAGGATCTCGCGCAGTTCGGGTTCGGCGACCCGGGCGGCCGCCTTCTTCGCGCTGAACCATTTCCGCCGCCGCTCACCCGCCTCGGGATAGGCCCGCGACTGCGCGCGGACCTCGATCGGATAGACGGCGACGATGCACGGCACCCCCCGTTCCGGCCCGAGGACCTTGTGATAGGCGTAAAGCCCGACACAGTCGCCGCCCACCTCGCCCTTGACGCCGGCCTCTTCCCAGGCCTCGCGCACGGCGGTGGCGGCGCCGGCCTCGCCCGTCTCGGGCCAGCCCTTCGGCAACACCCAGCGCCCGGTCTCGCGGCTGGTAATCAGCAGGATCTCGGGCCCGCCCGCCTCGCGGCGCCAGCAGAGCGCCGCGACCTGCGTGCGCGCCTGGCCCTCCGGAAGGTCGGAGACGCCGATCATGGGCACCTTGCGGCGTTGGATGGTCACGGTTCTGCTCGCTTTCCGCCCCCGGTTGGTCCGGCGGCGCGGATCGGTTCTTCTCGCTCTGGCAAGGATACGCCGGAAGAAGCCGAAAATCCAGCGATGCTTGACGTCCGGGCAGCCCGGCGTAGGTCTACGCTCGACATATCCGCCACCGGGGCCCTGCCATGCGTCTTCTCTCCGCGCTCGCCGCCGTCGTCGCCTTTCCCGCGGTGGCGGCCGAGCCCTTCTCCTTCGCCTCGATCGACGGCGGAACGCTCGCCCTTGCCGACTGGCGCGGCCGGCCGGTCCTCGTCGTCAACACCGCGTCGCTCTGCGGCTTCGCGGGGCAATACGACGGGCTCCAGGCGCTCTACGACCGCTACCGCGACGACGGCCTCGTCGTGCTCGCGGTGCCGTCCGACGACTTCCGGCAGGAACTGGCGACCGAGGCCGAGGTGAAGGAGTTCTGCGCCGTCAACTTCGACCTCGACCTGCCGATGACCGGGATCACCCCGGTCCGCGGCGCCTCGGCGCATCCGTTCTACCGCTGGCTCGCCGAGGCGCACGGCTTTGCGCCGGGCTGGAACTTCAACAAGGTGCTGATCGGGCCCGGGGGCGAACTGGTGGCGACCTGGGGCGCGGCGACCGAGCCCATGTCGGACACGATCACCGCCGCGGTCGAGGCGCTGCTGCCCGACTGAGGCGAGGCCGATGCCGGACGGCCTCACCGCCATGACAGCGCCGCTGTTTCTGGGCCACGAGATCTACCGCCGGTCGAGCTATGGCCCATGGCATCCGCTCCGCGTGCCGCGCGTCTCCACCACCACCGATCTGGCCCGGGCGCTCGGCTGGCTGCCGGCCGGGCGGTTCTGTACCTCGCCCCGCGCCAAGCCCGCTGCGCTGACGGCATGGCACACGCCGGCCTACGTGGCGGCGCTCGAACGCGCCGAGGCGCGGCAGGCGGTGTCCGAGGCGACCCGCGCGCGCCACGGGCTCGGCACCGTGTCGAACCCGGTCTTCCCCGAAATGTTCCGCCGGCCCGCGACCTCGGCCGGCGGCTCGATCCTTGCCGGAGAGCTGTTGGCGCGCGGCGGCGTGATCTACCACCCCGCGGGTGGCACGCATCACGGCCTGCCCGACCGGGCGAGCGGCTTTTGCTACCTGAACGACCCCGTGCTCGCCATGCTGTCGCTGCGCCGCGCCGGGGTCGGCCGGATTGCCTATGTCGACATCGACGCGCATCACCCCGATGGCGTGGAGGCCGCCTTCGCCGGCGATCCCGACCTGCTGATGATCTCGGTGCACGAGGAGCGGCGCTGGCCCTTCACCGGCGCCCTTGCCGACACCGCCGGCGGCAGCGCGTTCAACCTGCCGGTGCCGCGCGGCTTCAACGACAGCGAGATGCGGGCGGTGCTGCACGAGCTGATCCTGCCGCGGGTCGCGGCGTTCCGGCCCGAGGCCGTGGTGCTGCAATGCGGCGCCGACGCGGTCGAGGAGGACCCGCTCTCGCGCCTGTCGCTTTCGAACAACGCGCACTGGGCGGTGGTGGCGGCGCTGCGGCCGCTCGGGCCGCGCTACCTCGTCCTCGGCGGGGGCGGCTACAACCCGTGGACGGTAGGGCGGCTCTGGGCCGGCGTCTGGGGCACGCTCGCCGGTGCCGAGATCCCCGACCGCCTGCCCGCGGCCGCCGCGGCAGTCCTCGGCGCGCTGACCTGGGCGCGCCGCGGCCCGCCGGCCGAGGCGCTGGTCACGACGCTGCGCGACGCGCCGCGCGAGGGCCCGGTCCGGCCCGAGATCCGCGAGCGCCTGGCCGCGCTCGCCCGCAGATGATCCGCGCCTTCGCCGCGATCCCGCTGCCCGGGGCGCTGCAGGAGCGGCTCGCGGCGCTGTCGCTGATGCTGCCCCTGCCGCGGCGGGTGGTGGCCGAAAACCTGCACCTGACGCTCGCCTTCCTCGGCGAGGTGCCCGAGCCGGTGGTCGGGGAGGCGCACATGGCGTTCGGCGCGATCGCCGCGCCGGGCTTCGCGCTGGTGCCGCGGGGCCTCGGCGTCTTCGGCGGCGGGCGGCCGCGGGTCGTCTATGCGGGCTTCGCGCCCGAGCCGGCGCTCGACCGGCTGCAGGCGAAGGTCGAGACCGCCGCCCGCCACGCCGGCGCGCCGGTCGAGGCGCGGCGCTTCATGCCGCATGTCACGCTGGCCCGCCTGAAGCCCGGCGAGGTCGAGGCCGCGCGGCTCGAACACGCGCTGCTGCAGCTCGCCGGGTTCGCGGCGCCGCCCTTCGAGGTGGCGCATTTCGTGCTCTACCGCTCGTTCCTCGGCCACGGCCAGGCGCATTACGAGGAGCTTGCGCGCTACCCGCTGCGCTAGCGCGGGCGGCACCGGAGCGGGGGGCCTTCCGCCCCCCGTCGCCTGCCGGCGACGCCCCCCGGAGGATATTTGGTAGACGGGGAAGGGCAGGGCGCGACGCGCTCAGGCCGCCGGCACGCCGCCCTGCAGCACCGTCAGGACCCATGCGGTGTCGATGTTGCCGCCGCAGAGGATGACGCCGGCGCGCCGGCCGCGCAGCCGGCCGCGTTCCTGCAGCAGCGCCGCCAGGGGCGCTGCGCCGGCGCCTTCGGCGAGGTTGTGGGTATCGGTGTAGTAGGCGCGGATCGCCCCGGCGATCTCGGCCTCGGTCACCGCCAGGATGCGGGCCGTGCCCCTGGAATAAATGTCGAACGCCTGCTGCACCGGCACCCGCACCGCCATCCCGTCGGCGAAGGTGCGTGCGGAAGGCGTCTCGACCAGCCGGCCCGCCTCGACCGACAGCTTCGCCGTCTGCGCCTCGGTCGAGACGACGCCGACCACCTCGGTCGCGAGCCCGAGCGCGTCGCGGGCGGCGATCACGCCGCAGATGCCCGAGCCGCAGCCGATCGGGACGTAGACGGTATCGAGCGGCGGCGCGGCGCGGAAGAATTCGAGCGCGTAGGTGGCCACGCCGCGCACCAGTTCGCGGTGGAACGGCGGCACGATGAACAGCCCCTCGGCGCGGCCGACGCGAAACGCCTCTTCGCGCGCCTCGTCGAAGTCGCGGCCGAACTCGACCAGGTCCGCCCCGAAGGCGCGCATCGCGGCGTTCTTCTCGACCGAATTGCCGTGCGGCACGTAGACGAGCGCGCGCAGCCCGGCCGCGGTCGCGGCGCGGGCCTGGCTCTGGCCATGGTTGCCGCGGGTGGCGGTGACGATCCCCGGCGCCTCGGGGTGGGCGCGCCGGAGCCAGTCGACGAAGGTGATCCCGCCGCGCACCTTGAAGGCGCCGGTCGGCCCGTGGTTCTCGTGCTTAACCCAGACCTCGCAGCCGGCGCGGGCCGCGAGGAGCGGCCAGGCATATTGCGGCGTCGGGCTCATGTGGCGGTGCACCAGCGCCGCGGCGGCCTCGATCTCGGCCAGCGTGAAGACGGGCTCCCGCATCACAATCCTCTCCCTGACCGACCGGGGCCCGACCGGGGCCCGACCGGGGCCCGACCGGGGCCCGACCGGGGCGTCACCGTCGGCGGCGGTCGGGGCGAAGTCAAGCTGAGGGGGGCGTGGGGCGGCTGGAGGCGGGTACCGGAATCGAACCGGTCTTCACGGATTTGCAATCCGCTGCGTAACCTCTCCGCCAACCCGCCGGAGCCGCGTCGGGAGATAGCCGATGCGGCCGGTGGGCGCAAGGCGGCTGCACCGGCAGGCGCGGCGCCCGGCGCGGTTGCCGGGGCCCGGCATCTGTGGCAAGACGAGGCGGATGGGTCCCGACGGGTGAGCTTTGCAATGGCCGATTTCGCCTTTCGTCGCACGATGATGGTCGACACCCAGGTGCGTCCGTCGGATGTGACGAAGTTCCCGGTGATCGCCGCGATGCTCGAGGTCCCGCGGGAGCGCTTCGTGCCCGACGCGCTGCGCGAGGCGGCCTATGCGGGCGAGAACCTGCCGCTCGGCCCGGGCCGCGTGGTGCTGGAGCCGCGGACGCTTGCCAAGATGCTCGACGCGCTCGACATCCAGCCGGGAGAGCTGGTGCTCGACGTGGGCTGCGGCCTCGGCTACTCCGCCGCCGTCATCGCCCGGCTGGCCGAGGCCGTGATCGCCGTCGAGGAGGACGAGGCGATGGCGCGCGAGGCCGAGGCGGCGCTGGCCGAGGCGGGCGAAGACAACGCCATGGTCGTCGCCGCGGCGCTGGCGGCGGGCGCGCCGCGCCACGGGCCCTACGACGCGATCACGATCGAGGGCGCCGCCGAGCGCGTGCCGCAGGCGCTGATCGACCAGCTCAAGGAGGGCGGCCGCATCGGCTGCCTGTTCATGGACGGCGCGCTCGGCGTCTGCCGCATCGGGCGCAAGCACGACGGCGTCGTGACCTGGCGCTATGCCTTCAACGCCGCCGCCCCGGTGCTGCCGGGCTTTTCGGCCGAACGGGAGTTCGTTCTATGACCCGACCCTCGCGCAGGCTCTTCGCCGGGCTCGCGGTGCTGATGCTGGCCGCGCCCGCCGCGACCGAGGCCGAGACGCTGGCCGACACCCTGGCCGATGCCTATCGCAATTCCAACCTGCTCGAGCAGAACCGCGCGCTCCTCCGCGCCGCCGACGAGGATGCGGCGATCGCCGTCTCGGCGCTGCGGCCGGTGATCGAGTTCGTCGTGGGCGCGCGCTACAACGAACCGGGCAGCCTGCAGACGGGCGACAACATCGCCGCCACGGCCGAGCTGACCGCATCGATCACGCTGATCGACTTCGGCGCGAACCGGCTTGGCGTCGAGGCGGCGCGGGAAACGGTGCTGGCGACGCGGCAGGCGCTTCTCGGGATCGAGCAGCAGGTGCTGCTCGGCGCCGTGCAGGCCTATGCCGACGTCGTGAGCGCGGCCGAGTTCGTGCGGGTGCGGGAATCGAACGTCCGGCTGATCTCGGAGGAGCAGCAGGCCGCCGAGGACCGGTTCGAGGTCGGCGAGGTCACCCGGACCGACGTGTCGCTGGCCGAGGCGCGGCTGGCCGAGGCGCGGGCGAACCTCGCCGCGGCGCAGGGCGACTTCGAGGTGGCGATCGAGAATTTCCGCGCGGCGGTCGGCCGCGAGCCGGGCGCCCTCAGCGGCCCCGGTGCGGCGCCGCGGATCCCCGACACGATCGAGGACTCGCGCAACGTCGCGGTCCGCACGCATCCATCGATCCGCCAGTCGCAGCACGAGGTCAGCGCGGCGGAATACAACGCCGAGCGCGCCAAGACCGGCGTGCGCGGCCGGCTGACCGGCGACGCCTCGATCGCCATCGACCAGGACGGCGACGATGCCTCGTCGCTCGGCCTGACGTTCCGCCAGCCGATCTACCAGGGCGGCCAGCTGAGCGCGCTCTACCGCCAGGCCCTGGCGCAGCGCGATTCCGCACGTGCGGCATTGCTCGAGACCACGCTGGGCGTGGAGCGCGACGTGGGCACCGCCTGGTCGCAGGTGCGCGTGTCGCGGGCGCGCATCGCCGCGACGGAACAGCAGATCCGCGCCGCGCAGGTCGCGTTCGAGGGCGTGCAGGAGGAGGCACGCCTCGGCGCCCGGACCACGCTCGACGTCCTCGACGCCGAGCAGGAGCTGCTCGACGCGCGGGTCGCGCGGATCGACGCGGCCGCGCAGCAGCTGGTGGCGAACTACGCGCTGTTGAGCGCCATGGGGCTCATGACGGTGGAGTACCTGCAGCTCGGCGTGCCGGTTTACGACGCCTCGGCCTACTACAACGCGGTCCGCACCGCGCCGGCGACGAGCGTCCAGGGCCGCAGGCTCGACCGCGTCCTCGAGCGCATCGGCGGCGGCAACTGACCGTTCGCGCTGCGGCCGCGCGGCGGTGCCACCTAGAGGTTGTGCGGCGTTCGGCCAGCGGCTAGCATCCGCCGCCGACGGAGGGTAAGCAGCGCAATGTCAGGACCGATGACCACCGGCGAGATCGAGGACGTCATCTCGTCCATCCGCCGCCTCGTGGCGGATGCCGAGGTGACCGCCTCGCCCGACGGGCGGCAGAACGGCAGCCGGCTTGTCCTGACGTCCGACTACCGGATCGCGGGCACGCCGGAGGCGGCGACTGCCGATGGCGAAGCGGGTGGCGGTACCTTCGGCAACGCCGCTGGCCGTGCCGATCTTGAATCGTCGGTCGCCGAGCTCGAGGCGGCGCTTGCCGCGACGGCCGGAAAGTGGCGCGACGAGGAGCCCCGCCCCGTCCCCGGCGAGGATGGGATCGCGCCGTCCGGCCCCCTGCGGCTTGGCCCTGACGGTGACGCAGACGAGGCGCCCGCGGCCTGGGACGTGTCGGCGGATACGGCGACCGACGGGCCGGCGGCGGGCGACGGCGAGGCCGACGACCCGGCGGAGCCCGGCGTGATCCGCGGCGTGATCCCCGGCGCGGCCCCCGGCGCGGTCATCGTCGATCTCCATCCCGGCGCCGACGCGCCCGAGGCCGAGGACGCGCCCGACGACGAAGCGGGCGGCGAGGTGGATGCCTGGGAACCTGCCGAGCGCCCGGCGCCCGGTTTCCGGCGGCTCTATCCCGAGATGGCCGACATCGCGGCTGCGGGCGCCGCGGCCGGTTTCGGGCGCCGTGCCGGCCCGCGGGGGCCTGCGGTGGACGGGGCGGCGGACAGGGCGGCGGACGAGGCGGACGGGGCGGCGGAGCCCGGGCCGGGCAACGTCGCCAAGCCCGACGCCGAGGCGCTGCTCGACGAGGACGAGCTGCGCCAGCTGGTGGCCGAGGTCCTGCGGGAGGAGCTGAAGGGTGCGCTGGGCGAGCGGATCACCCGCAACGTCCGCAAGCTCGTCCGGCGCGAGATCGCCCAGGCGCTGTCGAGCATGGAGCTCGACTGAACCGTTCCCGGAAAGACAAACCCGCGCCACGGTACCGGGCGCGAGTCGTCATGCAAGAATTGCGCTGCAGGTCAGCTTCGGATCAGGCGGCTTCGGCCTGCTCGGCCGCATGGCGGCGCTCGCTTTCCTCGCGCGACAGCGCGACCGAGGTCCGCACACCCTTGGCGACGAAGTCCATCAGGCCCTGAACGACACGCTCGTTCGGGTCGATCCCGGCGCAGGACAGGACCTCGCGGCCGTCGCGCGAGCGCGCCCAGCGGGCGATCTGGTCCGGCCCGTTGCCGTACTTCTTGTCATCGGCAATCGCGTCGTCGAGCGCCGCAAGAACCACCGCCGCGAACAGCTTCCGCGCGCGCTGGCCCTGTTCGAAGTTGAAAGCTGTAGCGTCGATGAAATCGGCCATTCGTACGTCCTTATTCTTGCTCTTGCGTTTTCTGGCGTGTGCGCAATATGGCCCGTTCGGCTCGATTCGGTATTGCAGTTTGTGCAAGCCAGCCATGTCTTGAGCGCATAACTACAGACAACAGTCTACCGTATCTAGTCGCGCTGGGCGCGCCCGGCGCTCGACATATAGGTGCTGCCGGAAAGCGATCAAGCTTTTGTCAATCTTTCGCCGCAGGTCCCGGACGCCCTGCCCGCCAAGGGCTCAGGCAGGCAGGCCGAGGCGCGCGGGCCCGGCCTGCAGCCGCCCGCCCGCCCGGTCGAAGCGCAGGTAGGCGATGCCGCGCCCGCCGGACTGGGTGTAGAGGACGCCGGCCGGCTTGCCGTCGGCGAGGATCTCGGTGCCGACCGGCGCCGCGCCCTCGACCTCGACGGTGGCGAGGCCCTTGCGCAGTTCGGCCTTGTGCTTCATCCGCGCGGTCACTTCCTGCCCGACGTAGCAGCCCTTGCGGAAGTCGACGCCGTGCAGCCGCTCGAACCCGGATTCGAGGATGTAGCTCTCCTCGGGGACCAGCTCGATGCCGCTCTCGGGGATGCAGGCGGCGACGCGGATCGCGTCCCAGTCGATGGCGGGCGCGCCGCCCGCGCCCGCGCCGTAGAGGCGCCAGCCAAGCGAGGGGTGGCGCGGATCGGCAAGCGCACCCTCCGGCGCCGGGCCAGTGCCGCGGGCGATCCCGATGGCGCTTTCCGCCAGCGCCACCTTCGCCCGCAGCCGGTAGAGCGACAGGCGCCTGAGAAGGGCGGGGGCGAGGTCGGCCTTCACGTCGATCAGGATCGCCTCGCCCTGCGCGACAAGGAAGAAGTCGGCCTGGTACTTGCCCTGCGGGCTGAGCAGCGCCGCGTAGACGAGGCCGACGCGGGCGCGGTTCACGTCGTTCGTGACGAGCCCCTGCAGGAACGCCACGCGGTCCTCGCCGGTCAGCTCGATCACGCTGCGGTCTTCGGCGCGTTCGCCCGTCATCCCTCGCCTCCCTTCGCCGCTCGCCCCCAGATATAGGCCGGCGGCGCCGGCCGCGCGAGGGGCGCCGGCTCAGGCCTCGACGAACTGCAGGCGGCAGAGCTCGGCGTAAAGGCCGCCGCGCGCGATCAGGTCCTCGTGCCGGCCCTGGTCGACGACGAGGCCGCCGTCGAGCACGACGATCTTGTCGGCCCGCCGGATCGTCGACAGGCGGTGCGCGATGACGATCGTCGTGCGCCCCTGCGACAGCCGGTCGAGCGCCGCCTGCACCACCGCCTCGCTCGCCGCGTCGAGCGCCGAGGTCGCCTCGTCGAGGAGCAGGATCGGCGTGTCGCGCACGAGGGCCCGGGCGATCGCGACGCGCTGGCGCTGGCCGCCCGAAAGGTTCGAGCCGCGCGGGCCGGCCGGGCTGTCGAGGCCGCGCGGCAGCTGGCCGACGAAATCGGCCACATGGGCGTCGCGCAGCACCCGCTCCAGCTGCGCCGCGTCGATGTCGTCGCGGCCGAGCAGGATGTTCTCGCGCAGCGTCTCGTCGAACAGCAGCGCGTCCTGGGCAACGACCGAGAACAGCGCGCGCAGCGCGCCGAGGTCGAGCGTGCGGATATCGGTGCCGCCGATCGTGACCCGGCCCTCCGCCGGATCGACGAGCCGCGTCAGGACATTGAAGAGCGTGCTCTTGCCCGCGCCCGAGGCGCCGACCAGCGCCGTCGTCCGGCCCGCCTCGGCGGTGAAGCTGACGCCGCGCAGCACGGGCATATCGCCGAAGGCCAGCGCGACGTTCTCGACGCTGACCGTCGTCTCGGCCGGGGCGGCGGCGGGCGCGGCGGGCGAGACGATGCCGGGCGCGGTGTCGAACAGGCTGTAGATCCGCTCCAGGCTCGCCGCGGCGATCTGCCAGATCCCGGTCAGCGCGCCGAGCCGCCGCAGCGGCTGGAATGTCAGCGCCATTGCGGTGAAGAACGACATGAACTCGCCCACCGTCTTGTCGCCCGAGATGATCTCGCGGCCGCCGACGACGAGGACGAGGAAGAAGCCGACGCCGGTCATCACGTCGATCAGCGCCGGGATCGCGGCGCGCGACGCCTCGATCTTGACCTCGGCGGTCACGATGCCGCCCACCACCCGGTCGAAGCGCGCCGACTGGTAGGGCTCCATCGTGTTGAGCTTGATCGGCACGATGCCGTGGAACATCTCGTCGAGGCGCGTCGCGCGCACCCCCGACTGCGCGCGCATCGTCATCGTCTTCCGCTTGACGTAGCGCTGCGCCATGCCGGCCGGGGCGATCAGGAAGGGCGCCCCGACCACGGCGAGAAGCGTCCACCACGGGTCGATCAGCAGCGCCACGACGAGGAGCGAGACAAGCGAGACCGCGTCGCGCCCGACGCCCGAGATCACCGCGGCCCAGACGCCCTGGATGGCGCGGGTGTCGCCCTGGACCCGCTCGATCAGCGAACCGGGCGGGTTCGACTGGAAGAAGGCGGCGTCGAGCCGCATGAGGTGGCGCACCAGGTCGCTTTGCATGTGCGTCGAAGTCTGGAGCGCGACGCGCGTCATCAGCGTCTTCTGCAGGACCGAGGTGACGGCGCGCACCAGGAACAGCCCGAGGATGAACCCGCCGACCCACCACATCGCGCCGGCATCGCCGGCGACGAAGACGCGGTCGAAGAGCGGCTCCATCATCCACGACAGCAGCCCGAGGGTCGATCCCTCGATCAGCATCAGCACGACGGCGACGCCGAGGAGCCCGACATGGCGGCGCACGTAGTCGCGCCAGACCCGCCCGAAGAGGTGCCACGAGCCGTAGCGGGGATCTGGGTCGGTCCGGGTGCGGCGGGTCACGGGCGGCGCCTTTGGCGAGTGCGGGGTCGCGCGCGGCGGGATAGACGCTTTGGCCGGCCCTGGCAAGGCGCGGCCCGGCGGGCGGCCCGGTTGACCCTGCCCGGCCGGCATCCTACGGAAGGGGCGCCCCCCGAGGAGGTTCGCCCCGATGTCGCTCGCCCACGGCCGCCACCTGCTCGCCATTCCGGGGCCTTCGGTGATGCCCGACCGGGTGCTGGCCGCGATGCACCGCGCCGCACCCAACATCTACGCCGGCGAGATGATCGAGCTCACCCGCTCGCTGATCCCCGACCTGCGTGCGGTGGCCCGCACCCGCCACGCCGCGACGATCTACATCGGCAACGGCCATGCCGTGTGGGAGGCCTCCCTCGCCAACGTGCTGTCGCGCGGCGACCGGGTTCTCGTCCCCGCCACCGGCAGTTTCGGCCTCGGCTGGGCCGAGATGGCGCGGCGCCTCGGGGCCGAGGTCGAGATCATGGATTTCGGCAAGCGCACGCCCGTCGACCTCGCCCGCCTGGAGGAGCGGCTTGCGGCCGACCGGGGCCACGCGATCCGCGCGGTGCTGGCGGTGCAGACCGACACCTCGACCTCGGTCAGGAGCGACATCGCCGGGATGCGCGCGGCGCTCGACCGGGCCGGGCATCCGGCGCTTCTGATGGCCGACTGCATCGCCTGCCTGGCCTGCGACGCGTTCCACATGGACGACTGGGGCGTCGACGTCATGGTCGCGGCAAGCCAGAAGGGGCTGATGACGCCGCCCGGCCTCGGCTTCGTCTGGTTCAACCCCCGGGCCGATGCGGCCCGCGAGCAGGCGAACTGCGTCACCGCCTATTGGGACTGGCGGCCGCGCGCCGAGCCCGAGGAGTACTGGCAGTATTTCGACGGCACCGCGCCGACGCACCACCTCTTCGGGCTGCGCGAGGCGCTCGACATGCTTCTCCACGAGGAGGGGCTCGAGGCGGCATGGGCGCGGCACGCCAAGCTGGCCCGCGCCGTCTGGGCGGCGTTCGAGGCCTGGGGCGCCGGCGGGCCGGCCGAGCTCAACGTCGCCGATCCCGCGCACCGGAGCCACGCGGTCACCGCGGTGCGCATCGGCTCGCCGCACGGCACGGCGCTGCGCGACTGGCTGACCGCGAAGGCGGGGGTGACGCTCGGCATCGGCCTCGGCATGGCGCCGCCGGGCGATCCCGCCTGGCACGGCTTCTTCCGCGTCGGGCATATGGGCCATGTCAACGCGCACATGATCCTCGGCACGCTCGGCGCGATCGAGGCGGGAATGAAGGCGCTGGGGCTGCCCTATGGCAGTGGGGCGCTGGCCGCCGCCGCCGACGTCATCGCCACCGCCTGACTGGGCGAACCCGGTCGTCCGGGGAGGGTCGCGGCGCGGTCCGTCAGCCGCCGCGGGCCGCGTCCAGCGCGGCGGGCAGGGCCGCGCCGAAGGCGTCGAGGTCAGCGTCCCGGCCGGCCGTCACGCGGATGCAGCGGTCGTGCGGAGGCACGAACGGCATCCGCACGAAGACGCCGCGGTCGGCCAGCGCGGCGACGAAGGCGCGGGCGAAGGCGCCGTCGCGGCCGCAGTCGAGGGCGACGAAGTTGGTGGCCGAAGGCAGCGGCACCAGGCCGCCCGCCTGGCCGATCGCGCCGATCCGCGCCCGCGCGCGGTCGACCGCGGCGCGGACATCGCCAAGCCAGCCCCGATCCGCCAGCGCCGCGAGCGCGCCCGCCTGCGCGATCCGGCCGACGCCGAAGTGGTTCCTGACCTTGTCGAACGCGGCGATCAGCGGCGCCGCGCCCAGGGCATAGCCGACCCGCAGCCCCGCCAGCCCGTGCGCCTTTGAGAACGTGCGCAGCCGGAGGACCCGCGGGTCCTCGGGGTCGATCCGTGGCGCGGTGCCCGCGGGCGCGAGGTCGATATAGGCCTCGTCGAGCGCCAGGAGCGTGCCGTCGCGGACGCTGTCGAGCGCCGCCTCGATCGCCGGCGCCGGATGCCACGAGCCCATCGGGTTGTCGGGATTGGCGAGGTAGACGAGCTTCGCCTGCGTCTCGGCCGCCTTCGCCAGAAGCGCCTGCGGGTCCTCGCGGTCGCCGGCATAGGGCACCCTGTGGAGCACGCCGCCATGGCCCGCGACATGGAAGTTGAAGGTGGGATAGGCACCGTCCGAGGTGACGACCGGATCGCCCGGCGCCACCAGCAGGCGCACCAGATAGCCGAGCAGCCCGTCGATCCCCTCGCCCACCATGACGTTGCCCGGCGCGACGCCGTGATGTGCGGCGAGCGCGTGGCGCAGGTCGTGGGCCTCGGGATCGCCGTACATCCAGGCGTCGCGCGCGGCGCGCTCCATCGCCGCGATGGCGCGGGGCGAGGGGCCGAAGACCGACTCGTTGGCGCCGAGGCGGGCGGCGAAGGGCCGGCCGAGCCGCCGCTCCTGCGTTTCGGGGCCGACGAAGGGGACCGTGGCGGGCAGGCCGGCGGCGAGGGCGGTGTAGCGGGGGCCTGGCATGGCGGGGTCCGGTCCTGCGGACAGGGCTAGGCGGCGTCGGCCAGCCGGGCGAGCGCGGCGCGCAGCTTGCCCATCTCCGCCTCGCCCAGTTCCAGCTTTTCGCGGGTTTCCTCGACCACCTCCTCGGGGGCGCTTTCGACGAATTTCGGGTTGGCGAGGCGCCCGCGCAGGCCGCCGAGGTCCTTCTCGAGCTTCTCCAGGGTCTTGTTCAGGCGCGCCTTTTCCGCCGCGACGTCGATCACGCCTTCGAGCGGCAGGGCATAGGCGGCGCCTTCGACGGCCACCGTGATGGCGCCCTTCGGGGCCGGCGCCTCGGTCAGGCTGTCGATCCGCGCGAGGCGGCGGATCAGCGCCTCGTTGCGCGCCCAGGCGGCGCGGGCGGCGGGGGTGGCGTCGGTCAGAACCATCGGCAGATGGAGGCCGACCGGGACGTGGAGCTGGGCGCGGGCCGAGCGGATCTCGTCGATCAGGGAGATCACCCAGGACATCTCGCGATCCGCGTTTTCGTCAGCCGTTCCAACAGCCTGCTCCGGCCAGTCGGCATGCGCGCAGAGCCTGTCGCGCGGGCCGGTCTGCTGCCAGAGCTCCTCGGTCAGGAACGGCATGAACGGGTGCAGCATGACGAGGCAGCGGTCGAGCACGAAGCGCATGGTGGCGCGCGTCTCGGCGGCGGTTTCCGCGTTCGCGAACAGGGGCTTGGCGAATTCGATGTACCAGTCGCAGACGCGGCCCCAGGTGAAGGCGTAGAGCGCGTTCGCGGCATCGTTGAAGCGGAACTGGCCGAGCGCCTCGTCGACCTCGGCGCGGACGCGGGCGGCCTCGCCGATGATCCAGAGGTTGGCGGTGGCGGTCGGCACAGGCTGTACACAATCTGTATGACAACCGTGCACCGGCGGCAGGTCGAAGACGCCGTTCATCTCAGCGAAGCGGAAGGCGTTCCAGATCTTCGTGGCGAAGTTGCGGTTGCCGGCGATCCGGTCCTTCGAGAGCTTGAGGTCGCGCCCCATGCCGGCCATCGAGGCCAGCGTGAAGCGGACGGCATCGGCGCCGAACTCGTCGATCAGGTCCAGCGGGTCGAGGACGTTGCCGAGCGACTTCGACATCTTCTTGCCCTTCTCGTCGCGGACGAGGGCGTGGACATAGACGGTGCGGAACGGCACGTCGCCGACGACGGCGAGCTGCATCATCATCATCCGGGCGACCCAGAAGAACAGGATGTCGAAGCCGGTGATCAGGGCCGAGGTCGGGAAGTAGCGGCGAAGCTCGGGCGTGTCCTCGGGCCAGCCAAGGGTGCCGATCGGCCAGAGGCCGGAGGAGAACCAAGTGTCGAGGACGTCGGGGTCGCGCGCTAGCCAGACAATTTCGGCAGTATCAGTCTCGGGATCGCCGCCCACACTTGCGAGGGCTAAGCGCCTGACGCCCGCAGGTGCTGAGCCATCAGCTCCCTGACCTTCAAGAATCTCCAGGCCGTCCCCATAGTATGCGCGTGCTTTGGCCAATACTTCATTGAAGTTGGCTCCGCAGAAAGTCATGCCGTCTGGGCTCGAGATCGCGCTCATGCCGTCGTTTTGAAGCGACCTGCCTTGCTCAATTTCCGGCCCGTACCAGACCGGTATCTGATGCCCCCACCAGAGCTGGCGCGAGATGCACCAGGGCTCGATGTTTTCCAGCCAGTGGAAGTACACCTTCTCGTGCTGCTCGGGCAGGATCGTGGTGCGGCCGTTGCGGACCGCGTCGATGGCGGGTTGCACGATCTTCGCCGTATCCACGAACCACTGGTCGGTCAGCATCGGCTCGATCACCACCTTCGAGCGGTCGCCGAAGGGCTGCATGATCTTCCTGGCCTCGACGAGGGGGACGAGGCTGTCCCCGTCGCGGGCCTGACCCGGGACCTCGGCGGCCCCGGCAGCGCCCGGCTCGGCACGGGGCCCCGGGTCCAGCCCGGGGCGGGCAGCTCCCCTGCCCAGCCGCGGGTCGGCGGCCCGGGTCATCACCGCCAGACCCTCGGCGGTGATCTCCTCGACCACGCGGGCCCGCGCCTCGAACCGGTCGAGGCCGCGCAGGTGGTCGGGGACGAGGTTCAGCGCGTCGGCCTCGGCCTCGGAGATCGCCTGCGTGCCGCGCGCGACCGCCAGCGCCACCGCGGCCGCCTCCGCGTAAGGCACCCCGTCGTCACGCATCCGGGCCTTGCCGTCCATCAGCCGGTAGAGCGGGATGCCGTGCCGCGTCGCGACGCCGTAGTCGTTGAAGTCATGCGCGCCGGTGATCTTGACCGCGCCGCTCCCGAACGCCGGGTCGGGGTACTCGTCGGTGATGATCGGGATCAGGCGGCGGTGTTCCTTCGGCCCGACCGGGATCTCGCAGAGCTTGCCGACGATCGGGGCGTAGCGCGTGTCCGACGGATGGACCGCGACGGCGCCGTCGCCCAGCATGGTTTCGGGCCGGGTGGTGGCGATCGAGATGTAATCCCGCGTCTCGCGGAGGGTCTCGTTGCCGTCGGCGTCGCGCTCGACGTAGTCGTAGGTCTCGCCCCCGGCGAGCGGGTACTTGAAGTGCCACATGAACCCGTCGACCTCGACCTGCTCGACCTCGAGGTCGGAGATCGCGGTCTCGAAATGCGGGTCCCAGTTCACCAGGCGCTTGCCGCGGTAGATCAGGCCCTTGTTGTAGAGGTCGACGAAGACCTTGATGACGGCGTCGTGGAAATTGCCCTCCTCGCCGGGCGGGGCGCCGGGGGCGCCCGACATGGTGAAGGCCTCGCGCGACCAGTCGCAGGAGGCACCGAGCCGTTCGAGCTGGCCCTTGATGTTGCCGCGCGAGCGCACCTTCTGCTGCCAGACCCGCGCGACGAACTTCTCGCGCCCCATCTCGCGGCGGCCGACATTGCCCTCCCTGGCCAGCTCGCGCTCGACCACCATCTGGGTCGCGATGCCGGCATGGTCGGTGCCTGGCTGCCAGAGCGTGTCGAAGCCGCGCATCCGGTGCCAGCGGGCCAGGATGTCCTGCAGCGTGTTGTTGAACGCGTGCCCCATGTGCAGCGCCCCGGTCACGTTCGGCGGCGGGATCATGATCGAGAACGCCTCGGCGGGCGATCCGTCGGCCCCGGCCCGCGCGTTGGGCCGCGCGTTCGCGCCGGCGCGGAAGGCCCAGGCCTCGTCCCAGAGGCGGGCGATCCGCGCCTCGGCCTCGGCCGGATCGTAGGTCTTTTCCATCGGCATCGCGGTCGGTCCCCGGTTGTCGGGGTTCCATGTAGCGAAGGCGGCGTGGAAGGCCAAGCGGCAAGCCGGGCCGGGATGCCGGGCCGGTCCGGGCCGCGACGCCGCTCAGACCGCCCGGTCGATCCGGGTCGAGAGGTGGATCAGGCTTTCGGTGTCGCGGACGCCGGGGATCGCGCCGATCCGGTCGAGCGTCTCGTCGAGGCCCTGCGTCGTCTCGGCGGCGAGCTGGAGGATCAGGTCGATCCGGCCGGTGGTGGTATGCGCCTCCTCGACCTCGGGCATCGCCTTGAGGCGCTGGAGCACCTGCGGGCCAGAGCGCGGCTCGACCTGGACGAGGACGGTGGCGCGGATCCGCCGCAGCGTCAGCGCCTGGCCGAGCTTGATCGTGTAGCCTGCGATCACCCCCGAGCGCTCCAGCCGCTCGATCCGGGCCTGCACGGTCGAGCGGGCCACCTTGAAGCGGCGCGCGAGCTGGGAGGTCGAGGTGCTGGAATTGGCCGCCAGCGCGGCGAGAAGCTTCTGGTCGAGCTCGTCCATGTCGGTTTGTAGTGCCATCGCGGCATTCTGCCCACTATTCCGCACAATTCAACCCTTTTCATCGGTGAAATCGTCCGCCATATCACCCCTACTCGTTTTCAGGAAAAGGGCGGCTCATACGCACCTGGCCTGGTTGAGGAAACGCCGAGCTTCGCCGCGTCTCCCAACCCGTCAGCCGGGGCAAGGGTCGCACTTTCTGTTGGCCGCATAACAAGAGGGCAGGGCCGATGGGACTTTCGAAAACGATCTGGTCGAAACCGACCGAATTCCTCCGTTCGCAGGAGCCGGACAATCCGGTGCTGTTCTTCGCGCCGGCGGTGCTGCAGGCGACCGCGCGCCGCTTCCTTGCGGGCTTTCCGGGGCTTGTCACCTATGCGGTGAAGTCGAACCCCGACGAGATGGTGATCCAGAACCTCGATGCCGCCGGCATCCGCGGCTACGACGTCGCCTCGATCTTCGAGATCGAGCTGATCCGGCGCGTCGCGCCCGGCGCGGCGATGCACTACAACAACCCGGTCCGCTCGCGGGCCGAGATCGCGCGGGCGGTCGAGCTGGGCGTGCGGTCGTTCTCGGTCGACAGCCGGTCGGAGCTGATGAAGCTGGCCGCGATCGTGCCGGCCGGGGGTACCGAGATCGCGGTGCGCTTCAAGCTGCCGGTCGAGGGCGCGGCCTACAACTTCGGCGCCAAGTTCGGCGCGACTGCCGAGCTGGCGGCCGAGCTGCTGGCCGAGGCGGCGGCGCTGGGCTTCGTGCCGTCGCTGACCTTCCATCCGGGCACGCAGTGCACCGACCCGATGGCCTGGGACGCCTATATCCGCAAGGCGGCCTGGATCGCCGGGGCGGCGGGCGTGCGCATCGCGCGGCTGAACGTCGGCGGCGGGTTCCCGTCGCACCGGCTGTCGGACGCAGCACCGGCGCTCGAGCAGATCTTCGCGCTGATCGACCGGGTGGCGGGCGAGGCGTTCGGCGACGCCCGGCCGGCCCTGGTCTGCGAGCCGGGCCGCGGCCTCGTCGCCGAGGCCTTCTCGCTGGCCACCCGCGTGCGGTCGGTGCGCGACGGGGCGCACGTGTTCCTCAACGACGGCGTCTATGGCGGGCTGGCCGAGCTGCCGCTGATCGGGGTGATCGACCGGGTCGAGGTCGTCGATGCCGATGCGCGGCCGCGCGCCGGCGCGCCGCTGCCGCGGATCGTCTTCGGCCCGACCTGCGATTCGGTCGACCGGCTGCCGGGCGAGATGGCGCTGCCGGGCGACATCGAGGAGGGCGACTATGTGCTGTTCCACGGCATGGGCGCCTATTCGACGGTGACGAACACCCGCTTCAACGGCTTCGGCGAGATGGAAATCGCCACCGCGCTGGCGCTGCGCGGCTGAGGCCGGCCGCAGCCGGGACTGGACAGCCTCCGCCACGACCTTACCCTAGACCGGGGCAGCGTCAGGCGGAGGCTTTTTCATGCAGAGGTTCGGGGGCGCGCAGACTGCCGCGCGGCGCGAGGACGTGCGGTTCCTGACCGGGCGCGGCCGCTATGTCGACGACACCGCGCCGCAGGACGCGCTGCACGCGGTCTTCTTCCGCGCGCCGGTGGCGCATGCCGACATCCGCGTGCTCGATGTCGGGGCGGCGCGGGCGATGCCGGGGGTCCATGCGGTGCTGACCGCGGCCGACCTCGAGGCGGCGGGCGTCGACCTGCACATCGCGGCCGAGACGGTGACGAACCGCGACGGCACCGCGGCGCCCGACCCGTTCCGCCCGGTGCTGGCCAGGGGCCGGGTGCGCTTCGTGGGCGAGGCGGTGGCGGTGATCGTCGCCGAGACGCTGGCGCAGGCGAAGGACGCGGCCGAGCTGATCGGCTTCGATCATGCCGAGCGGCCGGCCCATGTGGCGCTGGCGCCGGGCGGCGAGGCGCTGCACGGCGAGGCGCCGGAGAATCTGGCCTACGACTGGGCGCTGGGCGACGCGGCGGCGGTCGAGGCGGCCTTCGCGCGGGCCGCGCACCGGGTCGCGCTGACGGTCGAGGACCCGCGGGTCATCGTCAACTCGATGGAGCCGCGCGGCGTCTGGGCGGCGTGGGACGGCGGGCGGCTCCATGTCGCGGTGAACGGCCAGGGCGTCTGGGACCTGAAGGCCGTGCTGTGCCGCCAGCTCGGCCTCGCGCCCGGGCAGGTGCGGGTGACCAACCCCGATGTCGGCGGCGGCTTCGGCATGAAGGCGATGACCTATCCCGAGCAGATCGTGGTCGCCCATGCCGCCCGCGCCCTCGGCCGGCCGGTGCGCTGGATGAGCGAGCGCACCGAGGCGATGCTGTCGGACACTGCCGGGCGCGACCTTGTCAGCCATGCCGAGATGGCGTTCGACGCGGGCCACCGGCTGCTGGCCTATCGCGTCAAGATTTTGTCCAACCTTGGGGCCTACAATTCCGAGTTCGGCCAGTCGATCCAGTCGGAGACCTCCGCGCGGGTGCTGACCGGGGTCTACGACGTGCAGGACGTCTTCGTGAACGTGCAGGGCATCTTCACCAACACCACGCCGACCGACGCCTATCGCGGCGCCGGCCGGCCCGAGGCGATCTATACGCTGGAGCGCACGATGGACCACGCCGCGCGGGTCCTCGGGGTGGACCCCTGGGCGCTGCGCGAGAGCAACTTCGTGCGCGCCTTTCCCTACCGCACCGCATCGGGCGAGCTTTACGACGTGGGCGACTTCCCCCGCGTGCTGGCCCGGGTCCGGCGCGAGGCCGACGTGGCGGGCTTCGCCGAGCGCCGGCGCGTCGCGGCGGCGGCCGGCAGGCTCCGCGGCCTCGGGCTCTGCTGCTACATCGAATCGATCCTCGGCTCGGCGTCGGAGGATGCCCGGGTCGAGTTCCGGGCCGACGGCACGGTGGCGCTCTATGTCGGGACGCAGTCGAACGGGCAGGGGCACGAGACCGTCCTCGCGCATTTCCTGGCCGACCGCACCGGCATCCCGGCCGAGCGGGTCGAGGTGATCCAGGGCGACAGCGACCTGATCCCGCGGGGCGGCGGCACGGGGGGCTCGCGGTCGGTGACGGTGCAGGGCACCGCGACCATCGCGCTGGTGGAGAAGATGGCGGCGGCCTTCGCGGCGTTCCTGGAGGCCGAGTTGGGGCCCGCCGGCTTTGCCTTCGACGGCACGACGTTCCGCGCGCCCGGCACCAACCACGCGATCACGCTGCTGGAAGCGGCGGCGATGGCGCGCCGGGCCGGCCGCGCCGATCTTCTCGACCACGCCACCCGCGCCCGCCTGCCGGGGCGCAGCTACCCCAACGGCGCCCATGTCGCCGAGGTCGAGATCGACCCCGAGACCGGGCGGGCCGATGTCGTCCGCTACACCGTGACCGACGATTTCGGCGTGCTGATCCACCCGCAGCTGGCCGAGGGGCAGGTGCATGGCGGCATCGCGCAGGGGCTGGGCCAGGCGCTGACCGAGCTTGCGGTCTACGACGCGGCCGGCCAGCTCCTCACCGCATCGTTCATGGACTACGCGATGCCGCGGGCGGACAATCTGCCGATGATGACCTTCACCAGCGAGCCCGTGCCCTCGACCGCGAACCCGATCGGCATGAAAGGCTGCGGCGAGGCGGGAACCGTCGGGGCCCTTGCCGCGATAGGCAATGCGGTGGCCGATGCGCTGGCGCCCCTCGGCATCGACGACCTGCAGATGCCCTACACGCCCATGAAGGTCTGGCAGCGGATCGATGAACGGAGGCGACTTGCGGCTGAATAGGTCCTTCCTGCGCTGGCTCCGCCGGGAGCCGGCCGCGGCGATGCAGGGGCCCGAGCCGCGCCGGCGGGGCCGCACCGACCATGTCATCATCCTCGACGGCACGATGTCCTCGCTCGACGAGGGGCGCGAGACCAATGCGGGTCTCGTCTACAAGCTGCTGGCCGAGCGCGGGCGGGTCGCGGCGCTGTCGCTCTACTACGAGGCCGGCATCCAGTGGGAGGAATGGCGCCGCGCGCCCGACGTGGTGACCGGCCGCGGCATCAACCGGCAGATCCGCCGCGCCTACGGCTTTCTGGCGTCGCGCTACCGGCCGGGCGACCGGATCTTCCTGCTCGGCTTCTCGCGCGGCGGCTATGCGGTGCGCTCGCTCGCCGGCGTGATCGACCGTGTCGGGCTGCTGCGCGCCGACGCGGCGACCGAGCGGGCGATCCGCGAGGTCTACCGCCACTACCAGCTCGCCCCCGATGCGCCGGTGGCCCGGCGCTTCGCCGAACTGCACTGCCATGCCGAGGCGCCGGTCGAGATGGTCGGGGTCTGGGATACGGTGAAGGCGCTCGGCATCCGGTTTCCGCTGCTCTGGATGCTGTCCGAGCCGCGCCATTCGTTCCACGACCACCGGCTGGGGCGCACCGTCCGGCACGGCTTCCAGGCGCTGGCCCTCGACGAGACGCGCGCGGTCTATGCCCCCGTCCTGTGGGCGTGCAGCGAGCGGATGGCGCCGGGGCAGGTGGTCGAGCAGGTCTGGTTCCGGGGCACCCATGGCGATATCGGCGGGCATCTGAGCGGGTTCGAGGATGCGCGGCCGCTGGCCAACATCCCACTGGTCTGGATGCTGGAGAAGGCCGAGGAATGCGGCCTGGCGCTGCCCGCCGGCTGGCGGGCGCGGTTCCCGCGCGACGCGGCGGCGCCATCGATCGGAACCTGGCGCGGCTGGGGCAGGACGTTCCTGATCCGCCGCCGGCGGCGCGTCGGGCGCGACCCGTCCGAGGCGATCCACCCCACCGCGATCCCGAGCCATCCGGGCGTGACGCTGGCCGGGGCCGACCGCGCGCCGCAGGCCGGCCCGACGGGCGAGCTCAGCCCGTGACGATCAGGCAGGTGGTCGAGCCGGTGGCGTAGACCTTGCCGTCGGCGAGCCCGCGGATCACCCCCTGGGCGACGCCGGTCGAGCGGCCGGCATGTTGCACCACGCCCTCGGCCTCGATCCCGAGGCCGGGCGGGATCGGCCGGGTGATGTTCACCTTGTATTCGAGCGTCGTGTACCAGCTGCCCTTCGGCACCGTGGTCATCACCGCGCAGGCCATCGCGCTGTCGAGGAGCGTGCCGTACCAGCCGCCATGCACGCTGCCCATCGGGTTGGTATGGGCGAATTCGGGCGTGCCGCGGAACGCGACGCGGCCCGGTTCGACCGCGTGCAGCCGGTAGCCGAGCAGGCCCGCGATCGGCGGCCCCGGCAGGCGGCCATCGAGGATCGCCCGCATGAAGTCGAGGCCCGGCATTGACAGCAGGACCTCGCGCGGCGCGAGCTCGTCGGGGGACCGGGCGATCCAGGGGTCGGGCATCGGGCACCTCCGGCGCCGGACCCTAGGCCGGGCGCGGCGCCGAGGAAAGCCGCCTCAGGCGACCTTTTCCAGCACGACGGGCGGCGTCAGCCCCAGCGCGTGGCAGACATCGCGCGTCAGGTGCGGCCGGTTCAGCGTGTAGAAGTGCAGGTGCTGCACCCCGCCGTCGAGCAGCTCCGAGCAGAGCTCGGTGGCGAGCGCGGTGGCCAGCAGCTCGGCCCGGCCGTCGCGCTCGGCCGTGGCGAAGGCATCGTCGAGCCAGTGCGGCACCCGCGCGCCGCAGCGCGCGGCGAAGCGCCGGGTGCCGGCCCAGCTCTGGATCGGCAGGATGCCGGGGATCACCGGAGCGTCGATGCCGGCCGCCGCGCAGGCGTCGCGGAAGCGGAAGAAGGTCTCGGCCTCGAAGAAGAACTGGGTGATCGCCGAACTGGCGCCGGCGTCGATCTTGCGCTTGAGCCAGGCCACGTCCTGGGCCATGTCGGCGGCCTCGGGATGCGGCTCGGGATAGGCGCCGACGCGGATCGTGAAGCGCCCGCTGGCGGCCAGCGCCCCGATCAGCTCGACCGAATCGGCGAAGCCCTCGGGGTGCGGGGCGAACCGCGCGGTGCCCTTCGGCGCATCGCCGCGCAGCGCCACGATCTCGCGCACGCCGGCCTCGGCATAGGCGCCCGCGATCTCCATCGTCTCGGCCCGGGTGGCATCGACGCAGGTCAGGTGCGCCGCAACATTCAGGCCGTAATGCGTGCCGATCGTCGCCACCGCCTCGTGCGTCAGCTTGCGCGTGGTGCCGCCGGCGCCGTAGGTCACCGACACGAAGGCGGGCGCGAGCGGCGCCAGGACCTGCACCGTCTCCCACAGCCGGAAGCTCGCGTCGAGCGTCTGCGGCGGGAAGAACTCGAACGAGACGGCGGGGGCGGGCATGGCGGGCTCCGGGCTGGATCGAGCCCTTGTCGCATCGGTGGCGATGTGAGACAAACTCATAATCCTCAAGTTCATCATGAGCCGGCTTAAGGGATGCACCTCGAGTTCCGCCACCTCCGCACGATCAAGGCGATCCACGACGCCGGCGGGCTGGGGCGGGCGGCGGACCAGCTCAACATCACCCAGTCGGCGCTGAGCCACCAGGTGAAGGGGCTGGAGGAGCAGGCGGGGATCGAGCTGTTCGTACGCCGCTCGAAGCCGCTGAAGCTGTCCTCGGCGGGGATGCGGCTCTTGAAGCTGGCCGAGCGGGTGCTGCCCGAGATCGCCGCGCTCGAGGACGATTTCCGCGCGCTGAGGTCCGGCAAGTCGGGCCGGCTGCACATCGCCATCGAGTGCCATGCCTGCTTCGAATGGCTGTTCCCGGTGCTGGAGCAGTTCCGCCAGAAATGGCCCGATGTCGATGTCGACATCCGCCCCGGCCTCGCCTTCGGGGCCCTGCCGGCGCTGCTGCGCGAGGAGGTGGACCTCGTCGTCTCCTCCGACCCCGAGGACCTGCCGGGCGTGGCCTTCGTGCCGCTCTTCGACTATGAGCCGGTCTTTGTCGCCGCCTCGGTGCATCCGCTCGCCGCGAAGGACTGGATCGCGGCCGAGGATTTCCGCGACGAGACGCTGGTGACCTATCCGGTCGAGCGGGCGCGGCTCGACGTGTTCAGCCAGCTCCTGATCCCGGCGAAGGTCGAGCCCCGCGCGGTGCGGCAGGTCGAGCTGACTGCGGTGATCCTGCTGCTCGTCGCCTCGAACCGCGGCGTCGCGGTGCTGCCGGACTGGGTGGTGCGCGAGGTGCGCTATTCGTCGGACTACGTGACGCGGCGGCTGACCGAGACCGGGATCACCCGCCGGCTCTATGCCGCGGTGCGCGCCGAGGATGCGGGCAAGCCGTTCATGGCCCATGTCCTCCGCCTCGGCCGGACGATCCCGGTGCAGCTGCAGCGGGCCTGAGCCGCGGCGGGTCCTGCGGCGGTGCCCGGCCGCGGGTCTCCTCGGCGATGCCGAGCAGCAGGTCGCGGCCGGAATAGAGGTCGCCAGAGACCTGCATGGCCAGCCGCGCGCCGTCGCGGCGGCGGACCTCGCCCACCAGTTCGGCCACCTCGTGCTCGGTGGCGCCCAGCGTCTCCAGCACTTCGGCGCCGAGGGCGATGGCGGATTCGAAGGTCTCGCGCACCTGGTGCCCGACGCCGGTCCGGATGAGTTCGATGGCATGGGCGCGGTCGAAGGCGCGGGCGAAGACCGGCAGCAGCGGATACTCCTCGTGCACGAGCCCGGCGATGCGGGTGGCGGCGGCGCGGTCGTCGACGCAGATCACCACCGCCTGGGCATGGCTGGCGCCCGCGGCGTGCAGGATGTCGAGCCGGGTGCCGTCGCCGTAGTAGACCTTGAAGCCGAAGGTCGCCGCGGCCTCGATCATCTCGGGATCGGTGTCGATCGTCGAGACCGTGTAGCCGCGGGCGAACAGCGTCTGGCTGACGATCTGGCCGAAGCGGCCGAAGCCGATGACGAGGACGTTGCCGCGCAGGTCCTCCGGCGCCTCGAGCCCGTCGGCCGAGGGCGGCAGGGCGGGCGCGAGGCGGTCGTGGAGGGTCACGAACAGCGGCGTCAGCACCATCGAGACGATGATGACGGCCGTCAGGATCGCGTTCTCCTCGGCCGAGACCAGCCCGACCGACAGCGCCGCGGCGTAGAGCACGAAGGCGAACTCGCCGCCCTGCGCCATCAGGACGGTGCGTTCCAGCGCCTCGGAATGGCGCGCGCCGAAGACCCGCCCGATGGCATAGATACCGAGCGATTTCAGGAGGATGAACCCCGTGACCGTGACCGCGATCAGCTGCCAGTTCCGGGCGATCACCGACAGGTCGAGCGCCATGCCGACGGCGAGAAAGAAGAGCCCGAGCAGGATGCCGCGGAACGGCTCCACATCCGCCTCGAGCTGGTGGCGGAAGCTCGACTCCGACAGCAGGACGCCGGCGAGGAAGGCGCCCATCGCGGCCGAGAGCCCGCCGAGCTGCATGCCGAGGGCGGCGCCGAGGACGACGAGCAGGGCGGCCGCCGTCATCACCTCGCGCGCGCGGGCGGCGGCGAGGATGCGGAACATCGGGTTGAGAAGGTAGCGCCCGGCGACGATCAGCGCCGCGATGGCCGCGAGCCCGACGGCAATGCCCTGCGCCCGTTCGGCCAGCGTCACGTCCTCGGCCCCCGGCGCGAGGAAGGCGACGAGCGCCAGCAGCGGCACGATGGCGAGGTCCTCGAGCAGGAGGATCGAGACGATCCGCTGCCCCTTCGGCGTGGACATCTGGCCGCGTTCCTCGAGCATCTGCATGACAATGGCGGTGGAGGTCAGCACGAAGCCGGTGCCGGCGATCAGCGCCGGCGCCGCCGGGTAGCCGAGCGCGAGGCCCACCGTGCTGAGGAGCGCCATGCAGACCAGCAGCTGCGCGAGGCCGAGCCCGAAGATGTCGCGCCGCATCGACCAGAGCCGCGCGGGCTGCATCTCGAGCCCGATGATGAAGAGGAACATCACCACGCCGAGTTCGGCGACATGCAGGATCGCCATCGGGTCCGAGAAGAGGCCGAGACCGAAGGGCCCGATCACCAGCCCGGCGGCGAGGTAGCCGAGCACCGAGCCGAGCCCGAGCCGCTTGAAGAGCGGCACCGCGACGACCGCGGCGCCGAGCAGCGTGACGATCGAGGCGAGATCGGTGCCGGTCGCTTCGCCTGCCATGATCCTGCCCCTTGTGCGCTGCCGCGGGCAGGATGGGCATCGGGCATCGCCGGGGTCAAGCCCGCGGGCCGGTGCCGGCCGATCCCCGCCATGGCGGCAGGCCGGGGCGGCAAGGCGGGGCACGCGCGCCGTTGCGGACGCGCGTGCCCCGGCGCGGGCCGTCAGCCGCGCATGCGCTTCAGCACCATGCCGACGACGACCTGCAGCACCATGCCGCCGACCCCGCCGCCGACGAGGCTGCCGGCCAGTGCTGCGATGTCGAGCCCGCCGCCCGCCGCGCCCTCGGCCGCGCCCATCAGGCCGCCCAGCAGCTGGCCGCCGCCGAGCCCGCCGAGCGCGCCGGTGACGAGGTTGCCGAGCGTGCCCATGTCGGCAGTCTTGACGACGCGGCCGCCGGCCGCGCCGCCGGCGACGCCGCCGACGATCTGTGCGATGATCTGTTCCAAGTGGGTGTCCCTCCCCTACGGCCGGCCCCGGGACGGGGCCGGCGGCACGCGATGCATGCCCGGGGGAGCGTCGTCACGTTCTCCGATTCGGATCAAGCCGCCGCGTCGGTGCCTAGCGCGCGGTCGATGTCGGCCAGCGTCCGGCGCTCGGCCTCGGACACCTTCTCGCCGCCGAAGCCGAGGAAGCCGCCTTCGGTGCCGGCCTCGGCCACGCGGCGGGCGATGTCGCGCAGCCAGGCCTTGAAGGCGGGCGCCTCGGCCGGGGCCTGCTGCTCGACGCTGCGTGCCACCGCGGCGAGGCGCGCGACCGCCGCGGCGGTCCCCTCGGCCGGGCGCTTGCCGCGCCCGACCTCGCGGATGCCCTCGCGCAGCGCGGTGCGCCCCTCGGCCGTCTCGTAGGCGGCGATGACCTCGGCGACCAGCGAGCCCGCCGGCGCCGTGCGCTTGGCGTCGCCGACCGCGCGGGCGGCCGCGGCCGCCTCCTGCACCGCGCCGACGAGGCCGCTCGGGTCGCCCGCCGTCACTGCGTAGCTTGCGATCATCGGCGCGGCGACGATGTCGTCCCACACGTCCTTCGGCATCGTCTCACGGTAGCTCATGGCGACCTCCCTGCGGTTGTTCGGGTGCCAGAATGCACCGAAGTCGCGCCGGTTCCCAGCCTGCGGGCCGGGTGGGCGGCCGGGTGGGCGGCGGGTGAGCGGCGGGGTGCCGCCCCTTCACATCGCCCGCCCTGCCGCGTATAGCCCGCGGCTGCACCCGCCCGGAGGCCAGACGATGCAAGGCAGCGCGAACCTCAACATCATGATGAAGGCCGCGCGCAAGGCGGCGCGGTCGCTGGTGAAGGACTTCCGCGAGGTCGAGAACCTGCAGGTCTCGGCCAAGGGGCCGGGCGACTTCGTGACGAAGGCCGACATCGCCGCCGAGAAGATCCTGAAGGACGAGCTGCTCGGCGCGCGGCCGAACTACGGCTGGCTCGGCGAGGAGACCGGCGAGACGAAGGGCGAGGACCCGACCCGGCGCTGGATCGTCGACCCGCTCGACGGCACGACGAACTTCCTGCACGGCCTGCCGCACTGGGCGATCTCGATCGGCCTCGAGCACAAGG
>CAZYBG010000006.1:0-67243 GCA_964645155.1 uncultured Rhodobacterales bacterium | reverse complement strand
CCGACTACGACACCTCCGACCGCCTCTACTTCGAGCCGCTGACCTTCGAGCATGTGATGGAGATCCTCCGCGTCGAGCAGTCGAACGGCACGCTGCACGGCGTCATCGTCCAGTTCGGCGGCCAGACGCCGCTCAAGCTCGCCAACGCGCTCCACCAGGCGAAGATCCCGATCCTCGGCACCACGCCCGACGCGATCGACCTCGCCGAGGACCGCGAGCGGTTCCAGGGCCTGCTGAACCGCCTCGGCCTCCGCCAGCCGAAGAACGGCATCGCGCGCTCCGATGCCGAAGCCATCGCCATCGCCCACGAGGTCGGCTTCCCCCTCGTGATCCGCCCGTCCTACGTGCTCGGCGGCCGCGCGATGGAGATCGTGCGCGACGAGGACCAGCTCCGCCGCTACATCCGCGATGCGGTGACCGTCTCCGGCACCTCGCCGGTGCTGCTCGACAGCTACCTGCAGAACGCCATCGAGGTCGATGTCGACTGCCTCAGCGACGGCACCGATGTCCACGTCGCCGGGATCATGGAACATATCGAGGAGGCCGGCGTGCATTCCGGCGACAGCGCCTGCTCGCTCCCGCCCCACACCCTCTCGCCCGACATCATCGCCGAGCTGAAGGTGCAGACCGCGGCGATGGCCCGCGCGCTGAACGTCGTCGGCCTGATGAACGTGCAGTTCGCGCTGAAGGACGGCGCGATCCATGTGCTCGAGGTCAACCCCCGCGCCTCGCGCACCGTGCCCTTCGTCGCCAAGGCCACCGACAGCGCCATCGCCTCCATCGCCGCGCGCCTCATGGCGGGCGAGAAACTGGCCGATTTTCCCATGGCCGCCCCCCACACGCCCGTCGATGACGCCACGCCCATCATCCCGGGCGACCCGATGACGCTCGCCTCCTACCGCACGCCCTGGTTCTCGGTGAAGGAGGCGGTGATGCCCTTCGCCCGCTTCCCCGGCGTCGACACGATCCTCGGCCCCGAGATGCGCTCGACCGGCGAGGTCATGGGCTGGGACCGCACCTTCCCCCGCGCCTTCCTCAAGGCGCAGATGGGCGCCGGCACCCACCTGCCCGAGGAGGGCCCCGATGCCGGCCGCGTGTTCCTCTCGATCAAGGACATGGACAAGACGCCCGAGATGGCGCGCGCCGCGCAGGGCCTGGTCGAGATGGGCTTTTCGCTGGTCGCGACCCGCGGCACGGCGGCGTTCCTGAAGGAGAACGGCATCGCGGCCGAGGTGGTCAACAAGGTCTACGAAGGCCGCCCCAACATCGTCGACCGCCTGAAGGACGGCGAGATCGCGCTGGTGATGAACACCACCGAAGGCGCCCAGGCGGTGGAGGACTCCCGCGAGATCCGCAGCGTCGCGCTCTACGACAAGATCCCCTACTTCACCACGGCGAACGCGAGCGTGGCGGCGGTGGCCGCGATGGAGTCACGCCGGGAGGGGGAGGTGATGGTCAGGACGCTGCAGGGGTGAGGAACGGTCGCGGGCACCGCCCGCGACGCATCGGTCCGGTGGACCGATGCGAGTGACGAACGCCCGGAGCGAAAGCGGAGGGCCGGGCGGCGACGCGCGCCACCGACCCGGAGCGATCGCTCCAGTGGAGCGATCGAAGGCGCGAACGCGCGATCCGCAAGGATCGGGCCGGGGGCGGCCGCCGAACCGTCCGTAGGACGGGCTTCAGCCCGCAACTGCCTAATCCGCACCGTCGCCCCGCTCGCTCCTCGGCCCGGGCGACCAGCCCGGGCCGCGCCCGACCCTCCATCAGACCAAAGGCGTGCCTCCGACTCGTCGGCATTCTGCTTCTCAAAAGGAACGACGAAGGGGCCATAGCGTAAAGCGTGCCCACAGCATCATTATGGTCTCCGCCTATCCCCATCGGGGAGCGTGTGACAGGCATGCAAGAGAGCGTTAAGCGCGCCTGATTTGAGACATTAAGCCAATTATGTCGAAGTTTGCCCAGCATTTCTGTGACAGGTTGCTGCCCTTGGGAGGAAACGCTCCATGAACAACCTTGATACCCTTCGTTTGTAGAAATTCGGCGACGGGCACGAAGTCTCGATCAGAGGATACGAGTACCGCAACATCGTAAGCGTTTGCCCAGGCAAGGCTAATCATGTCTGCGACGATTCGGGTGTCAACGCCTTTCTCCTCGGTGCCGCGCATGTCCGCGCCACACGAAGCACACTCCGCAGCTTCGGTTTGGCACTGCGGGCACTTAGGATAGCCCATCTTCTTTTGGCGTTCGACCAGAACCACGTGCGTGCCTGGCATCCGATCAAGAGTGTTGGTGAACCAATTCTTGAGCCTGGCATCTTGCGGTTTGTTGGGATCAAACGATCCGTAGACGTGCAACGCTTCGAACACCGCCGTTGCCAGAGGATCGACCAGATTTCCTGCCTCACGAGCGAACAGAGGCCCGACGGGCCTCCAGTCCACCATGAAGGAGTTGTCTTGGCGCCGCAGAGATAAACTGAAGTTCCAGAAGTCGACAAATATACGAACTCGCAACGTAGTGGACGAACTACTCGTACCTGCCGTCATCGCGACTCCAAAAAAATACGGGGACGCTCACGCGCCCCCGGGGTCGTTACAATCGTTCCCCCATAGCCGACAGTGCGGGTGGGGTCCCGACGGGTCCTTATGCGGTCCTATATACTCTGTGCAAGTTAACAGTCAATGCTCGTTGTCAGTGCTGACGTCGAAGTGAGGCATACTTACAGAGCAAGCCGTAGGGTGGGTGCCTACCCACCTCGTCCCCACCCCGGCCCGTGCGGCAACCCCCTCACTCCCCAGCCTCCCCCAGCCCGCCGAAGAGCCCCTTGCCCTGAAGGTCCCGCTCCGCCTGCCCGAATCTCCGGGCGCGGCTCCGCGCGGGCCTCGGCGAGAAGGGTCTCGAACCCCGCCTCGCCCTTCACCATCTTCGACATGTGCAGCTTGAAGAACGCCCGCAGCACCAGGTTCATCTCCTGCGGGTCACCCCGGCCCCAGGCGCGGCGGAAGAAGCGCGCCAGGTCGGCATCCAGCCGCAGCGTCACCCGTTCGTTCTCCGGCCGGCCCTCCACTGGGCCGATTGCGCTCCCTCGGTCCCGGTCGAGCGGGCCGGGCGGCGGGAACGTAAGCGCTGGCACAGGTTGACGCTGCCGTGGCACTCCCTCCCCCGAAGCCCCCTGCGCCGACAGTCCGGTGTACACATTGTGTACAGCGAGTGTACGGCCTGTGCCGCCCCTTTTTGGCGGCGGATCAACGGCTTCGGCCGTCCCGGCGCTCAGATCGCCGCGAGCATCGCCTCGCCGCCCGACACCTCGCAGGTGCCCCGCGCCTCCTCGATGTGGAGGACCTTGACCACCCCGTCCTCGGCCAGCAGCGCGTAGCGTTGCGAGCGGCCGTGGAAGCCGACCGGCGGCGCGTCGAAGGCCATCCCGACGGCCCGCGTATAGCTCCCGTCGGCATCCGAAAGCATGGTGATCCGGGCCTCGGCCGCCCCCGTCGCCTCGCTCCAGGACTTCATCACGAAGGGGTCGTTGACGGCGATGCAGATGATCTCGTCGACCCCCTTGGCGTCGAACTCCTCGCGCGTGCGGACGAAGCTCGGCACATGGGCGGAATGGCAGGTCGGCGTGTAGGCGCCGGGCACGGCGAAGATCACCACCTTGCGCCCGTTGAGTTTTTCGGCCAGCGGCACCTGCTCCGGCCCGTTCTCGCCGATCCGGATCAGGGTGGCGTCCGGCAGCCTCTCGCCCACGGCAATGGTCATCGCGTCGTCCCCCGCTCGGGTTTGCGTTTGCACTCGGCCGCGATATAGGCTCCGCCGGCGGGCAAGGCCAGAGCGGAGGGGGCAGGCATGGCGCATATCGCCGTCGTCGGGGGCGGGCAGGCCGGCGCCTCGCTGGTCGCCCGGCTCCGCGCGCTCGGGTTCCAGGGCCGCCTCACCCTCTGGGCCGAGGAGCCGGTGCCGCCCTACCAGCGGCCGCCGCTGTCGAAGAAGTACCTCCTCGGCGAGATGGAGCGGGAGCGGCTCTACCTCCGGCCGGCCGGCTTCTACGCCGACCACGGGATCGAGCTCCGCCTCGGCACCCGCGTCGACCGCATCGACCCCGCCACGCAGACGCTGCAAGCCGGCGGCGAGACCGTCGCGTGGGACGACCTGGTGCTCGCCACCGGCTCGGTCCCGCGCCGCCTTCCAGACGCCATCGGCGGCGCGCTCGCCGGCGTCCACACCGTCCGCACGCTGGCCGACATCGACCGCCTGGCACCGGAATTCCGCGCCGGCGCGCGCGTGCTGATCGTCGGCGGCGGCTATATCGGGCTCGAGGCCGCGGCGGTGGCGGCGCTGCGGCGGCTCGAGGTCACGCTGATCGAGATGGCGCCGCGGATCCTGAGCCGCGTCGCCTGCCCCGAGACATCGGACTGGTTCCGCGCCCTCCATGCCGGCCACGGCGTGACGATCCGCGAGGGCACGGGGCTCGCCCGCCTCACCGGCGACGGCCGCGTCACCGGCGCCGAGCTGACCGACGGCACCGTCCTTCCGGCCGATTTCGTGATCGCCGGCGTCGGCATCCTGCCCTGCACGCCGCTCGCCGAAGCCGCCGGCCTCGCCTGCGACAACGGCATCGCCGCCGACGCGTTCGGCCACACCTCGGCGCCCCGCATCTGGGCGGCGGGCGACTGCGCCTCGTTCCCCTGGCGCGGCACGCGGCTGCGGCTCGAAAGCGTGCAGAACGCCATCGACATGGCCGAGGCGGTGGCGGCGAACCTCGTCGGCGCGGCCGAACCCTACGTCCCCGTGCCGTGGTTCTGGTCCGACCAGTACGACGTCGCGCTGCAGATCGCCGGCCTGAACCACGGCTACGACCGGATCGTGATCCGTGAGGCGGGCGCGGCCCGGTCGCACTGGTACTACCGCGGCGACACGTTCCTCGCCGTCGACGCGATGAACGACGCCCGCGCCTACATGGTGGGCAAGCGCCTGATCGAGGCCGGCCGCAGCCCCGCGCCAGAGGCGGTGGCCGATGCCGCCACCGACCTCAAGGCGCTCATCAAGGGATGAGGATCATCGGCGGCGCGCGGCGCGGCCTCCGGCTCGCCGAGGTCGGCGCGGGCGACGCGGCGGCCCGCCTCCGGCCCACCTCGGACAGGACGCGCGAGGCGATCTTCAACCTTCTCCAGAACGCGCCGCGCCCCGACCCGGTGCCGGGTGCCCGGGTTCTCGACCTCTTCGCCGGCACCGGTGCGCTCGGGCTCGAGGCGCTGTCGCGCGGCGCCGCACACGTCACCTTCGTCGAGGACGGGGCGGCGGCCACTGCGCTCATCCGCCGGAATGTCGCGCTGCTGCGGGCGCAGGTCGCGACCGACCTTCAGCGCCGCGACGCCACCGCCCTCGGCATCAACGGCGGCCCGCCCTTCACGCTGGCCTTCCTCGACCCGCCCTATGGCCGCGGCCTCGGCGAACGCGCGCTGGCCGCGGCCGCGGCCGGCGGCTGGCTTGCCCCCGGCGCCACCGTGGTCTGGGAGGAGGGGGCGGCGATGCCGCCGCCGCCGGGCTTCGCCGCGCTCGACCGGCGCCGCTACGGCGGCAGCTGGGTCATGCTGCTGACCCGCACCGGCTGATGCGCGGAATCCCGCGACCGGGCGGGACAAGCCGCCGCCGCGGCCCTATATCCGCAGAATGGCCGACACCACGTTCTTCGCCTTCCGCCGCGCCGACCGCGACAGCCCCCGCGAGGCGACCGCCCCGCAGCCCCGCCTGCGCGGGCCGGTGCTGATCGGCGATCTCCTGATGTCCTATGGCGGCCGCCCGGTTCTCCTGACGCACTGGGACCAGGACGACCGCGACCAGGACTGACGGCGCCGGCGGCCCGGGCCCGGCACGCAACAGGTCAGCCCTGGGTCGGGTGGAACCGTCCTGCCGGCGACAGGGTGAAGATCTCGCAGCCGTCGGCCGTCACGCCGACCGAATGCTCGAACTGCGCCGAGAGGGACTTGTCGCGGGTCACCGCGGTCCAGTCGTCGGCGAGAACCTTGGTCTCGGGCCGGCCGAGATTGACCATCGGCTCGATGGTGAAGAACATCCCCTCCTCCAGCACCGCCATCGTACCGGGGCGGCCGTAGTGAAGGACGTTGGGCGGCGCGTGGAACACCCGGCCGAGCCCGTGGCCGCAGAAGTCGCGCACCACGCTCATCCGGTGGCTTTCCACGAAGGACTGGATCGCGTGCCCGATGTCGCCGAAGGTGTTGCCGGGCCGGACCGCCTCGATCCCCCTCATGAGCGCGTCATGCGTGACCTGGATCAACCGGTCGGCCTTGCGGTTGGCGGTGCCGGCGACGTACATCCGGCTGGTGTCGCCGTACCATCCGTCGACGATCACCGTCACGTCGATGTTCAGGATATCGCCGTCCTTGAGGAGCTTCGGTCCCGGGATGCCATGGCAGACGACATGGTTGACGCTGATGCAGGTGGCGTGCTGGTAGCCCTTGTAGCCGATCGTGGCGGACGTCGCGCCGCCGGCCTCGACCCGGTCCCGCACGAAGTCGTCGAGCGCCTCGGTCGTCACGCCGGGCGCGACGAGGGGGGCCACGTCGTCGAGGATGCGCGCGGCAAGCTCTCCGGCGGCACGCATCCCGGCGAAGTCGCTTTTCTCATAGATCCGGATGCCATCCCTGGTGATCCGGCCGCGCGTGTGCCCTTCCACCTGGCCCCGCTCCCTCCTGCGCCGTCGGAGCATTAGATAATCACCTGCGCCCGGAATGGCCAGCCTCCTGCGGCCCCGGGTCGACCGGAAGCGCGGGCCCGAGGGAAACCCCGGTGCGGTCGATCCGCGTCGCGCGGCAGAGCGCCTCCACCCCCGTGGCCAGCGCCGCCCGGAAGCCGCGGGCATAGGCCGGGTCGAGGTCGGCGGCGAGGCGGAAGCGCGCGCAGTCGGTGCGCTGCACCAGATAGAGCATCACCGCCCGGTGCCCGGCCCGGACCATGCCGCCGAGTTCGGCGAGGTGGCGGGTGCCGCGCGCGGTCACGCAGTCGGGGAACTCCGCCCAGTCGCCGTCGCGGCGAAGATGGACGTTCTTGACCTCGACATAGGCCGGCGGCAGGCCGTTGCCGTGCAGCAGGAAGTCGACCCGGCTTGCGGTGCCGTAGGCCACTTCGGCGCGGACCGTGTCGTAGCCCGCAAGCTCCGGGATGCCGCGGGCCCGCAGCGCCTCGCCCACCACGCGGTTCGGCACGCTCGTGTCGATGCCGGCGAGATGCCCGCCGCCCAGCTCGACCAGCTTCCAGGACCAGCCGAGCTTCCTGCCCGGCGCCGCCGCCGGCATCAGCCAGATGCGCATCCCGGGCTCGGCGAGGCCCATCATGCTGCCGGGATTCGGGCAATGCGCGACCGCCGAGGTGCCATCGTCGAACATCACGTCCGCGAGGAACCGCTTGTAGCGGCGGATCAGGCGAGCCGGGACGAGGGGGCTTCCAAACTCCATCGCCCGCGCCCTATACCGCGCCGAGGCACCGCACAAGGAGGCCCGCCATGCCCAACCCGACCGCTGCCATGCTGGTGATCGGCGACGAGATCCTTTCGGGCCGCACGCGCGATTCCAACATGCACCACCTTGCGGGCGAGCTTACCCGTCACGGGATCGTCCTGCGCGAGGCGCGGGTGGTCGCCGACGATCACGGTGCGATCGTCGCGGCGACCAACGCGCTGCGGGCGGCGCATGACCATGTCTTCACCTCGGGCGGCATCGGCCCGACGCATGACGACATCACCGCCGACGCCATCGCCGCGGCCTTCGGCGTGCCGATCGGCATCCGCGCCGATGCCCGCGCCATCCTGGCGGCACATTACGAGCGCTCGGGGCTGGAGTTCAACGCGGCCCGCCAGCGGATGGCGCGCATCCCCGAGGGCGCCGCGCTGATCGAGAACCCGATCTCGGCCGCGCCCGGCTTCACGCTGGGCAACGTCCATGTCATGGCCGGCGTGCCGACGATCTTCGAGGCGATGCTGGCCTCGGTCCTGCCGACCCTGATCGGCGGTGCGCCGCTGCTGTCGCAGACGCTGCGCGTCGAGCGGGGCGAGGGCGAGATCGCCGAGCCGCTGGCGGCCCTGGCGGCCGAGTTCGCCGACCTGTCGTTCGGCTCGTACCCGTTCATCCGCAACGGCGCGCACGGCTCGAACCTCGTCATCCGCGGCCAGGACGCCGGCCGCCTCGACGCGGCGATGCAGCGCCTCGCGGCGCTGTTCCCCGGCGCGGCATGACGCCCGACGCGCTCTTCGGGCTTCTCGAGGCGACATGGCCACCGGCCCGGCGGACAGCGGCCGGGCCCTGGACGCTCCGTGACGGCGCCGGGGGCGGCCAGCGGGTCAGTTGCGCGACGGCCGAGGCGCCGGTCGGCCGGGCCGGGATCGGCGCCATGGAGGCGGCGATGGCCGCGCTCGGCCAGCGGCCGCTGGTGATGGTCAGGGCCGGCGAGGCCGCGCTCGACGCGGAACTCGCCGCGGCCGGCTACCAGATCGTCGACCCGGTCGTCGCCTATGCCGCGCCGGTCGCGGCGCTCGCCGCGCCGCTGGCCCCGGCCACCGCGATCGCGCACTGGCCGCGGCTTGCCAAGGCCGAGGAGATCTGGGGCGAGTGCGGCCACGGCCCCGGACGCCTGGCCGTGATGGACCGCGCCCCCGCACCCAAGGCCGCGATCATCGCGCGGACCGAGGATGCGCCCGCCGGCGTCGCCTTCGTCGCGCTTTACCGGGGCGCGGCGATGCTCCACGCGCTCGAGGTCCTGCCCCGCTTCCGCCGGCGCGGCACGGCGAGAAGCCTCCTGACGGCGGCCGCGAACTGGGCGCAGGCCGCGGGCGCCCACACGCTCGCCCTGGTCGTGACCGAGGCCAACGGGCCGGCGCGGGGGCTCTACGCTTCCCTCGGCATGCAGGTTGTGGGACAGTACCACTACCGCAGAAAGACGGAAGAAAAGGCGCCGAGACGGTGACCGACCCCGACCGCCCCACCGCCCTCGACCTGCCGATGGCCGATCCGCTGCCGGACGAGACGCGAGCCTATTTCGAGCTCTGCGCCGAGAAGCTGGGGCTGGTGCCGAACGTGCTGCGGGCCTACGCCTTCGACATCGCCAAGCTCGATGCCTTCACGGCGATGTACAACGACCTGATGCTCGGTCCCTCGGGTCTCTCCAGGCTCGAACGCGAGATGATCGCCGTCGTCGTTTCGGCCGTGAACCGCTGCTTCTACTGCCTCGTCGCCCATGGCCAGGCGGTGCGCGCGCTGTCGGGCCGGCCGGAGCTCGGCGAGCATCTGGTGATGAACTGGCGAACCGCGGCGCTGTCGCCGCGCGAGGCGGCGATGCTGGCCTTCGCCGAGGTGCTGACCGAGGCGTCCGCGCGGGTGACCGAGGCCGACCGCCAGGCGCTGCGCGACGCCGGCTTCTCCGACCGCGACATCTGGGACATCGCCGCCGTCGCCGGCTTTTTCAACATGACGAACCGCGTCGCCTCGGCCACCGACATGCGGCCCAATCCCGAATACCACGCACGCGACAGATGATCCGCGCGGCATTCGCCTTCGCGGCGCTGACCTTCCCTGCCACCGCCGCCACGCTGGACCTGCCCGCCGGCGCCGTGCGCTCGGCCGAGCGGCTGGTGCCGCTTGGTGCCTATGCCGTCCCGGTCGGCCCGTGGACCGAGGCGGGCGGGCTCGACGCCATCACGGTCGAGGGGCGGATCGTCCGCGAGGCCTGGCAGGTTCCGGGCACGCGAACGACGCTCGAGCTGTTCGCGCCGCTGCGCGCACAGATCGCCGCGCAGGGGTTCGAGACCCTGTTTTCCTGCGAGACCGACGGCTGCGGCGGGTTCGACTTCCGTTTCGAGACCGACGTGATCCCCGAACCGGCGATGCATGTCGATCTGGGCGACTTCCAGTTTCTCTCCGCCAGCCGGGGCAGCGGCGCGGATGCCGAGCGCCTGACGCTCATGGTGAGCCGCACGAGCGGGACGGGCTACGTGCAGATCGTGCGCGTCACGCCGGCCGCCGAGGACGCGGCGCCGGGGGACGGCCTCGTCGTCTCGGCGCCGCCGCCCGCGGTCGAGGAGCCGGCACCGCTGGCGGCGGTCGCACCGGCCGAGATCGGCGCCGCGCTCGAGCGCAACGGCCGGGCGATCCTTGCCGATCTGAGCTTCGGATCCGGCTCGTCGCAGCTTGTCGGCGACCGCTTCGCGTCGCTCGAGGCGCTCGCCGCCTATCTGGCGGCCAATCCCGGCCGGAAAGTCACGCTTGTCGGCCATACCGACGCCTCGGGCAGCCTTGATGCCAACATCGCGCTGTCGCGCTCGCGGGCCCGGGCGGTCATGCAGGTCCTCGTCTCGGACTACGGCGTGCCGCCGGGCCAGGTCGAGGCCGAGGGGGTCGGCTATCTCATGCCGCTGGTGCCGAACCTGAGCGAGGAGGGCCGGGCGACGAACCGGCGGGTCGAGGCGGTCCTGACCTCGATCGACTGACCGACCGGCCTCACCAGGCGTCGGGGCCCTTGTCGACGAAGCGGTTGACGAGGAAGTCGATGAAGGCGCGGACCTTCGGCTGCGTGAACCGGCCCGGCGGGTAGACGGCATAGATGCCGAGGATCTCGACCGGCAGATCGGTCATGACCTCCTCGACGAGGCCCTGCTTCAGCGCATCGGCGTAGAGAAAGCTCGGCAGGTACGCGATGCCGAGGCCCGATACCGCGGCGTTGAGAAGCGACTGGCCGTCGTTCACCGTCAGCCAGCCCGCGGTCCTGACCTGCCGCTTCTCGCCCGACGGTGCGGTCAGCTTCCACACCGCCGAGGCGGCCGAGTTCGCATAGTGGAGCAGCTTGTGATCGTTGAGGTCGTCGATCCGCATCGGCTTGCCGTACTTCTGGAAGTACGACGGCGCCGCGATCATCCGCTTGGTGGTCTCGGTCAGCTTCCGGGCGCGCAGGCTCGAATCCTCGAGGTCGCCGACCCGGATCGCCATGTCGAAGCCCTCGGAGATCAGTTCGACATAGCGGTTGTTCAGCACCATGTTGACGGTGATCTCGGGGAACGCCGAGAGGAACTCGCCGAGGATCGGCGAGAGCAGGTTGACCCCGAAGTCGGTCGCGACCGAGATCCGCAGAAGCCCCGAGGGCGCGGACTGCATCGAGGTGACAAGCGCGTCGGCCTCGCCTGCATCATTCAGCACCCGGCGCGCCCGGTCGTAGTAGGCCAGCCCGATCTCGGTCGGGCTCACCCGGCGGGTCGTCCGGTTCAGGAGCCGCGCGCCCAGCCGGGCCTCGAGCGCCGAGACGTGCTTGGAAACCGCCGACTTGGAAATGCCGAGCTTCTTCGCCGCGTCGGTGAATCCGCCCTGATCCACCACGGTGGCGAAGGCTTCCATTTCCGTCAGACGGTCCATTCGCTGACCCCAAGAGGCACACGTTACGGTCCCGTGATGCCCCGCAATTCGGGCAGGATTGCGGAAAGCGCCCGACAATATGAAGAATTCGCTCCGGATCGTCGCGCGCCGCGCAACGTGGTCGGCGCGGCCCTAGAGGCGTGCGGCAAGCCGCGCGCCCTGGTCGATCGCCCGCTTGGCGTCGAGCTCGGCCGCCACGTCGGCGCCGCCGATCACATGCGCCACGACACCCGCCGCGGTCAGCGCATCGGCCAGCCCCCGCGCCGGCTCCTGCCCGGCGCAGAGCACCACCGTGTCGGCGGCGATCAGGGTCGGGTTCTCCCGCCCCTCGCCGAAGCTCACGTGCAGGCCGCCGGCGTCGATGCGCTCGTAGTTGACGCCGCCGATCATCTCGACACCCTTCATCTGCAGGCTCGCCCGGTGGATCCAGCCGGTCGTCTTGCCCAGCCGCCGCCCCGGCTTCTCGGCCTTGCGCTGCAGCAGCACGATGCTGCGCGGCGCGGCGGCGGGCCGCGGGCCCTCGGCCGCGAGACCGCCCGCCGTCTCGGCAGGATCGCCGACGCCCCATTCGCGCCGCCACAGCGCCAGGTCCTCGGTCGGGCTTTCGCCGTGATGGGCAAGGAACTCCGCAACGTCGAACCCGATGCCGCCCGCGCCGACGATCACCGCGCGCCCGCCGACGGCGGCGCCATGCTTGAGGACATCGACATAGGACACGACGTTCGGTCCGTTCCGGGGGCCATCCTGGCCGGGAATCGCCGGGTCGCGGGGAACAACGCCGGTTGCGACGATCACCTCGTCGTAGCCCCGAAGCGCGGCCACCGTCGCCTCGGTGCCCAGCCTGAGCTCCACCCCGGTGCGGTCGAGCATCGTCGCGAACCAGTCGACGAGGCCGTGGAACTCCTCCTTGCCCGGGATCGCGCGCGCCATGTTCAGCTGGCCGCCGACGCGCGGGTCCTTCTCGAAGAGGGTCACCGCATGCCCGCGGCCGGCCGCGACGATCGCCGCGATCATGCCGGCCGGCCCCGCGCCGACGACGGCGATCCGCTTCGGCCGGGCCGCGGGATCGTAGCGCAGCTCGGTCTCGTGGCAGGCACGCGGATTGACCAGGCAGGTCGAGACCTTGCCGGCGAAGGTATGGTCGAGGCAGGCCTGGTTGCAGGCAATGCAGGGCGCGATCTCGGCCGCGCGCCCCTCGGCCGCCTTCCGCACGAACTCAGCGTCGGCAAGGAAAGGTCGCGCCATGCTCACCATGTCGGCGCAGCCCTCGGCCAGCACCGCCTCGGCGACCTCGGGCGTGTTGATCCGGTTCGAGGTGATGACCGGAATCGCCACCTCGGGCCTCAGCCGCGCGGTCAGCCAGGTGAAGGCCCGCCGCGGCACACTCGTCGCGATCGTCGGTACCCGCGCCTCGTGCCAGCCGATCCCGGTGTTCAGCATCGTGGCGCCGGCCGCCTCGATCGCCTTCGCCAGCGTCACCACCTCGTCCCAGGTCGAGCCCTCGGGCACGAGGTCGATGAGCGAGATCCGGTAGATCAGGATGAAGTCGGCGCCCGCCGCCGCCCGCACCCGGCGGACCACCTCGACCGGCAGCCGCATCCGGTTCCCGTAGGGCCCGCCCCAGCGGTCCTCGCGCCGGTTCGTATGCCGCACCAGGAACTGGTTCAGGAAATACCCCTCCGAGCCCATGACCTCGACGCCGTCATAGCCCGCCTCGCGCGCCCGCGCCGCGGCGGTGGCGATGTCGGCGATCTGCTTCTCGATCCCTGCCTCGTCCAGTTCCTTCGGCGGGAAGGGCGAGATCGGCGACTTGATGGCCGAGGGCGCCACGCAGTCCGGCCCGTAGGCGTAGCGCCCGGCATGGAGGATCTGCATGCAGATCCGCCCGCCCGCCGCGTGCACCCGGCCGGTCACCACCCGGTGGTTGGCGATGTCCTCGGCCGAGAACAGCCCGGCCGCGCCGGGGAACACGCCGCCCTCGCGGTTCGGCGCCATGCCGCCCGTGACCATCAGCGCCACCCCGCCGCGGGCGCGTTCGGCATAGAACTCCGCCACGCGGTTCCAGTCGCGCGTCTCTTCCAGCCCGGTATGCATCGAGCCCATCAGCACCCGGTTCGGCAGGGTCACGAACCCCAGGTCGAGGGGCGACAGAAGGTGCGGATAGTCGGTCATCGGCGGCGTCCCCCTCGGCCCCGACCGTGGCGCGCCGGGCGGGGTTTGTCACGCCCTACGCCGCGTCACGGGCCGGTCGCCGCCCGCCCCCTTCCTGCTGACCCGGGCGCGCAAGGTCCGGGCGTTATCCAACGGGGGGCGCGAGAGGAAAGGCTTGCGCCGACGGCGCTCCTCAGGATCGCGGGTCAGGCCCGCGCGCGCCCGAATGCCGGTGCGCTCACACCCAGCGCCTCCAGCGCGGTCGCGGCGATGTCCGCCGCCGTGAGGCCGGCATCGCGATACATCGCCTCGGGGCTTGCCTGCTCGATGAAGCGGTCGGGCAGCGTCATCGTCCGGATCCGCAGCCCGCGGTCCAGGCGCCCGCTGCGGGCCAGCCAGTGAAGCACATGGGCGCCGAACCCGCCGTCGGCCCCCTGCTCGACGGTGACGAGGGCGGCATGGCCGTCGGCCAGCCGGCCGATCAGGTCGGTGTCGAGCGGCTTGGCGAAGCGGGCATCCGCAACGGTCGCCGAGATGCCGCGGGCCTCCAGCTCCTCGGCGGCGCGCAGGCACTCGCCAAGATGCGCCCCGAACGACAGGATCGCCACCGCCTCGCCCTCGCGCAGCACGCGGCCACGGCCGATCTCCAGCACCTGCCCGCGCTCGGGCATCTCGACGCCGATGCCCTCGCCGCGGGGATAGCGGACCGCGATCGGCCCCTCGTCATAGGCCGCCGCGGTGGCGACCATGTGAACGAGGTCGGCCTCGTCGCCCGCGGCCATCACCACGAAGCCCGGCAGGTTCGTCAGGTAGGCCACGTCGAACGCCCCGGCATGGGTCGCGCCATCGGCGCCGACGAGGCCGGCGCGGTCGATGGCGAAGCGCACCGGCAGCTTCTGCAGGGCGACGTCGTGGACCACCTGGTCGTAGCCGCGCTGCAGGAAGGTCGAATAGATCACCGCGAAGGGCTTGAGGCCGGCGGCCGCCATGCCGGCGCAGAACGTCACGCCGTGCTGCTCGGCGATGCCCACATCGAAGACCCGCGCCGGAAAGCGCCGCGCCATGATGTCGACCCCGGTGCCCGACGGCATCGCCGCCGTCACCGCGACGATCCGCTGGTCGCGCACGGCCTCGGCGGTCAGGCTCTCGCCGAACACCTTGGTGTAGGCCGGGGCGTTCGACTTGCCCTTGGCCTGCGCGCCGGTTCCCACATCGAACCGCGCGACGCCGTGATACTTGTCGGCCGAGGTCTCGGCCGGAGCGTATCCCTTGCCCTTCACCGTGACGCAGTGGATCAGCACCGGGCCCGTCGCCCGGGTCCGCGCCGCGCGCAGCACGGGGAGGAGCTGGGCCATGTCGTGCCCGTCGATCGGGCCGACATAGCTGAAGCCCAGTTCCTCGAACAGCGTCCCGCCGCCCGGCATGCCCGTCACCAGCTGCCGCGCCCGCCGCGCGCCGTCGCGCAGCGGCCCGGGCAGCGCCTTCTCGAAGCCCTCGGCAAGATCGCGGAACGCCGCCAGCGGCGAGCTGCCGGCGTAGAGACCCGAGAGATAGCGCGACATCGCGCCGACCGGCGGCGCGATCGACATCTCGTTGTCGTTCAGGATGACGAACAGCCGGCGGCCCTCGTGGCCGGCATTGTTCAGGGCCTCGTAGGCCATCCCGGCGCTGATCGCGCCGTCGCCGATCACCGCGACCGCGTCGCCCGTCGGCATTCCCATGTCGCGGCCGACGGTGAAGCCGAGCGCCGCCGAGATCGAGGTCGAGCTGTGCGCCGCGCCGAACGGATCGAACGCGCTTTCCGCCCGCTTGGTGAACCCCGACAGCCCGCCCTCCTGCCGCAGGGTGCGGATCCGGTCGCGCCGGCCGGTCAGCACCTTGTGCGGATAGCACTGGTGGCCGACGTCCCAGATCAGCTTGTCGAACGGCGTGTTGAACACCGCATGCAGCGCCACCGTCAGCTCGACCACGCCGAGCGACGAGCCGAGATGGCCGCCGGTCACGCTGACCGCGTCGATCACCTCGGCGCGAAGCTCGTGCGCGAGCGTGGCAAGCTCGCGGTCGGTCAGGGCCTTCAGGTCGGCCGGTCCGGCGACACGGTCAAGCGTCGGGGTGGCTGGGCGTGTCATCGGCGACCTCCAGTTGAAAAAAGCGCCGCAGGTCCATCGGCCCGCGGCGCCAGGTGTCCTGTAGCCAGCAGGAAGGGAACCGGGGTGTGGAGGCCCCGAAATTCAGGCCAAGCTACCGGCCCGAACCCGTGTCGGCGCGCGGCCCCGGTCCGCTGCCCAGGGCCGGACGCGCTCATTCGTAGACCGGCGGGCCGGACCCGGCGAGCTCCGGCCAGTCCGAGATCATGTCGAGCCCGCCCATCGGCTGCTGATAGCCCTTGTGACAGGTCGCGCAGGCCGCCTTCGGCGCATCGGCATAGACCGGCCCCAGCCGCTCGGGCGGATAGCTGTCCTGCAGCGGCACGAGATAGGCTGCGTTCATCTCCTGCACCATCTGGATGCCGAGCTGCGCGGTCGCCCATTGCGGCGTGTGCTGCCCGACGTCGTAGAACGCCCGGCTGTTGTGGCAGAAGACGCAGTTCACGCCGAGCGAGTTCGAGAAGTAGTTCATCAGGCTGAACGTCCGCTCGGTGTGCTGCCAGGTCCGGTAGCCCTCGTCGGTCGGCCGGCCCGGCACCCGCGAGTCGAGGTCGTGCACCGCGATGACATCGGGGACGTAGGTGCCGTCCTCCTGCGCGACGCCGAGCAGGTAGACCTCAAGCGCGTCGGACGGCAGCGAGGTGTACTGGCTCTGCACGGTGGTGCGGTTCTGCACCGCGCCCCAGCCCGCCATCACGTCGACGACCGGGGCGATGCTGAACCAGATGTTCGACGGCACGTTCTGGCCGCGGTGGCAGCTGAAGCAGTTCACCCCCGCCTCGCCGGACAGGTTCACATGGCCCGCCCAGGCGTCGTTGAGGTTCTGCGTCATCTCGATCATCCGGCGCGACACGACCTTGGTGTAGAGGGTGTCCTCGCCATAGGTCTCGAGGCCGCCGTCGCCGTGGCAGTAGGCGCAGCCCTGCTCGGGCGACACCCATTGCGTGATCGCGTTCATCAGCCGGTTGAAGTTGTCCTCGGTGAGGTCGCCCAGCACCTGGACGTTCTCGTAGACCTCGCCCGCCAGTTGCTCGCCGCCGGCCGGCACGATCGGCGGCTCGCTGTAGTAGAGCTCGATGGTCGGGTCCGGCCGGGCGGCATCGCTCACGAACTGGGTGACCGACATGCCGGTGCCCCGCGGCCCGGTCTGCGCGGCCTCGACGGCGAACGGCCGGCCCCAGGTGACGAGCAGCGCCGCGATCACCACCGCGCCGCCGACCGCCCCGATCAGGAAGGCCGGCCCGTAGATGTCCTTCGGGTTCTCGGCCACCCATTTGTCGTACCACTTGGGCAGCATGTTCAGTTACCTCCCGTCTGGTAGGCTTCGTAGCCGTAGGCCTCGAGGTATTCCGGCGCGAAGTTGTGCTCCTGCGCCCAGATGAACCAGTTGTCGACCACGGTGCCGGTGAGCAGGATCCCGATGCCGCCGGTGATCGGCGTCAGCACCGCGAACCACCAGGCCCAGCGATGGATGCCTTCCATCGTCGCGTTGAAGCCCATCGTCCAGCGCCAGAACAGCGCCGCCCGCTCGGACGCGGTGCCGCGGTCGACGATCTGCTCGAGCTCGCGGTCGCCGCCGAACCGGCTGACCGCCAGGATCGTGGCGCCGTGCATCGCGAAGAGCAGCACCGAGCCGTAGAGAAAGACGATCGAGAGGCAGTGGAACGGGTTGTAGTAGAGGTTGCCGTAGCGGATCGAGAACGCGGTGGTCCAGTCGAGATGCGGGAAGATGCCGTAGGGCACGCCCTCGCTCCACGATCCCATCAGGATCGGCCGGAACAGGCCCAGCACCAGGAACAGCCAGATCGCCGACAGGAACGCCCAGGCGACATGCTTGCCCATCTTGTGCATCTGCGCGAGCTGGTAGGACCGGGCCCACCACGACATCACACTGACCAGCAGCAGGAACGAGGCGATGATGTACCAGCCGCCGTCGTTCAGCGGCGGCATCGTCAGCCCGTAGGCCGGCGACGGCGGTTCCAGCGCCAGCCAGAACAGCTGCCGGATGAATTCCGGGATCGACCAGCCGACCTGCGCCAGCATGTTGAAGCCGATGATGTTGAGGCACAGGATGCCGGTGGCGAGCGACACCACGCCGAACGCGCCGAGATAGATCGGCCCGAGCTGCGCATTGCCGAGCCAGCCGATCAGCGTCGAGTAGTTCGGCCGGCCGGCGCGCTCCTCCATCATGTTGTTCTCGTTGTCCATGCCGTATTCCGGCACGCCCTGGACCTGAACCTGCGTGAAGATGTTCTGATACTCGGGCATCTTACTGCACTCCCACCACGGACGCGGCCGGCCAGATCGGCAGGTCGAGCCACCAGTTCCACCATTCCGGCCAGCCCTTGGTCCAGACCGGTCCCGAGATCACGATGCAGATCGCCGACCAGAAGCCGGCGTTGAGCGCGAGCAGAAGGCCGAGGCGGTGAATGCCGAGCGTTCCCACCGAGTAGCCGATGAAGTCGCGGAAGAACGTGTCCTCGTGATCGGGCGTCCGCATCTCCTCGCCCTTCTCGGGGTTCGCGGCCGACAGGATCAGCGCGCCGTGCAGCGCGAGCGCGAGCGTGGTGGTGAAGAAGAACGTCACCGCCAGCATGTGCGCCGGGTTGTAGTGGAAGTGGAGATAGGCGTAGCCCGTGTTCGACACCCAGTCGAGGTGGCTGAAGATCCCGTAGGGAAAGCCGTGTCCCCAGGCGCCCATCAGGACGGGGCGGATCACCACCAGCGTCACATAGGCGAAGATCGCGACGCCGAAGGCGACCGGCACGTGGTAGCCGATGCCGAGCTTGCGGCAGATCTCGACCTCGCGCAGCGCCCAGCTCACGAAGGCGCCGATGGCGCAGATGGTGATGATCTGCCACAGACCGCCTTCGGTCAGCGGCGCCATGCCGAGGCCGTAGCTCAGGTCGGGCGGCGCGATGTTGATGGTCCAGGGGTTGAACGTGCCCTGCAGCGCCGCGCCGTAAAGGATGAGGAGCGTTCCGAGGGCCGCGAAGAACAGCGTCGTGACCCCGAAGAAGCCCACGTAGAACGGGCCGACCCAGAAGTCGAACAGATCGCCGCCGATCAGCGTCCCACCCCGGACGCGGTATTTGCGTTCGAAACTCAGCAATGCCATGCGTCTCACTCCGCAGTTGGGCGGCCTTGCCGTCGGGGCCTCAGCCGTCTGTCGCCGGGTTTGCCGCGGGCGGAGGCCTGGGCCGCCGCCCGCAAGCTCTTCGAGGGGCGTAGCCGCCCTAGTTGGCTTCCAAGGCCGCGGCCTTGCGGGCTGCGGCCACCTCAAACCAGTTCAGGCCGGACGAGAGCACCACCAGGTGAATCAGCACAGCCAGCAGGAAGAGGAAGACGCCCTGGGCGACGAACACCCGGCGCGGATCGAAGACCATCCAGATCTTGTAGAATTTGGCCATCTCTCGATCCCCCTCAGAACCACGGAGCCCAGATGTACGTCGCGATGTGCGCGACAAGCGCGACTGCGGCAAAGAGCCAGAGCCCGCTCATGTACACCGAGTGCAGCTCCTGGGCCTGCTCGTCGGTCAGACCTGTGAAGGACAGGTCGCTTCTATCAGCCATTCTTTCCTCCGGATCGCATGACTGATGCCGCGCCACCCGGCGGCCGGGCTCCGGCGGACCTTCCGCCGGCTCGTCCGTCCCTGCCGAGCAGGGGCGCACTTTCTTTCTCGCCCCATCGGGGCGGCAGTCTCATCTCGCCCCATCGGGGCGGCAGTCTCCTCTCGCCCCGTCGGGGCGGCACGCGGCTCCCGGCGCTCAGGCCGAGAAGATCATCGGCGTGATGATCCGTGCCTGGCTCCAGGCGCGGGCCACCGGCCCCTTTTCCGGCAGGCGCGCCTGCCGGACCGCGGCGAGCGCCCATGTCAGCGCTGCAAGCGGCAGGGTCGCCACGAAGATGATCGCGAAGTAGGTGTAGAACTCGGCCTTCGGCGGCTTCGTCCGCAGGATCGGAAGGTCGGTGGTCTGGTCGGCCATTCAGCGTGCTCCCCTTCTGTCATCCGTCTCGAACTCCGCGGGCTGCAAGGCCCGCACCGTCTCGATCACCACCCGCTCGGCGCCGCTCTCGAGCGCCGCCCGCTCGGCGGCGTCCCGGAGCGTCTTGGCGGCCGAAATCCGCGTCAGCACTGGATGTTCGGCGACGATCCGGTCGAGCGCGGCGCGCGCATCCTCGTCCCACGGGAAGTCGCGGCGCAGCGTCGTCGGCGTCGCCGCGGCGCTGTCCATCTCGGAGCCCAGCGGCAGGATGTGGAAGAGCGCGTCGAAGAGCGCATTGCACACCTCCTGCACCAGGTAGGTCGCGCCGGCATAGCCCATGAAGGGCGTCCCCGTGGCACGACGGATCGCGGCGCCGGGAAAGCTCGCCGGGATGAAGGCGGGCTTCGGGCCGTGGCCATGTGCCAGCTCGGCCAGGTACATCTTCTCGTTGATCGAGCCCATGACGACGAGCGGGCGCTTGCTGCGCATCAGCGCGCGCACCGCCTCGTTGTCGGTCTTCGTCCCGCGCTTGCGGGCGACCGCGAAGGCGCAGGGCAGGCCGAGGTCGGTCTCGAGGAAGTTCCGCACGCCCCTGGCATAGGTCTCGTTCGCGACGATGGCGAAGCTCGCCGTGGCGAAGAAGTCCTGCGTGACGCTCCGCCACAGGTCCCAGACCGGCTTGATCGTCGAATGCTTCTCGCGCGCGATGAACGGCTCCGGATCGAGCCCGAGCATCTCGCCCAGCGTGCACAGGAACGCCGTGGTCGACTCGATCCCGACCGGCGCCTGCAGGTAGGGTTTGCCGAGCACCTCGGCGAGGCCGCGCCCGAACTCGCGGTACATCACCACGTTGACGTCGGCGTTCACCAGGTTGCGCATCTCGGCCAGATGGGCGCCGAGCGGCATCACCATGTTGACCTCGGCGCCGATCCCCTCGACGAGCCGGCGGATCTCGTGAAGGTCCGACGGCATGTTGAACGTGCCGTACATCGGCCCGAGGATGTTGACGCGCGGCCGTGCGCCCGCGTCGCGCGGTTTCTCCGGCGGCATCCGCCCCTTGGTCATCCCGAACTCGGTGAAGATCCAGGTCATCGCCCGGTCGGCGGCCTCCCACTGGTCCTCGTCGATGGTCCGCGGCAGGAAACGCTGGATGTTGGTGCCCATCGGCGTCACGCCGCCGCCGATCATCTCGGCGATGCTTCCGGTCACCACCACCGCCGGCAGGGCGGGGTCGAGCGTCTTCCACGCCCGCTTCATCGCGCCTTCCGTGCCGTCGCGGCCCAGCTCCTCCTCGCCGAGGCCGGTCACCACGATCGGCAGCTCGTGCGGCGGCAGCGCGTCGGTGTAGTGCAGGACGCTCGTCACCGGCAGGTTCTCGCAGCCGACGGGGCCGTCGATGACGACCTGAAGCCCCTTCACCGCGGTGAAGGCGTAGACCGCGCCCCAGTAGCCGCCCGCCCGGTCGTGGTCCTGGATCAGCATCGGCCGGCCCTCCGGCCGACGCGGCGGTGTACAGGTTGTGTACACGATGTGCACGCGCTGTGCCGGCTGATTTTCCAATGAAACCAAGGCATCAGATCATCTCCTCCGCCTTCGCCGCCTTGGCCTGCTTGTCGAGCTTCTTCTGGTGCTGCGCCCGGAAATCCGGCCTGAGATTCGGCGCCCCTTCCCAGACGCCCGCCGTATCCCCCTCGCCCACGCCCTCGAAGAAGGCGCGCATCCGGTCCATCCGGCCCTTGTTGGCGATGGCGGCATTGACCACCTCGGCCAGCGAACCGGCCCCGGCCGGGCCCATGAGCGGCCGCGCCGAAATGAGATTCGTGAAGTAGAGCGCGGGGATGCCCAGCTCCTTCGCCTTCTGCACCACCGGGGTCGTGCCGATGGCGAGGTCGGGCCGCACCGCCTCCATCGCCGCGCAATCGTCTTCCAGGCTGGCGCGGTACTTCACCTTGACGCCATGCGCCTCCAGCCACTCCCGATCCGCTTCGCTGGCGCGGGTCTTCGGGCAGGCCGTGCCCACGTAGGGCACCTCGGCGCCGCTCTCGATCAGCAGCCGCGCAACCAGAAGCTCCGAGCCCTCGTAGCCGCTCAGCGTGATCGTGCCCTTCACCGGCGCCGCCTTCAGCGCGCCGTCGATGGCCGGCAGGAAGGCGTTCTGCGCCGCCGCGATGCGCTCGGCCGGAACCCCCGCCGCCTCGCCCACCGCTTTCAGCCAGGCCGCCGTCCCGTCGCGCCCGACAGGGGCCGAGCCGACGACGGGGCGCCCGGCCGTCTCGAATTCGCGCATCGAGGCCGTGTAGAAGGGGTGGATCGCGGCGCAGACGCGGGCGTCGAGCGCCGCGTAAAGCTCGCGCCATTCGCGGCACGGCACCACCGGCCCGGCGGCCAGACCCATCGGTGCGAGCATCGCGCCGAGCATCACCGGATCGGCCGGGAACATCTCGCCAAGGAACGACACCGTCGGCCGGTCCGACTTGCCGCCCAGCGGCGCGGCCACCGGCCCCGCCTCGATCTCGGCCCGGGCATAGGCCAGCATCGCGCCGGCCAGCACGTCCTTGGCCTCGGCATGGGTCGGCACGCCGAAGCCCGGCACGTCGATGCCGACGATCCGCACGCCGTTGATCTCGTCCGGCAGCAGCCGGAGCGGCACCCCCGACGCGGTCGGCACGCAGAGGTTCGTCACCACCACCGCGTCGTAGCGGTCGGGGTCGGCCAGCTCGTGCACCGCGTCGCGGATGTCCTCGAAGAGCTTGCCGGTAACCAGAGTTTCAGAATTGAACGGTACATACCCCACCGACCGGCGCGCGCCGTAGAAGTGCGACACGAAGGTCAGACCGTAGACGCAGCAGGCCGAACCGCTCAACACCGTCGCCACGCGCCGCATCCGAAGCCCGACGCGGAGCGAGCCGAACGCGGGGCACATGCTCTGCGGCTTGTCATGGGGGCCCTGGGGGTAGTCGCGGGCGTACTGGTCGAGGATGTCGGACTTGCCCGCGGCGCGGGCGGCCGCTTCCATCTGCGACGCGCCGGCGTGGCAGCCCATGCCGTCACCACCGGCGCCCTGTGCCTGATCCGGGGCTTCGCCCCGCTCCGGCCCGGAGAGCACCTCCGCCGCGTGGGCGAGGTCGTATCTGACCTCTTCGGTCACGCCACCGCCTCCATCCGCGCGAAGGGGCAGAGCGGCTCGACGCCGAGGCTCGCGACCATCGTGCAGCGGGCGACGGCCTCGCCCCCGCTCCGGACGTGATCCGGGGCCCCGACCCGCCGACGCTGCCCGTCGAGGCCGCGGGGCACGTGCGGAGCGGTGTGGGGAAGGCTGGCCAGCCCCCGGTCGAAGGCGGCAAGGCGGTCGAGGTCAAACATCGTCGTACACCACTTCCAGAGACTTCTTCGGCTCGGCGTTCTTGCCGCGCATGTCCAGGTCGGTCGCCGGCTCCAGGACGAAGTCCTTGCCCGTCGTCTCGGCCGAGAACAGGTTCAGCAGCCCGTCCTGGTCGAGCGGCGCCGGACGGATCGGCGGGGCGCCGGCCACGGCCTCGGCCAGCTCGGCGAACAGCGCGCCCCAGCGGCTTTCGGCAGAACCGACGATCTGGTAGTTCGCCGACTTCTTGCGCAGGTCGTCGTCCTGCGGGATCGAGGCCAGGACCGGGATCTTCACCGCCTCGGCGAAGGCCGCCGCCTCGCCCGAGCCGTCATCCTTGTTGATGACAAGCCCCGCCACGCCGACATTGCCGCCGAGCTTGCGGAAGTACTCCACCGCCGAACAGACGTTGTTGGCGACATAGAGCGACTGCAGGTCGTTCGAGCCAACCAGGATCACCTTCTGCGCCATGTCGCGGGCGATCGGCAGGCCGAAGCCGCCGCAGACCACATCGCCGAGGAAGTCGAGCAGCACATAGTCGAAATCCCAGTCGTGGAAGCCCAGCTTCTCAAGCAATTCAAAGCCGTGGATGATCCCGCGCCCGCCGCAGCCGCGGCCGACTTCCGGCCCGCCCAGTTCCATCGCGAAGACGCCGCCGCGCTTGAAGCAGACATCGCCGATCTTCACCTCCTCGCCCGCCAGCTTCTTGCGGGTCGAGGTCTCGATGATCGTCGGGCAGGCCTTGCCACCGAACAGCAGCGACGTGGTGTCGGATTTCGGATCGCACCCGATGAGAAGAACCCGTTTACCCATTTCGGCCATCATGTGGCTGAGGTTGGCCAGCGTGAACGACTTGCCGATCCCGCCCTTGCCGTAGATCGCGATGATCTGCGTCTTCTTGGTCGGCTCCGCGGCGGGGATCTCGAGCGTCGGCTCCTCGGCCGCCTCGTCGCGCAACCGCTGGTCGAAGTCCCTCAGATTCGGCATGTCGAGCGTCATTGCTGGGCTCCCCAGTTCAGGACCATCTTGAGGCAGGCGGGGTCGTCGAATGCGGTCCGGTAGGCCGCCGGCGCGTCGGCGGCGGCCGCCCGGTGGGTGATCAGCCCGCCAAGCGAGAGGGCGCCGGCGTCGATCAGGGCGCGCGTCGCGATCAGGTCGTCCTTCGTCCACTCGGCCGCGACCCGGAACCGCGCCTCCTTCATGAAGGCGGGCGGAAAGGCAAAGCTGAGCGGCGCGCTGTAGAACCCGGCCAGCACGATCTCGCCGCCCCGGGCGAGGCGGGTGATGAGTTCGTTGAGCAGCGCGCCGTTGCCCGAGGCGTCGTAGATGGCGCGATAGTCGCGGCGCGGATCGTCCTCCGGGCGGACGACCGGATAGCCCGCCGCCCCGCCCTGTCGCTGCGGGTCGATTTCCCAGACGGTCGGCGGCGGCGCGCCGGCCGCAAGGGAGAGCCGCGCGAGCAGCCGGCCGAGGACACCGTGCCCGACGATCAGTTCGGGAAGCCGGCAGCCGAAGCCGGCCATCGCATGGCGGGCGGTCGCGGCCAGCGCGAGAAGCGCGCCCTCGGCGCCCATGTCGGGGTCGATCCGGGTGACCCGGTCGGCGCGCGTCACCACCCGGCGCGCGGCGCCACCGAAGAGGCCCCGGACCTCGCCGAAGCAGCTGGCGCCCGGAACGAACACCCGCTCGCCGGCCCGGAAGCCGGTTCCCGGGCCGGCCTCGAGCACTTCGCCCTCGGCCTCGTAGCCCGGCACCAGCGGATAGCCCATGCCCGGAAACGGCGGCATCTCGCCGGTCCAGAACAGCTTCTCGGTTCCTGTGGAGATGCCGGAATGCGCGATGCCGACGACAAGGTCGTCCGCCCCCGGCGGATCGAGGTGCACGGTGGCAAGCGCCAGGTGCTTCGGCCCTTCGAGTATCACGGCTGTGGCATCCATAGGCGTCTCCCCTTGCGGGCGGCGGCACAGCTTTTGTTCGGTTCCGCTTCGGTTCCGCGATGCCGCTTCGCTCGCAATGTCAGCTTAGCTTGACACTTTATGTTGTCAATTCATTTTGACAGATCGGGGTCACGGAACACCCGCCGCCTTGTGCGCCGTGACCACGGACGTGACGAACCGCCGATGCGTCGTGGGCCGCGCGATCCGCGTGAAGCCAGCTTCGGCCAGCAGCGCCGCGATCTCGGCGGGCGAGCGTACGCGACCTGTGCGCATCGCCATGCAGTAGAAGGCGAAGTAGGCGTCGCCGGCGCGCTCGGGCCGGTCACCGCCCGACATCGGCTCGGACACGATCAGCCGGCCGCCGGGGGGAAGCGCAGCGAAGACCCGCGCCAGAAGGTCGCGCACGGTCTCGTCACCGTGATCGTAGAGCACGCGGACGAGGCTCACGGCATCGGCGCCGTTGGGCAGCGGGTCATCCCGGAACGATCCGGCGACGATCCTGACCCGCCCCGCGACGCCGGTGCCGGCGCGGGCGAGTCGCTCCGGCGCCTCCGCCACCACGGCCGGCAGATCGAACAGCGTCATCGACAGGCGCGGATGGGCGCGCCCCGCCGCCGCGATGAAGGCGCCGGTGCCGCCGCCGACATCCATCAGGTGCCGGACGCCCGAGAGATCGACGCTGCGCAACGTCTCCTCGGCGACGAGGCCCTGGGTCTCGGCCATCAGGTCGGAGTAGCGCCGGCTCACAGCGGGATCGGACGCGCGGTCGGCGCCGAAGACGTAGGGCCAGAATCGGGCGAGCGCGGTCGGCCCGTCGTCGCGCAGCAGGGCCAACGGGTCGGCGAGGTCGCCATAGAGCACGCGGTGGTGCCGGATCATCTCCTCGAGCCCCGGCACCCCCAGAACGGCCGCGCCCCGGCGCGCGGTCTGCCAGTCGCGCCCGATGCGCTCGATCAGACCAAGCGCGGCTGCGCCGCGCAGCAGCGCCTCCATCCGGTCGGCCGGCACGCCGGTCCGCGCCGCCAGCGCCCGCGTCGTCAGCGGCCGGTCGAGCGCGGCACGAAGCACGTCGAGCTCGACCAGCGCCAGAAGGATCTGCGAATGGACGAAGCCCGCCACGAGGTCGAACAGCCTTGCGCCATCGCGCCGGGCAATGCCTCGCGTCAGGGCGAATCGCGAGGCCCAGGACTGGAACGCCGGGTCGGCGACGCGCCGGTTCCGCCAGCCGCGCCACGACCAGCGCCACCGGCCGGCCCGGCCCGGAGGCGCGATCTCGGTCACCGCGCCGGTCCGCCGCATCCGGGGCGAGGTGCGCGCGGGGTGCCGCGCCGGGCTGCCGCCGGCATCGCCGTCAGGCCTTGGCGCGCGCGGCCGCCATGGGCGTCAGCCGTTCGGCGGTCTTGCGCACCATCGCGGCCAGCATCGCCTCGCCCGGACAGGACGGGATCGAGGAGATCGCGCCGGAAAGGATGTCGGTGAGTCGCCGGATCGCGCCCTGCACGCCCAGCGCGGCGACCGCATTCGGCCGGGCATGGACCGCGTCCTGCCCCGCGGGCTTGCCGAGCGCCGCCTCGTCGTAGAGCGCGTCGCGCAGGTCGTCGGCCACCTGGAAGGCCTCGCCGATGCGCGCGCCAAGCTCCTCCCAGGGCTCGGCCTCCTGCCCCGCGGCGACGGCCCCCATCTGGGTCGCCGCGATGAAGAGCGCGCCGGTCTTGGCGCGGTGGTAGGCGGAAAGGTCGATGGCCGCCTCGCTCTCCCAGCCCTGGCCGGCGCAGATGCCGTGCGGCATGCCCGAGCGCGCGGCGAGGATGCCGATCAGCTCCGCCGCCCGGGTGCAGTCGCGTCCGGCTGCCCGCGCCAGTTCACCGAAGGCGAGGAAGATCAGGCTGTCGCCCGCAAGCAGCGCGAGCGGCTCGGAATAGGCACGGTGCACCGAGGGCTTGCCGCGGCGGCTGTCGGCATCGTCGAACATCGGCAGGTCATCGTGGACGAGGCTTGCGCAGTGGACGAGTTCGAGCGCCGCCGCCGCCGCATCGGCGATCTCGGGCCGGTCGTCGCCGCAGGCCATCGCGACCGACAGAAGGATGGTCGGCCGGATCCGGGCGCCGCCGGGCGTGACCGCGTAGCCGAGCGCCGACGACAGTCGCGGCGGCGCCTCGCCGTCCTGGCCGTGGCGGATCGCCCGGTCCAGCGCGGCTTCGATCCGGAATTCGAGCGGCATGGCGTCCTCCCTGTGATTGTCCACTCTAACTGACAACCCGATTGTAAATCAATCTGGACAGCCTATCATCGCCTGTCAACGGAGGCGTGCATCCATGGCCAGACCGGCCCGCGAGAAGGCGGTCGTGATCGGTGCCGGCGTCGGCGGCCTCGCCGCCGCGGCCCGGCTTGCCCATCGCGGCCTTTCGGTGACGCTTCTCGACCGTCATTCCTGGCCGGGCGGCAAGATCCGCAGCATCGGCAGCAGTGCCGGGCCGGTCGATGCCGGTCCGACCGTCGTCACCCTGAAGCCGGTGTTCGAGGCGCTGTTCGCCGATTGCGGCGCCCGGCTTGCCGATCACGTCACGCTGATCGCCGAGCCGCTGCTCGCGCGCCATTTCTGGCCCGACGGCAGCCGGCTTGACCTGCATGCCGATCCCGAGGCGAGCGCGGCCGCGGTCCGCGCCTTGGCCGGCGCCCGCGGCGAGGCCGACTTCCGCGCGTTCTCTGCCGGCGCCCGGGCGCTTTTCGAGGCCTTCGACGCGCCGATGATGCAGGCCGCGCGGCCGCGCCTCGTGCCGCTTGTCCTGCGGGTTCTGGCCCGGCCCCGGCTGATCCCGGCGATGGCCCCGCACCGCAGCCTCGCGGGGGCGCTGGCCCGCCGCTTTGCCGACCCGCGGCTCGCCCAGCTCTTCGGCCGCTATGCCACCTATGTCGGCGGCGCGCCCGGTCTCAGCCCCGCGGTGCTCGGCCTGATCTGGCATTCCGAGGCGCGCGGCGTCTGGCGGGTCGAGGGCGGGATGCAGCGGCTCGCCGCGGCGATGCTGGCGCTGGCCGAGGCGCAGGCCGTCGCCGCCGACCTCGGCACCGGCGCCGAGAAGATCGAGTTGCGCGACGGCCGGGCGATCGCCGTCCATACCTCCGACGGGCGCCGCCTCACGGCCGACCGGGTGGTGTACTGTGGCGATCCGCGCGCCCTTGCGGAAGGTCTCCTCGGCCAGGGTGCGCGCGCCGCGGTCGCGCGCCGCCGCGTCGAGCCGCGCAGCCACTCGGCCTATGTCTGGTCCTTCGCGGCGCGGCCCGACGGCGCCGACCTTGCGCACCACAACGTGTTCTTCGGCCCGGTCGCCGGCACCGAATTCGCTGATCTGGCCGCTGGCCGGCCGCCCGATGACCCTACCTTGTATGTCTGCGCGCAGGATCGCGGCGCCGGGCGCGCGCCCGCGGGCAAGGAGCGGTTCGAGATCATCATGAACGGCCCGCCCTTGACGCTCGGGCCGGTCGAGGAGGAGGAACGATGCCGGAGCCGGGTTTTCGACACGCTGAGGCAGCGGGGGCTGACCTTCTCGCCGGACCCGCCGACCGGCGCGCTGACGACACCGGCCGGCTTCGCGGCGCTGTTCCCGGGCTCGGCCGGTTCCCTCTACGGGCGGAGCCCGCACGGGGTGACGGCGGCGTTCGCCCGGCCGACGGCGCGGACGCCGGTGGCGGGGCTCTACCTCGCGGGGGGCGGGGCCCATCCCGGGGCGGGGATCCCGATGGCCACCCTCTCCGGCCGGCACGCGGCCGAGGCGATCGCGAGCGACCTTGCTTCGACCTCGCGGTTCCGCCGAACGGCTACGCCTGGTGGTATGTCGACGGCATCTCCGGCGACGGCGCCCGCGCGGTCTCGGTCATCGGCTTCATAGGGTCGGTCTTCTCGCCGTGGTATCGCTGGTCGGGGCGCCGCAACCCGGCGGACCACTGCTGCCTGAACGTCGCGACCTACGGGCCCGGCGGGCGCTGGACGATGACCGACCGCGGCGACGCCGCGCTCAGCCTTTCTCCCGACAGCCTCGGCATCGGACCTTCGGCCATGCACTGGCACGGCGACCGCCTCGTCATCGAGATCGACGAGGCGACCTGGCCGCATCCCGGTCGGCTCCGCGGCACGGTCACGCTCGTGCCCGATGCGCTGACGACCGTGGAGATGCCGCTCACCGCGGACGGCGCGCATGTCTGGCGCCCGTTCGCGCCCTCGGCCAGCATCCGCGTAGAGCTCGACCGCCCCGGCTGGACGTGGGAGGGGCACGGCTACTTCGACGCCAATTTCGGCACCGCCGCCCTCGAGGCCGATTTCTCCTACTGGACCTGGGGCCGCTACCCGAGCCGACGGGGCGCGACCTGCTTCTATGACGCCACCCGCCGCGATGGCTCCGAGCTTGCGGTCGCGGTGGCGTTCGACGGGGCCGGGGGTGCCGAGGTCGTCGCGCCGCCGCCCAAGGCGCGCCTGCCGCGGTCGCGGTGGGGCGTGCGCCGCGAGACCCGCGCCGATGCGGGCCACCGCCCGCGGCAGGTCAAGGCCATGCTCGACGCGCCGTTCTATTGCCGCTCCGCCGTCGCCACCCGGATCGACGGCGAGGAGACGGTGGGCGTGCACGAGGCGCTCGACCTTGACCGCTTCCGATCGCCCCTCCTGATGCCCATGCTCGCCCTGAAGGTGCCGCGGCGGAGAAACTGGCGATGATGCACGAGGGCGCGTGCCTCTGCGGGGCCGTGACGTTCGCGGCCGAGGGGCCGCTGCGCGACGTGCTCGTCTGCCACTGCACGCAGTGCCGCCGCAGTTCGGGCCACTGCTGGGCGGCAACCTCGGTACCGCTCGAGCGGCTCCACGTCACGCGGGACGACGGCCTCGCCTGGTACCAGTCCTCGCCGTCGGCCTGCCGCGGCTTCTGCAGGACCTGCGGCGCGAGCCTGTTCTGGGCGCCGCTCGACGCGCCGCGCATGGCGTTCGCGGCCGGCGCGCTCAGCGGGTCCACCGGCCTCGTCGTGGCGGCACACTGCTTCGGTGGCGATGCGGCGGACTACTACTCTCCCGAAGGCCCGCCGCCGGCCGCGTCGGCGGCGCCGGCCACCCTGCAGGGCACCTGCCTCTGCGGGGCCTGTCGCTTCACCCTGCCCGGTCCGGCGGGAGAGATCACCGCCTGTCACTGCACCCAGTGCCGCAAGCTCTCGGGCCACTACGCCGCCTCGTTCGACGCCGAAGAGACGATGGTGCAGTGGATCGCCCGCGACACGCTGGCCGAGTACGTCACGCCGGGCGGCGGGCGGCGCGGGTTCTGCGCGCGCTGCGGATCCTCGCTGTGGTTCCGGGCGGCGGACGGCGCGTTCTCGATCGAGGCCGGCGCGATCGAGGGACCGACCGGCGGCACGCTCAGCGGCCATATCTTCGTCGCCGACGGCGGCGACTACTACACGATCGACGATGGCCTGCCACAGTCGCCGGGCGGGTAGCCGGCCCGGGGCGGCGGCGCAAGCGTGCCGTGATGGACGCGCCGGGCGCGAGCCGCTATCCCCCGGCGATGGACTCCTACGCGCCGCCCGACACGCCGCTCGACGTGATCCACCGCGATCATGCCATTCTGGTGGTCAACAAGCCCGCGGGCCTTCTGTCCGTTCCCGGGAAGGGCGAGCACCTTGCCGACTGCCTCATCGCGCGCGTGCAGGCGGCGTTTCCCGAAGCCCTCCTCGTCCACCGGCTGGATCGCGACACATCGGGAGTCATGGTCTTCGCGCTGACACCGGCCGCCCAGCGGCATCTCGGCCTCCAGTTCGAGCGGCGCCACGTCAGGAAGACCTATGTCGCGCGCGTCTGGGGCCATGTGGCCGGGGATACCGGCACTGTCGAACTGCCCCTTGCCGTCGACTGGCCGAACCGGCCGCGCCAGAAGGTCGACCATGCCGACGGGCGCCCGGCGCAGACCGACTGGCGCGTCGTGCGCCGCGAGGGCGACGGGACGACGCGGCTGCGGCTCTACCCGCATACCGGCCGCAGCCACCAGCTCAGGGTCCACATGCTGGCGCTGGGGCACCCGATCCTCGGCGATCCGCTCTATGCCGAAGGTGCCGCGCGGGACCGGCCGCGGCTGATGCTCCATTCGGAAAGCCTGCGGCTGCGCCACCCCGACGGCGGCAAGGGCATGAGCTTCTCGGCCGCCTGCCCGTTCTGACGCCTGCGCCTTGACCGGGACGCGCCAAGGCGTAGGGTGCCGCGCGAGCCCCGAGCAAGAAGGATTTCCGCGATGCCGCAGCGCCTCCATCTCGTCTTTGGCGGCGAGCTTTCCGACCCCTCGAAGACCGTCTTCCGCAACGTAAACGACATCCATGTCGTTGGCATCTACCCCGACTACGGCTCGGCCTATGCGGCCTGGAAGGCCGAGGCGCAGCGGACCGTCGACGACGCGCACATGCGCTACTTCATCGCGCACCTGCACCGGCTGCGCGACGAGGCCGCGCCCGCGGGCGCAACCGAAGAGCTGGGCGGCTGAGCGCGAGCGCCATGAGCCGCCCGCCGGGCCTGATCGCGTACCTGTCGCTGACCGCGCTCGGCGCGCCGGCGGCGCGGCGGCGGATCGCGGGCGAGATGGCCCGCGGCGGCACCGAGGCGGCGCGTCTGGCCGAGCGGCTGGGGCAGCCGGGCCTGCGGCGGCCCGAGGGCCCGCTCGTCTGGCTCCATGCCGCCGGGCCGGGGCAGGCCGGCCCGGTGGTAGACCTCGCGCGGCGCCTGGCCGAGGACGCGGCCGAGGCGTCATTCCTGATGACGTCGGAAGCGCCGATCCCCGGGCCGCTGCCGCCGCGGACGCTGCACCAGTTCACGCCCGACGAATCGAGCCGTGCGATCGCGGCGTTCCTCGACCACTGGCGCCCCGATGTCGGCATCTGGGCCGGCGCGACGCTGCGGCCCGCGCTGATCCACGCGGCGGCGGCCAGGCGGGTGCCGATCGCGCTTGTCGATGCCGCGGGCGCACCCGATCCGATCCGCGGCTGGCGCGGCTGGCCGCGGCTGGCGCGGGCGACGCTGCGGGTCTTTCCCTGGATCCTCGCGACCGACGACCCCGCGGCACGCTTGCTTGTCGGGGTCGGGGCCGATCCGGACTCGGTCGAGGTGACCGGGCCGCTTGCGCAGGACGGGCCGCCGCCGGAGTGCAACCTGCGGGAACGCGATGCGCTGGCCGACCTGCTCAAGGCGCGCCCTGTCTGGCTCGCGGCCTGCGTCACGCAGGCCGAGGAGGCGGCGGTCGTCGCGGCGCACCGGGTGGCGGCGCGGCTGGCGCACCGGCTGCTCCTGATCCTCGTTCCCGCCACGCCGGGCCGCGGGCCGGCGCTGGCCGCCGCGCTGGCCGAGCAGGACCTCACCGTCGCGCTGCGATCGGTCGAGGGCGACCCGGGCACCGCGACGCAGATCTTCATCGCCGACGCGGAGGGCGAGCTCGGGCTCTGGTACCGGCTCGCGCCGATGACGTTCATGGGCGGCACGCTCGATCCGGCCGGCGGCGGCAGCCGTTCGCCGCACGAGCCCGCGGGGCTCGGCTCGGCGATCCTGCACGGCCCCGAGACGGGGCAGTACGCCGCCCTCTACCGGCGCTTAGCCGAGGCCAATGCCTGCCGGGCGCTGCGCAGCGATGCCGAGCTTGGCGACGCGGTCGCCGAGCTGCTCTCGCCCGACCGGGCGGCGACGATGGCCCATGCCGCCTGGCGCGTCTCGACCGGCGGGGCGGATACCTACGAGCGGATCCGGACGCTGATCGGCAACGCGCTGGCCGGCGCGCCCGCCTGATGCGGCCGCCGGGCTTCTGGTTCACGCCGCCCGGGCGGCCGGCATGGCAGGCCCGCGCGCTGGCGCCGCCCGCCGCGCTCTATGCGGCGGCAACGGCCTGGCGCGTGCGCCGGCCCGGGCTGCGCCTGCCGGTTCCGGTGATCTGCGTCGGAAACCTCAACGCCGGCGGCACCGGAAAGACACCGACGGTGATCGCCCTGGCCCAGCGCCTCATGCCGCGCGGGGTCGCCGTTCACGTCGTGTCCCGCGGCTATGGCGGCAGCCTCGCCGGGCCGGTCCGCGTCGACATCCGGCGCCACCGTGCGGCCGAGGTCGGGGACGAGCCGCTTCTGGTTGCTGCCTTCGCGCCCACCTGGGTGGCACGGGACCGGCGCGCCGGGGCCGAGGCCGCCGTCGCTGCCGGGGCGGGCGCAATCCTTCTCGATGACGGTTTCCAGAACCCCGCGCTGATCCGCGACCTTGCCCTGGTCGTGGTCGATGCGGGCATCGGCTTCGGCAACGGCCGGGTCATTCCCGCAGGCCCCCTGCGCGAACCGGTGGCCGAGGGGCTGAAGCGCGCCGACCTCGTCCTTTCGATCGGGCCGGCCGATCAGCAGGCCCGGTTCCACGCGACCTGGGGCGCGCACATCGGCGTTCCGCACCTGACTGGCGCGCTCCGCCCGCTGGAGACCGGCATGACCTGGCGGGGCGTGCGGCTGGTTGCCTTCGCCGGGATCGGCCACCCCGAAAAGTTCTTCGCAAGCCTGCGCGCCGAAGGCGCCGACCTTGCGGACACCGTGGCGCTCGACGACCACCAGCCCCTCGCTGAGCCGCTGTTGCAGCGGCTCGACGCCATGGCGCGACAGCTCAACGCCCAACTCGTCACCACCGAGAAGGACGCCGTCCGCCTGCCTGCCGCCTTCCGGCCGCAAGTGCTCGCGTTTCCCGTCCGGCTCGAGCTCGAGGACTGGTCGCCGCTAGATGCCGCGCTGGACCGGCTCCTCGCCGGCTGAGCGCGGCATCTCCGGCCGATCAGCTCGCGAGCTTCTCGTCGAGGATCGCGGCGAAGTCCGCGTAGCTCATGTTCGAGTACTTCTCGCCGTCGATGATGAACGAGGGTGTGGAATTGATCGCGTCGCGCTCGGCATTCTGCTGGTACGCGGCAACCAGCGCCTCGGCCTGCGCGCCGTCCGACATGCAGGCCTCGAGCTGCTCCTCGGTCAGCCCGGCCGTCTTGCCGAGGGTGCGCAGGCTGTTGGCAATCGTTCCGGGATCGCTGCCTCCGGCCCAGTCGCGCTGGGACTCGTAGATCAGATCCGCAATGCCGAAGTACCGGTCGGGCCCGCCGCAGCGCGCCACCATCGCCGCCCAGAGGCCGAACCGGTCGAAATAGACCTCGCGGTGGACGAAGCGGATCTTGCCGGTGTCGATGTAGTTCGCCTTGATCTGCGGATAGACGTCGGCGTGGAAGGCCGCGCAATGCGGGCAGGTGAACGAGGCGTACTCGATCACGGTGACCTTCGCATCCTCCGGCCCCAGCGCCATGTCCTCGACGGTGACCGCCCCGGGGGCAGTTTCGGCCGCATTGTCGGGCGCAGCATCGGGCGCGGCCTCGGTCTGGGCGACCGCGGCAAGGGTGAAGGCCGTCTGGTTCGGGCGGGTCAGGAGCCAGCCCGCCCCTCCCCCGGCGACGGTGCCGAGCCCGAGCATGGCGAGAAGGTGGCGTCTGTGCATGTCTGCCTCTTGAGGGTTCTGTTCAGGGTTTCGACAACACGTTCCGGCCGAGCCGTTCCAGCGCCTCGCGCAGCCCCGTATCGGCCACGTCGGCGGCGGTGGTGGTGGCGCGCGACACTTCGGTCGCCCCCGCGGCGCTGCGCGGCGGCACAGCCGCATAGGGCGCCGCGGCCTCGGCGAAGCCTTCGGCGGCCGTCTGCGTGACCTTCAGGTGCGAGATGGCCGCATAGCCGTAGCAGGCGTTCACCCGGTCGCGGATGTCGGGAAGGCGCATCTGGACGAGCGGCGCGGCCGCGCCGGTCACCAGGAGCGTCAGGGTCGCGCCGAAGCCTTCGCGGCCGTAGGTCACCCGGACCGGGCGGGCCAGCGCCGCGATGTCCTCGCCCACGACCTCGGGCCAGTGGGTCAGCAGGCGCGACACGGCAAAGCCGCGCCCCTCGCCCGCCTTCCGGATATGCGTCGCGAGAAGGCCCGCGGCCCTCTCGAAGCCACGGCTCCGCCGCTTGGGGTCGCGCCCGGCGTCCGGCATCCTGTCCTTCCGGTTCATTGCCGCTATTCTACCGCGCGGGCGCTGGCGGAAAAGCCGAAACGTCGGGGAGGCCATGAAGATTGCGTGAGCAGGATCTGAGCGCGATGCTGCTCGCCTGGTACGACGGCCACGCTCGCGTCATGCCGTGGCGCGTCGGGCCGGCCGACCGCCGGACCGGCAGCCGCCCCGACCCCTATGCGGTCTGGCTGTCCGAGGTGATGCTGCAGCAGACGACGGTCGCCGCGGTCCGCGACTACTTCCACCGCTTCACCGCGCGCTGGCCGACTGTCGAGGCGCTCGCCGCCGCGCGCGACGACGAGGTGATGGCCGCCTGGGCCGGCCTCGGCTACTACGCACGCGCGCGGAACCTTCTGAAATGCGCGCGCGCCGTGGCCGCCCGCGGCGGGTTTCCCGACACCGCCGACGCGTTGCGCACCCTGCCCGGCATCGGCCCCTACACCGCCGCCGCCATCGCCGCGATCGCCTTCGACCGGCCCGAGACGGTGGTCGACGGCAATGTCGAGCGGGTGATGGCCCGCCTCCATGCGGTGGAGGAACCGCTTCCGGCCGCAAAGCCGCGGCTCACCGCGCTCGCCGGCCACCTGACGCCGGCGGAGCGCCCGGGCGACCATGCGCAGGCCGTGATGGATCTCGGCGCGACGATCTGCACCCCGAGAGGCCCGGCCTGCGGCATATGTCCCTGGCGCGAGCCCTGCCGCGCCCGGGCGCTTGGCCTCGCGGCCAGCCTGCCGCGCAAGGTGCCCCGGGCCGCGAAGCCGGTGCGCCGGGGCGTCCTCTGGATCGCGCACCGCGACGGTGCGCTCCTCCTCGAGCGCCGCCCTGACCGCGGCCTCCTGGGCGGCATGCTCGGGTTTCCGGGCGATGGCTGGGACGGCGCGGGCGGCCCGCCGCCCGTCGCTGCCGACTGGAGCGATATCGGCGAGGTGCGGCACACCTTCACCCATTTCCACCTGATCCTGCGGCTCCTGCTGTCGCGGCTCGACCGGTCCTCGGGCACGCCGCTGCGCGGCAGCCTGGTGCCGCAGGACGCCTTCCGCCCCGCCGACCTGCCCACCGTGATGCGCAAGGCATACGACATCGCCCGCGCCAGCATGTCCCGTTGAGCGATACCGAGAACGGACGCATACTGGGGCGATCGCACAGTCGGAGCCGCCGGATGACAGTCGCCGCCCGCCAACCGCTCGGGTTCCGCCACGCGCTGCCGTTCTGGCTGGTTCTGGCCATGCTGCCGCTCGCGGCGATCGGCGCCACGCAGGGCGGCTGGTTCACCGCGCTTGTCCCGGCCTACTCGATCTTCGTCGTCTCGTTCCTCGACGCGCTGACCGGTCTCAACACCAGGAACGCGGATACCGACGCGCCAGAGGATGCGCTTTTCTGGTACCGGTTGCTCACCCTGATCTGGTTCCCGCTCCAGATGGTGATCCTGTTCGGCACGATCTGGTACGTGACCCGCGCCGATCATCTCTCGGGGCTCGAGACCGGCGTGCTGTTCTTCGGGATCGGGATCATCACCGGCACCGTCGGCATCAACTACAGCCACGAGCTGATGCACCAGAAGAACCGGCTGGAGCGCTGGCTCGGTGACCTGCTGCTGGCCTCCGTGCTCTACTCGCACTTCCGGTCCGAGCATCTGCGCGTCCACCATCTTCATGTCGGCACGCGCCGCGATCCGGTGACGGCACGCTACAACGAGGGCTTCCACCGCTTCTTCCCGCGGGTCCTGCGGCAGAGCCTCGTCTCCGCCTGGAAGGCGGAGAAGGCGCTGCTGGCACGCAGGAGCCTGCCGTGGTGGAATCAGGCCAACCCGTTCTGGCGCTACGGCGCGCTGCAGGCGCTGATGCTGGGCCTCGCCTATGCCGTCGGCGGCTGGCACGGCATCGGCCTGTTCGCCTATCAGGCGATCGTTGCGATCTGGCAGCTCGAAGCGGTGAACTATGTCGAGCATTACGGGCTGACGCGCAAGCATCTGGGCGAGGGCAGGTACGAGCATGTCAAGCCGCACCACAGCTGGAACGCCGCCCAGACCGCATCGAACTGGCTGCTGATCAACCTGCAGCGGCATTCGGACCACCACTTCAAGCCCGACCGGCGCTTTCCGCTGCTGCAGACCTATGCCGAGGACGAGGCGCCGCAGCTTCCGCTCGGCTACCCGCTTATGGTGTTCGTCGCGATGAACCCGCCGGTCTGGCGCCGGATCATGAACCCCCGCGTCCGCGCCTGGCGCAAGGTCCACTACCCAGAGATCGAGGACTGGGGGCCCTATAACCGGGGCGAGCTGCCGCTGCCGCGCGGGGCGTGAGGCGGACAGAAAGCGCCCCGCCTCTGGGGGAGGCGGGGCGAGGTGAGTGCCGGGCCCCCGAAGGGGCCGCGGGCACCGGCGGTAAGCCGGGTCAGCCGTCCGGGCGCATCTCGGCCCGGATCTGCTGGCGGAACCAGTCGATCGGAACCAGCACGCCCTCGCGGCGGAAGTGCCAGTAGGTCCAGCCGTTCATCGAGGGCGCGCCTTCGTTGGCCGCGCCGACCTGATGGATCGAGCCGGTGGCGGTGCCGCCGGCGAGCGTGCCGTCGGCGCGGACCTTCGCCGGCTTGTCGCCGCGCGGGCTGAGAAGGACCTCGCCCGGCCGCAGCAGCCCGCGCTCCACAAGCTCGCCGAACGCCACGCGCGGCTCGGCCCGCTTCGAGGCCGACACGGCCAGCGCCTCGCCGTCGAGGCGGCGGATACGCGCGATCCGCGCCTCGGCGACGGCGCGGTAGCCCCCCTCGCGCTCGATGCCGATCCAGCGCCGCCCGAGCAGCTTCGCCACGGCGCCGGTGGTTCCGGTGCCGAAGAACGGGTCGAGCACGACATCGCCCGGATTGGTGGTGGCGACCAGCACGCGGTGCAACAGCGCCTCGGGCTTCTGCGTCGGATGCGCCTTGTCGCCGTTTTCGTCCTTCAGCCTTTCGTGGCCGGTGCAGAGCGGGATCGTCCAGTCCGACCGCATCTGCACGCCATCGTTCAACGCCTTCAGCGCGTCGTAGTTGAAGGTGTAGCGCGCGCCCTCGGCCTTCGACGCCCAGATCAGCGTCTCGTGCGCGTTGGTGAACCGCTTGCCGCGGAAGTTCGGCATCGGGTTCGACTTGCGCCAGATCACGTCGTTGAGAAGCCAGAAGCCCTCGTCCTGCATCGCCGCGCCGACGCGGAAGATGTTGTGGTAGGATCCGATGACCCAGATCGCGCCGTGCGGCTTCAGAAGGCGCCGCGCGGCGGCAAGCCAGGCGCGGGTGAAGCGGTCGTAGTCGGGAAAGCCGCCGAACTTGTCCCAACCGTCATCGACCGCGTCGACCCTGGAATTGTCGGGGCGGTGCAGTTCTCCCCTGAGCTGGAGGTTGTAGGGCGGGTCGGCGAAGATCAGGTCCACCGACGCCTCGGGCAGCGCCTGCATCACGGCGATGCAGTCTCCGGCAAGGATGCTGTCGAGGGGCAGCTCGGCAGCGGCCCGGTCCTTCGTCGTCGTCATCGCCGCCCCTGTTCCGCTGGCGCCATGCATCGCCGCGCTCTCGGGACGAAGATGATTCAACGCTGATTCGGGGTCAAATTCTTTTTTGAATCAACGACTTATACTTTCCCCTTGCTACAACATGTTGTACACGGGCGCAAAGGAACGTCTATGATGTGGGGTCGGGCCGAGGCGCCGCAGCGCCATCCGATGCTCGGCGGTCGGATAGCCCATGTTGCGCTCCCAGCCATAGCCGGGATGCTGTTGCGCCAAATCCACCATGATCCGGTCGCGGGTGACCTTGGCGATGATCGAGGCCGCGGCGATCGACAGGCAGCGGCCGTCGCCGCCGACCAGCGCGCGGCCGCGGCAGGGCAGGTCGGGCGGCAGGAGATTGCCGTCGACCAGGGCGAGCGCGGGCGCCACCGGCAGCGCCGCGACCGCGCGGCACATCGCGAGGTGCGCGGCGCGCAGGATGTTCAGCGCATCGATCTCCTCGACCGAGGTGACGCCGATACCCACGCCGATGCCGGCGCTGCGGCGCAGCGCCTCGGCGATCCGCTGCCGCGCGCCGGGGGCAAGCCGCTTCGAATCGTCCATGCCGGGCGGAATGCCCCCGGCGCCGAGAACCACCGCCGCGGCGACGACAGGGCCCGCCAGCGGCCCGCGCCCGGCCTCGTCGATCCCCGCCACGGGACTGTGGCCGGCGGCGATGGCGGCGGTTTCCTCGGCGAGATCGGGCAGGCGTCGCATCTCGGCAGGCAAGCCGACCGGAGCGGCGCGTTCAAGCGAAAAGGGGCGGGAGGAATGGATCCTCCCGCCCAGTTGACGCGGACCCCCTTGTTGCGGGGGAGGGGCCCGCGCCGCTGCCGACAGGCGCGCCTAGCGACGCGACCTGACCTCAAACCGATAGCCGTAGTCCTCGAGGCAGCGCTCGCCGTAGACCACGCTGTTGCCGCGCTCGCCGCGCACCCGGAAGGCGCAGTCGCGGGGCAGGCGGCTGACCCGTACGCCCGCGCGCTCCAGGCAGCGGCTGCCATAGACGTCGCGCCAGCCGTTGCGGGTGCGTACCTCGAACTCGCAGGCGGCGATGCGGCGGTGCATGGACCGCGCGCGCTCGCTCTCGCGGCGGTCGAGCCGCCGGTCGCGATCGTTGTCGAGCGTCTCGACGAGCACGCCGAGCGCGAGAAGGCCGAGCATCACGCGGGCGTAGTCCTCGGCGTCGGGGGCGGCCGAAGCCGGCGTGGACACGGCGGGCGAGAAGGCCAGCACGGCGGCAAGCAGCGTCGCGATCATCTTGTTGCGGACCATGGCGTCGTCCTTTCCATTCTGCGCGGCGCGCCCCTGCGGCTTGTGCGGTTCGGCGGCGCCGCTCTGATCTCATGCAGGAAGGCTGAGCCGCGCCGCCGGGTCAGGCAATATCGCGGGCCTGCTATCGGATAACGTCCGGCCAGATCGTGCCGAGTCATTGAATATCGGCGCGGGCCATCGCATCCTGCCGCAATGTCGCCCCGCCTTCTCCCGCCTGTCGTTGCCCTCGCGCTGCTGGCTGCAAACCCGGCGACAGCAGCCTGTTATGCCGACTACAAGGCGAAGCGGGACTCGCCGCTGCAGCTCCATTACGGGGTGATCGAGCTGCCCGACCGCGCCTGCTCGCGCGATGGCGCGGCGGGCGAGGTGCAGTCGCGAATCGGCCGCGACGGCTGGCAGCTGCTGACCGTCGTCTCCGTGTTCGACGATGGCGGCCTCGATGCGCGGCGCGAAAGCGCGGGCGGCTTCTTCCTGCGCTACTGAGACGTGGATGCGCGACCTTCCGCCGTCAGCGCGGCGCGGGCCGATCCGCGCGTTCCCGCGCACCCGGTGTCGAAACTTGACGCTGCCAGTCGCGCCCGGAACTATCGGTCATCCAAGGAGGCCTGCCCGTGACTGATGCAACCCTTCCGGAGGAACCGGCCCGCAGCCGGGTGATTCCGGGCAACCGCGTCGTCTACGGCGGCATCGCGGCGATCGTGGCCGTGCTCGCGACGGCCGCGGCATTGCTGTTCGCCAACCTTCCCGACGCCAACGCCTTCAACGCCAAGGTCGAGCAGATCTTCGTCGAGAACGAGGACCTGACCTCGAACGCGCAGATCAAGCTCCTCGAGATCCTCGCGCAGTCGGGCACGTCGTTCTCGGAGGTGCTCGCCTCGTACCGCCTCGTCATCTTCATCCTGCTGGTCTTCGCGACGGCGCTGATGATTGCGGCGGTGGTGTTTCTGGTGACCATCGTGCAGCTGAACCGCCGGATGTCCGAGATCGAGCGCGCCGGCATCCAGGTCTCCTCGCTGCTGATCAGCCGCGAGGAGAACTCGGTGTTCCTGAACAACATGGAGTTCAAGCTGACCGAGGCGGCGATCGAGACGCTCTCGGTGCTGGCCGAGGCGCGGATGGACGACGACGTGCTGTCGGGCTCCGAGATCGAGGCGGTGATCTCGGGCCGCAGCGCCGCGGACTGCGACGAGGCCGCCGGGGCCACGCGGATCAAGCGGCTGCGCGACATGCTGGGCAACCAGATCGTCAGCGAGCTTCTGGTGAAGAACATCGCCCGCAAGGGCTACATGCTTGCCGTGGACAAGCGCGCGATCCGGATGATTTGACCTCGCGCAAGGCGGCGCCGGGGCCGCGCGGGCAGGGTGCTGCCGAACGCCCGAGGAGGAACGTGGACCTCAGACCCGAAGAGACGGCCCGGCCGTGGCACGCCCGTGCCGCGGCCGAGGCGCTCTCGGCCTTCGGCGGCCGGTCGGCCGGACTCGATCCGGCCGAGGCGGCGCGCCGCCTCGGCCGCGACGGCCGCAACGAACTGCCAGCCGCGCCGCGGCGACCGGCGCTCCTGCGCTTTCTCGGCCACTTCCATAACGCGCTGATCTACCTCCTGCTCGTCGCCGCCTTGGTGGCGCTGCTGGTCGACCACCCGGTCGATGCGGTGGTGATCTTCGCTGTCACGCTCGTCAACGCCGCGATCGGCTTCATCCAGGAGGGCCGCGCCGAGAACGCGATGCGGGCGGTGCAGTCGATGGTCGCCCCGGCGGCGATGGTGCTCCGCGGCGGCCACCGCGTCCGCGTGCCGGCGGCCGAGCTGGTGGCGGGCGACATCGTGCTGCTCGAGCCGGGCGACCGGGTGCCGGCCGACATGCGCCTCGTCCGGGCGTTCAGCCTGCGCATCGACGAGGCGGCGCTGACGGGCGAGTCGGTCCCGGCCGGGAAATCGACCGACCCCTGCGCCGAGGCCGCGCTTCTCGGCGACCGGCGGTCGATGGCGTTCGCGGGCACGATGGTCGCGGCGGGCCAGGGCTCGGGCGTCGTCGTCGCGACCGGCCCGCGCACCGAGCTCGGCCACATCAACGCCATGCTCTCGGACGTCGCGGTGCTGACGACGCCGCTGCTGCGCAAGATCGATCGCTTCGGGCGCTGGCTGACGGTCGTGGCGGTCGGCCTCGGCGCCGGCCTCTATGCCTGGGCGCTGCAGGTCACCGGGCTCCCGGCGGTCGATGCGCTGCTGACGGTCGTTGCTGTCGCCGTCGCGCTCGTGCCCGAGGGGCTGCCCGCCGTCATCACCATCACGCTGGCGATCGGGGTCCAGCGGATGGCGGCCCGCAACGCCATCGTTCGCCGGCTGCCCGCGGTCGAGACCCTCGGCGCGACCTCGGTGATCTGCTCCGACAAGACCGGGACGCTCACGCTGAACGAGATGGCGGTCCGCCGCGTCATCGCTGCACGCAGGTCGGTCGACACCGCCGAAGCCGGGCACGGGTCCCCCGCGGCGTGGCGCGCGGCCCCGGAGGCCGACGGGCTGATCCGCTGCGCGGTCCTCTGCAACGACGCGCAGCCGCGGCCCAGCGCGCAGGGCGGCGCGAGCCGGGCCGTGGGCGATCCGATGGAGGTCGCACTTGTGGTCTTCGCGGCCGAGGCCGGGGCCGATCCGGCGGCCGAGCGCGCGGCATGGCCGCGCCTGGCCGAACTGCCGTTCGACACCGCGCACAAGTACATGGCAACGCTCCATGCCGGCCCGGGCGGTGACCGCCGGATCTTCGTGAAGGGCGCGCCGGAGCAGCTGCTGCGGATGAGCGCGGCCGAGGCCCGCGCCGGCGGCGACGCCCCGCTCGACACCGCCTACTGGAGCGGCGTGATCGACGCCGCGGCGCATGAGGGGCAGCGCGTGCTCGGCTTCGCCGAGACGCCAGCGCCGGGGGCAACCGCGGTCGCGGCCGCCGATGTCGCGGGCGGCCTCCGCTTCCTCGGGATCGCCGGCTTCATCGACCCGCCGCGGCCCGAGGCGATCGCCGCCGTGGCCGTCTGCCGGCAGGCCGGCATCGCGGTGAAGATGATCACCGGCGACCACGCCGCCACCGCGCTTGCCATCGCGCGGCAGCTCGGCCTTGCCGAAAGCCCGCGCGCGGTGACCGGCGCCGAGATCGAGGCGCTGTCGGACGCCGACCTCGTTGCGCTGGCGGCCGAGCGCGCGGTGTTCGCCCGGACCACGCCCGAGCACAAGCTGCGGCTTGTCCGCGCGCTGCAGGCCCGCGGAAGCGTGGTGGCGATGACCGGCGACGGTGTGAACGACGCGCCGGCGCTGAAGCAGGCCGATGTCGGTGTCGCCATGGGCCGCAAGGGCACCGAGGCGGCGAAGGAGGCCGCCGAGATCGTGCTGGCCGACGACAACTTCGCCTCGATCGCCGCGGCGGTGCGCGAGGGACGGACGGTCTTCGACAACATCCGCAAGGTCATCTCGTGGACACTGCCCACCAATTGCGGCGAAGCGATCATCGTCGCGCTTGCCGTCGTGCTCGGCCTCACCGCGCCGATCTCGCCGGTGCAGATCCTGTGGGTCAACCTGGTGACGGGCGTGACGCTGGGCCTCGTGCTGGCCTTCGAGCCGCCGGAGAGCGACGTGATGACCCGCCCGCCCCGGGCCGGCGATGCACCGCTCCTGCCGGCGTTCCTGGTCTGGCGCGTCATCTTCGTGAGCCTGCTCTTCGTCACGGCGATCGGCGCGCTGTTCGCCTTCAGCCTCGGCCGGGGCGACGACATCGCCACCGCCCGCACCCTTGTCGTCAACCAGCTCGTCGTGCTCGAGATCGCGTACCTGTTCAACGTCCGGTATCTGCACCATACCTCGATCAGCCTGCGCGGCGTTCACGGCACCCCGGCGGTGCTGGCGGCGGTCGGGGCGGTCGTGCTGGCGCAGGCGGCGTTCACCTACCTGCCGGCGATGCAGGCCACGTTCGACACCCGCGCGCTGCCGCTTGCCGACCTCGCCCTGATCGGGACGGTCGGCGCCCTCGTGCTCGCGCTCTGCGAGGGCGAGAAGCTGCTGATGCTGCGCAACGGCCTGATGGCGCGCCTCGGCGGATGAGGCTGGCGGCCCCGGCAGGATTCGAACCTGCGACCTACCGCTTAGGAGGCGGTCGCTCTATCCCCTGAGCTACGGGGCCGCGCCCCGCCTTGTCGCCGCAAACGGGCACCTGCGCAAGCCCGCCCACCCGGCCCGGCGCCTTTGACACCGCGCCGATTGGCGGTAACAAGGTCGGGAGCCGCCCGAGAGGACCCGCGCCTTGGCCACACCCGTTCGACCCTTGGTCCGCCGACCGCTGACCCTGCGTGACGTGTCCGAGGCCTCCGGGGTAAGCGAGATGACGGTCAGCCGGGTGCTGCGCAACCGCGGCGATGTCAGCGAAGCGACGCGCAGCCGCGTGCTCGACGCGGCCAAGCGGCTCGGCTACGTGCCGAACAAGATCGCGGGGTCGCTCGCCTCGAGCCGGGTGAACCTTGTCGCCGTCATCATCCCCTCGATGTCGAACCTCGTCTTTCCCGAGGTCCTGACCGGCATCTCCGAGGCGTTCGAGGGCACGCCGCTGCAGCCGGTCGTTGGGTTCACCAACTACCTACCGGAGCGCGAGGAGAAGGTGCTCTACGAGATGCTCTCGTGGCGGCCTTCGGGGGTCATCGTCGCCGGCCTCGAACACACCGCGGCGGCGCGGGCGATGCTGGCCAATGCCGGCATCCCCGTGGTCGAGATCATGGACACCGACGGCGAGCCGATCGACTCGATGGTCGGGATCTCGCACCGCCGGGCCGGGCGCGAGATGGCGAAGGCCATCGTCGGCCAGGGCTACCGCAGGATCGCCTTCCTCGGAACCAAGATGCCGCTCGACCACCGCGCCAGAAAGCGCTTCGAGGGGTTCACCGAGGCGCTCGCCAAATCCGGCATCGAGGTGGCCGACCAGGAGTTCTACTCCGGAGGCTCGGCCCTCGCGAAAGGCCGCGAGATGACCGAGGCGGTGCTGAAACGTTCGCCCGACCTCGACTTCCTGTACTATTCCAACGACATGATCGGCGCCGGCGGGCTTCTGTGGTGCCTCGAACACGGCATCGTCGTGCCGGGGCAGGTCGGGCTTGCCGGCTTCAACAACGTCGAGCTGCTCGACGGGCTGCCGATGCGGCTTGCCACGATGGATGCCCGGCGCCGCGAGATCGGACGGAAGGCCGCGCAGATCGTGGCCGAAGCGGCAGCGGCCGGACATCACGCGACCGGCGCGGTGGTGGAATTCGAGCCGGCGCTCTCGCCCGGGCAGACGCTGATCCGGCACCGGCGATGACGGCCCCGCCGCGCACTGCCCTCGTCACCGGCTCGGCCGGGTTCATCGGCTACCACCTCTGCCGCCGGCTGCTCGCCGACGGGTTCCGCGTCGTCGGTCTCGACGCGATGACCGACTACTACGACGTCACGCTGAAGGAGCGGCGGCACGCGATGCTGCTGCAGAGCCCGGGCTTCCGCGCCGAGATCGGGCGGATCGAGGAGGACGGCCGCCTGCGCACGCTCCTGGCGGAACGCCCTGCAGTCGTCGTGCATCTGGCCGCGCAGGCGGGCGTGCGCTGGTCGATCGAGGCGCCGCGGAGCTATGTCGAGGCGAACCTCGTCGGCACGTTCGAGCTGCTCGAGGCGGCGCGGGCGCACCCGCCCGAGCATCTGCTGCTCGCCTCGACATCGTCGGTCTATGGCGCCAACCCCGAGATGCCCTATGCCGAGACGCACCGGGCCGATCACCCGATGTCTTTCTATGCCGCGACGAAGAAGGCCAACGAGGCGATGGCGCATTCCTACGCCCATCTCTACGGCCTGCCGACGACGCTGTTCCGCTTCTTCACGGTCTATGGCCCGTGGGGCCGCCCCGACATGGCGCTGTTCCGGTTCACCCGCGCCGTGCTGGCCGGCGAGCCGATCGAGGTCTACAACCGCGGCGACATGCGGCGCGACTTCACCTATGTCGATGACCTGGTGGAGGGCATCCGGCGGCTGATCGACGTGCCCCCGCCGCCGCCGGGCCCGGCCGCGGCACCGGTGCCGCACGACAGCCTCTCGCCTGTCGCGCCATGGCGCGTGGTCAACATCGGCAACGGCGCGCCGGTCGGGCTGGCCGACTTCATCGCCGCGATCGAGGCCGCGACCGGGCGCCGGGCGGACCGGCGCCTGCTGCCGATGCAGCCGGGCGACGTGCCGGCAACCTGGGCCGATGCCGGGCTGCTGGTCGCGCTGACGGGCTACCGCCCCTCGGTGCCGCTCGCCGAGGGCGTGGCGCGGTTCGTCGCCTGGTACCGCGACTTCTACGGCGTCTGAGCGGCGTGGCACGGCGGACGCAGGCGCGCCTCGCCGGGCCTGTGCACGGCGGCGCGGGCTGGACGGCCGCCGGCGGGCATGATTGCTGCCAGCACCATGGCGCGCACGTTCAATCCCCATCTCGTCACCGCGGCGGTCGTCCTCGCGGCCGCAGCCTGGCTCCTCTGGATCGGGCGCGAGCCGATCTGCACCTGCGGCTACGTCAAGCTCTGGCACGGCCAGACGATGAGCGCCGAGAATTCCCAGCACATCGCCGACTGGTACACCCCCTCGCATCTGCTGCACGGGCTGATCTTCTACGCCGCGCTCTGGCTTGTCGCGCGACGGCTCGCCTTCGGGTGGCGGCTGGCGATCGCGACCGCCGTCGAGGCCGCGTGGGAGATCGTGGAAAACTCCGACGCGATCATCGAACGCTACCGCGCCGTCACGATCTCGCTCGACTACTACGGCGACTCGGTCCTGAACTCGGTCGCCGACATCCTGGCGATGATCGCCGGTTTCTATCTGGCCCGGGCGATCCCGGTCTGGGCGAGCGTCACCATCGTCATCGGATCCGAGGTGCTGACGGCGATCGTGATCCGCGACGGCCTGGCGCTCAACGTGCTCATGCTGCTCTGGCCGCTCGACGCGGTGCGGGACTGGCAGGCCGGCAGCTAGCGCCCGGCGCCCGACGGGTCGCGATGCGCGGCGATGACCTGCCCGGAACAGGCCCCGAAACCGATCCGGTAGCCGTCCCCCTGGGCCGCGCCGGTCAGCGTCAGCGTGTCGCCGTCCTCAAGGAAGCTGCGCGTCTCGCCGGTATCGAGGGTGATCGGCTCCTTGCCGCCCCAGGCGAGTTCCAGAAGGCTTCCGCGGTTCGCCTTCTCCGGCCCCGATATGGTGCCGGACCCGAGCAGGTCGCCGACCCGCATCGGGCAGCCCGACGTCGTGTGATGGGCAAGTTGCTGGGCGGCGGAGTAGTACATCTCGCGGGAGTTGGCGCGGGCGATCGTGGTCGCCGCGCGGCCCTCAGGCGCCAGCGATACCTCGAGCGCGATGTCATAGAGCATCGGGCCGGGCTCCTGCAGATAGGGCAGAAGCGCGCGCGCCCGCGCCGGCCCCGCCACCCGGAACGGCTCGAGCGCCGCCTTCGGCACGATCCAGGGGCTGATCGTCGTGGCCGTCGCCTTGGCCTGAAACGGCCCGAGCGGCTGGTACTCCCACGCCTGGATGTCACGCGCCGACCAGTCGTTGAGAAGCACGTAGCCGAAGATCATCTCGTCGGCCGTGGCGACCGACACCATGCCTTCCGACGGCTGCCCGACCACGGCGCCAAGCTCGAGCTCGAAGTCGAACCGGCGCGACGGCGCGAAGGTCGGAAGCTCGGCATCGGGCGGCTTCAGCTGGCCCCAGGGCCGCCGCACCGGAATGCCCGACACGACGACGGAGGAGGCGCGGCCGTTGTAGCCGATCGGGATCGACAGCCAGTTCGGCGGCAGCGCGTTCTCGGGCCCGCGGAACATGCTGCCGACGTTGAACGCGTGGTGCCGCGAGGCGTAGAAGTCGGTGTATTCCGCCACGCGGAACGGCAGGTGCAGCGTCGCCGCGGCCATCGGCAGAAGATAGGGGCGCAGCCAGTCCCCGGCCGGGGAACCCGCCGCCAGCAGGGCGGCGATCTCGGCGCGGAACCCGGCCCAGGCGGCCGGGCCCAGCGCCATGAACGCGTTCCAGACGCCTTCGCCCAAGACTGGCGGGCGGTCCCTGCGGATGCGCCCGTCGCGCTCCAGCGCGGTGACGTCGAGGATCATGGCGCCGATCGCGATGCCGCAGCGCGCCGCGCCGCCGGTCGAGAACGCGCCGTGCGGCAGGTTGCGCAACGGAAAATGGGTCGCGGGGTCGTTCGCGCTCTCGATCCAGCTCTGCATCGGCTCGACGGTCTCCGGGAGGGGGCGGGCGCGCCAGTCTGGTCCGGCTAGAGCGGAATCTCCAGCCCGTCGCGGCCGACCGTCACCGGCCCGGCCCAGCAGGCGCCAACGGCATTGCGCCACTGCTCCTCGCCGAACTCCGGATCGTCGGAGGGCACCAGGTGGTTGAGGACGAGGTGGCGCACCTCGGCCGACCGGGCCAGCGCACCGGCGTCGCCGGCCTTGGTGTGGCTGGCATAGATGTGCTCGCGGAGCTCGTCGCCAAGGCCGGTGCGCTCGATCAGGGCGTCCACCCCTTCGGGCAGCATCGCCTCGTGCACCAGCATGTCGGCGCCGCGGGCAAACGGGATGAGGGGCGGGAAATAGGCGGTGTCGGAGGAGAACACGATCGACCGGCCGGCAGCCTCGAAGCGCAGCGCGAAGCACTCCGTCACCGGCGGATGCTCGACCCGAAGCGCGGTCACGCGGTAGCTGCCCTCGGCCATCACGTCGCCTTCGGTGAAGGTGTGGACCCTGACCAGCTCGGCAATCGGCCGGCGCCCCTCATCGCTCACGCGGATCTCGTTGTCGAAGGCCATCGAGGCGAGGAAGTGGCGCCAGTAGTCGGCGATCCCCTCGGGGCCATAGACGTTCACCTCGTGGTCGAGGCCGGTGGTCCAGGCGGTGTGGATCAGCGGGCCGAGCTCGATCAGGTGGTCGGAGTGGAGATGCGTGACGAACACGAGGTCGAGGTCGAGAAGGCTGACGCCCGCATGGGCGAGCGCCCGGGTCACGCCGATGCCGCAGTCGATCACCGCGCGCCGCTCGCCAAGCTCGAGATAGGACGAGGTCGGCATCGCCGCACCGGGCCGGACCGCGGGGCCGCCCTTGGTGCCGAGGAGGATGAGGCGATCGGGCACCTACTTCGGCTCCGGCGTGCCGTCGAACTTCTTGTCGAGGTCGCTCCAGCAGTCGATGTAGTCGTCCTGCAGCGGTGCCTCGCGCGCGGCGAAGGCCGTGAGATGCTGCGGAAACCGCGTCTCGAACATGAAGCTCATGGTGTTGTCGAGCTTGTGGGGGCCGAGTTCGGCGTTCGATGCCCCCTCGAAGGCGTTCCGGTCGGGGCCGTGCGGCAGCATCATGTTGTGCAGGCTCATGCCGCCCGGGACGAACCCCTTGGGCTTGGCGTCGTACTGACCGTAGATGTTGCCCATGAGCTCCGACATGATGTTCTTGTGGTACCAGGGAGGGCGGAAGGTGTGTTCGGCCACCGCCCAACGTTCCCGGAACAACACGAAGTCGATGTTCGCGGTTCCCTCGACGCCCGACGGCGCGGTGAGGACGGTGAAGATCGAGGGGTCGGGGTGGTCGAAGAGGATCGCGCCGACCGGGCTGTAGGTGCGCAGGTCGTACTTGTAGGCGCAGTAGTTGCCGTGCCAGGCGACGACGTCGAGCGGCGAGTGGCCGATCCGCGTCTCGTGGAACTGGCCGCACCATTTCACCACCACGCGCGAGGGCGCGTCGCGGTCCTCGAAGGCGGCGACGGGGCACTTGAAGTCGCGCGGGTTGGCGAGGCAGTTGGCGCCGATCGGGCCGCGGTTCGGCAGGTCGAACTTCTGGCCGTAGTTCTCGCAGACGAAGCCGCGGCACGGCCCCTCGAGCACCTCGACCCGGTAGACCAAACCCCTTGGAATCAGGGCGATCTCCTTCGGTTCGAGGTCGATCACGCCGAGCTCGGTGCAGAACCGCAGCCGGCCCTCCTGCGGCACGACGAGAAGCTCGCTGTCGGCGGAGTAGAAGTATTCGTCCGCCATCGAGCGGGTGACGAGGTAGACATGCGCGGCCATGCCGATCTGGGTGTTGACGTCGCCCGCCGTCGTCATCGTCCGCATTCCGGTCAGCCAGGTCAGCGGCGCGTCGGTCATCGGCACCGGATCCCACCGGTACTGGCCGAGCGAGACGATGTCCTCGGACAGGTGCGGTGCCGTTTTCCAGTAGGGAAGATCAATCCTTTCAAAGCGATGCGTGTGCTTCACCGAGGGGCGGATGCGGTAGCACCAGGTGCGTTCGTTCTGGCCGCGGGGGGCGGTGAAGGCGGTGCCGGAGAGCTGTTCGGCATAGAGGCCGTAGGCGCATTTCTGCGGGCTGTTCTGGCCCTGCGGCAGGGCGCCGGGCAGCGCCTCGGTCTCGAAATCGTTGCCGAAGCCGGGCATGTAGCCCTCGGCCGTGCCCTGCGGGGTGGGGGCGCGGGTCATGCCCTGGGGAAGCGAATGGGCGGTCATCGGAGCCTCCGGACCGGGGCGCACAAGCGGTGCACAACCTGTACACCGGCTGTACACCGGCAATCTGTCTGCGCCCGCAACCCTATCGTTGCAAATGCAACGATGTCAAGGGCGGCGGGCGAGCAGCAGCGCGCCGAGCGCGGCGAGGAGCGCGAACGTCGCGAGCGCCGGAAACAGGACCTGCGCGCCGAAGACCGCGATCGCCCCGCTCATCACCGCGGGGAGGATCACCGCGCCGACATAGCCGGCCGCCAGGATCATCGCCGCGGCGCGGCCGTCGGTGCCGAGCCGGCCGGAGGCGGCGACGAAATAGGCCGGGAACAGCAGGCCGACCGAGGCGCCGGCCAGCGCGTAGAAGGCGCCGGGCGGCAGCACGGCGGCCGCCATCGAGAGCGCCGCGCCGGTCGAGAAGGCGAGCGCGAGGAGCGTCAGCGGGGCGAGGCGCGGCGCGAGCCAGACGAGCGAGAAGCGCGAGGCGAGGAAGAACGCGAAGAACAGCGAGGCGATCTCGGCGGCCCGCGGCTCGGGGATGCCGCGCGCGACGAGCGCCGTCGGGCCGAGGCCGACGAGGCTGACCTCGAACCCGATCGCCGCCGCGCCGAGGGCGAGCACGGCAGGGCGCGCGAGAAGCGCGCGGAGCCCGCCCGCCGCGGTCAGCCCCGAAGCGACGGCCTGGGCCGGAGCCGGCGCGCCACCGCCGCCGGCGAACGGCACGACCGCGAGGAAGGCGATTCCGGTCAGCCCGAAAGCCAGCGCGGGATCGCTGCCCATCGCGACGAGGAGGAGCGGCCCGGCGATGGCGCCGATGCCGAAGATCGCGTTCAGGACGCCGACCATGGCGGGGCCGTTCGGCCCGGTCTCGGTCAGGAAGCGGCGGTTGAGCACCGCGGAGACCAGGCCATAGCCGGCGCCCAAGGTGAACCCGCCGACGAGGGTCAGCCACCAGGCGAAACCGGCGGCGATCATCGCCGCCCCGGCGGCGAGGATGAGGAGCGACTGCCGCGTGCTGACCGCACCCAGCGCCGCGCTGAGAAGCAGGCCGGCGAGCCCGCCTGCATTGTGGGCGCTGACGAGAAGGCCGGCCTCGCCCGGGGCGATGCCGAAGCCGCGCGCGAAGGCGGGCAGCGCCGGGCCGTAGAGCGCGGCCGCGACGCCGATCAGCACGAAGATGGTCGAGCCGGTCCAGAACAGGCCCGACCGCAGGGTCGCCGCGATATCCACGTGTGTCACTCCGGAGGGCGCCTGCCGGGACCGGGCGGGAAAGCGGGCGCCGCGCGACCCTTGAAGTGCCGCCGCTGCGACGTCAAGAGCCTCCGGAGGGCCGGATACGAAGCGGGAACGGACCCGATGGCTCGTGCGTTTGCCGCTGGACACGACAGGGCGGCGGTGCGCAGGGGGCGGGGAGTGGCCGATATGGGACTCGAGGGTACTGGAACGGCCGGCAGCCGACCCGTCCGGGCGGAGATGTCCGCGCGGACCTGCATCATCATGAACGAGGGGTCGGGCAAGAAGGGCGCCGACGGCGCCGCCGCCGCGGTGCGGGAGCATGCCGCGGCGCAGGGGGACGCCGTGGAGTTGCGCGTGATCGGCGACGGCCGCGCCCTGGCCGATGCCTGCAAACGCGCTGCGGAGGAGGGGTTCGGCACCGTTGTCGCCGCCGGCGGCGACGGCACGATCGGCGCGGTCGCATCGTGCCTGGCCGGGACCGGGATCACCATGGGCGTGGTGCCGCTTGGCACGTTCAACTACTTCGCCCGCGCCAACGGCATCCCCGAGGATCCGGTCGCGGCGCTCGCGCTGCTCGGCAGCGGCCGGGCCGAGCCGAGGCATGTCGCCTATGTCAACGGCAAGCTGTTCCTGAACAACGCCAGCGTCGGCATCTACCCGCAGATCCTGGCGAGCCGCGAGGCGATCTACAGGCGCTGGGGCCGCAGCCGGGTGGCGGCGTACTGGTCGGTGATCAGGACCGTCGCGGGCTTTCGCCGGGCGCGCCGGATGAAGGTGACGGTGGATGGCCGGGCATGGCGGATGCGCACGCCGCTCGTCTTCGCGGCGTTCAACGCCTATCAGCTCGAGACCTTCGGAATCGACGGAGCCGAGCGCATCCGCAACGGCGAGTTCGCGGTGCTGGTGGCGCCCGATTGCGGGCGCTTCGGCCTGCTGCGCTTTGCCACGCTTCTGTTGCTGCGCGGCATGAGGCGGGGCAAGGATTTCGAGCTGCTGCACGGCCGCGAGGTCGAGATCGACAACGCCGACGGGCGCCGCGACGACCGCCTGATCGCGCGGGACGGCGAGAAGGAGAGGATGCCGCCGCCGTTCCGCCTGACGATCGCGGAGAATGCGCTGGGCGTCATCGTGCCGGCGGACGGCGCCGAGCCCGGGAAAGCCGCGTGACGCGCATCGCGCATCTCTCCGACCTGCATTTCGGCACCGTGCCCGACGGCCTAGCCGAAAGCCTGCTGGCGCGGCTTCGCGAACTTTCGCCCGAGCTGGTCATCGTGTCGGGCGACCTGACCCAGCGCGCGCGCGGCCGGCAGTTCGCGCAGGCGCGGCGGTTTCTCGATGCGCTGCCGGCGCCCTGGCTTGCGGTGCCGGGCAACCACGACATTCCGCTCTACAACCTGCCGGCGCGGCTGGTGCGGCCGTTCGCGGCCTACCGCCGCCATGTGTCGGGCGCGCTCGAGCCGGAGTTCCAGGACGGCGTGGTGGACGTCGCGGGGGTCAACACGGTCAACCCGTTCGTCTGGCAGACCGGCCGCTTCACCGCAGCCACGGCCCGGCGGGTCTGCGGCCGTTTCGCCCGCGCCGGCGAGCGGCTGCGGATCGTCGTCATGCACCACCCGCTGACGCACGGGCCGCAGGTGACCAAGAAGCTGATGCGCGGCGCGCCCGAGGCGCTGGCCGCACTGGCCGAATGCGGGGCGGATGTCGTGCTCTGCGGCCACCTGCACGCCTGGGCCGCGGCGCCGATGACCGCCCGCGAGGGTGGGCGCGAAGTGCTATTGGTGCAGGCCGGAACGACGCTGTCGACCCGCCTGCGCGGCGGGGAGAACGACTTCAACCTGCTGACGGTCGAGGGGCCGGCGCTGAGCATCGCGCGCTTCGCCGCCGGCGATGACGGGGTGTTCGCGCCCGCCGCGACCCACCGCTTCCGCCGCGAGGGCGCGGCGTGGCGGCCTCAGGTCCAGTCGAGCACGACCTTGCCCGACGCGCCGCCGCGCATCGCCGCGAAGCCCTCGGCGAAGGCGCCGACCTTCAGCCGGTGAGTGATGACGGCGCGAATGTCGAGCCCGTTCTCGAGCATCGCGATCATCTTGTACCAGGTCTCGAAGATCTCGCGGCCATAGACGCCCTTGAGGGTGATCGCCTTGAAGACGATGCGGCTCCAGTCGACCGGGCTCTTGCCCGGCGGGATGCCGAGGAGCGCGATGCGCCCGCCCATCACCAGCGCCTCAACCATCTGGTCGAGCGCGGCCTGGCTGCCCGACATCTCCATCCCGACGTCGAAGCCCTCCTTCATGCCGAGGCGGGCCATCACCGACCTCAGGTCCTCTGCGGCGACGTTCACCGGCGTCACGTCGGCGACGCGGGCAGCGAGCGCGAGGCGCTCGGGGTTGAGGTCGGTGATGACGACGTGCCGGGCGCCGACATGGCGCGCGACCGCCGCGGCCATGATGCCGATCGGGCCGGCGCCGGTGACGAGCACGTCCTCGCCCACGAGGTCGAAGCTGAGCGCGGTGTGGACGGCGTTGCCGAGCGGGTCGAGGATGGCGCCGATCTCGTCGTCGATCGCGTCGGGGAGGGGCACGACGTTGAAGGCCGGCAGGCGCAGGTATTCGGCAAAGGCGCCGGGCTCGTTGACGCCGATGCCGCGGGTCTCGGGGTCGAGGTGGAAGCGGCCCGAGCGCGACTGCCGCGAGTGCCGGCCGATCAGGTGCCCCTCGCCCGAGCAGCGCTGGCCGACCTTCAGGTCGGTCACGTTGCGGCCGAGCTCGACGATCTCGCCGGCGAATTCGTGGCCGGTGACGAGGGGGACGGGGACGGTGCGCTGCGCCCAGTCGTCCCAGTTCCAGATATGGACGTCGGTGCCGCAGATGCCGGTCTTGCGGATGCGGATCAGCACGTCGTCGGGGCCGATTGCCGGCACCGGCCGGGTCTCCATCCAGAGGCCGGGTTCGGGGCGGGACTTGGCGAGGACGGTCATTCCGCTTGCGCGCGGGCCGCGCGCGGGCGTTTCGTTCATCATTGCAGGACTCCGGTGGCGCGGCCTGCCGTCTCGAAGGCGCCCAGCGCGGCGTCGAGGTCGGCGCGGGTGAGGGCGGCGTTCATCTGGGTGCGGATCCGCGCCCTGCCCTTCGGCACGACCGGAAAGAAGAAGCCCGGCGCGTAGACGCCCGCGTCGAAGAGCCGGGCGGCGAAGGCCTGCGCGCGGGGCGCCTCGCCCAGCATCACCGGGACGATCGGGTGCTCGCCCGGCAGCAGGTCGAAGCCGAGCGCGGCGAGCCCGGCACGCCAGTAGGCGGCGTTGGCGAAAAGCTGGTGGCGCAGGTGGTCGCCCTGCTCGACGAGGTCGAGCGCGGCGAGCGAGGCGGCGCAGATCGGCGGCGGCAGGGCATTCGAGAACAGGTAGGGCCGCGCGCGCTGGCGGAGCAGGTCGACCACCGGCTGCGGGCCGGCGACGTAGCCGCCGAGCGCGCCGCCGAGCGCCTTGCCGAGCGTGCCGGTCAGGATGTGGACGCCGCCCTGCACCCCGAAATGGTGCGGCGTGCCCCGGCCCTGCGGGCCGATGAAGCCGGTCGCGTGGCAGTCATCGACCATCACGACGGCGCCGTGTTCGGCCGCGAGCCGGGTGATCTCGGGCAGGTTGGCGAGATGGCCGTCCATCGAGAAGACGCCGTCGGTGGCGATCATCACGTGGCGGGCGCCGCCGGCGCGGGCGGCGTCGAGCTGCGCGGCGAGGTCGTCCATGTCGCCGTTGGCGTAGCGGTAGCGCCGCGCCTTGCAGAGGCGGATGCCGTCGATGATGCTCGCATGGTTCAGCGCGTCGGAGACCACCGCGTCCTCGGGGCCGAGCAGCGGCTCGAAGAGGCCGCCATTGGCGTCGAAGCAGGCCGCGAAGAGGATCGCGTCGTCACGCCCGAGGAAGGCCGCCAGCCGCTCCTCGAGCGCGCGGTGGAGGTCCTGCGTGCCGCAGATGAAGCGGACCGAGGCCATGCCGTAGCCGTGGTCGGCAAGCGCCGCGGCCGCGGCCGCCACCAGGGCGGGATGGTTCGCGAGCCCCAGGTAGTTGTTGGCCGACAGGTTGATGACGGCACGGCCGTCCACGGTCACGCGGCCGCCCTGCGGCGAGGTGATGAGCCGCTCGCGCTTGGTCAGCCCCTCGGCCTCGATCTGCGCGAGCGTCTCGGCCAGATGATCGACGAACGCCTGCATCGCATGTCCTCCCGCCGCCGAGCCTAGGCCGCCGGCCCGGCCGCGGAAAGCGTCGATGCGACGCGGCGTGTCGGGAACCGCCGCGGCGGTCCGGCGTTGCGGCGCCATGATCCGCGCATATGCCCTCCCGCTCCTTCTCGCCCTTCCCGCCGCCGCCGGCGCCGAACAGATCGGCGAGGTCGGCGTCGACTGGATCGGCAACGACATCGTCATCGAGGCGCTGCAGGACCCCGAGGTCCAGGGCGTCACCTGCCACATCGCCTACTTCGACCGCAGCCTCGTCGACCGGCTGAGCCAGGGCAACTGGTTCGAGGACCCGTCGAACGCCTCGATCGCCTGCCGCCAGACCGGCCCGATCGTCATCGGCGACATCGAGGTCAGCGCCGAGGGCGAGGAGGTGTTCCGCGAGGGCCGCTCGCTGGTGTTCAAGTCGCTCCGCGTCAAGCGGATCTTCGACGAGAACAACCAGGCGCTCGTCTACCTCGTCCACGCGGCCGAACTGACCGAGGGATCGGCGAAGATGGCGATCTCCACCGTCCCGCTCTACGGTACCGATGCCTATGCCGGGCGGAATTGATTCCACCCCGAATCCGTGGCTTGTTGCAGATGCAACAATGCCGGGGCCCGTCCAGTGCCGGAGACCACCACCCCCTTCGCCCTCGACGCCTTCCTGCCCTACCGGCTGAACGTGCTGGCCGGGCGGCTCAGCCGCGAGTTCGCCACGCGCTACCGCGGCCGGTTCGGCATCACGGTGCCGGAATGGCGGGTGGTCGCGCATCTGTCGCAGGCCGGCGCCGTCAGCGTGCGCGAGATCCACGCGCGCGTCGACATGGACAAGTCGAAGGTGAGCCGCGCGGCCGCCCGGCTGGAGGCGGCCGGCTATGTCGAGAAGCGGGTCAATCCGGCCGACCGGCGGCTGGTCGAATTGCGCCTGACCGCGCTCGGCCAGGAGATGATGGCAGAACTCGCCGACGTCGCCGGCGCCTACCAGGCCGAGCTGCACGCGCGCCTCGGCGACCCGTCGGGCTTCGATGCCGCGGTCAACCGCCTGATCGGCCGGTGAGCGCGGCCGTCCTCTACGACTACTGGCGGTCGTCGGCCGCCTACCGGGTGCGGATCGGGCTCAACCTGCTCGGGCTCGACTGGCGGTCGGTGCCGGTCAACCTGCTGACCGGCGAGCACAGGGAGGCGCAGAACCTTGCGCGGAACCCGCAGGGCCTTGTCCCCACGCTCGAGATCGACGGCCTGGTGCTGACCCAGTCGCTCGCCATCCTCGACTACCTCGACGAGACCCGCGGCGCGGGCTGGCTGCCCGCCGATGCGGCCGGCCGCGCGCGGGTCCGCGCCCTCGCCCATGTCATCGCGATGGACATCCATCCGGTCTGCAACCTGTCGGTCGTGCGCTTCGCGGTCGAGCGGTCTTCCGGCGGGATCACCACAGAGGGCTGGATGCAGCACTTCATCGGCCGTGGGCTGGCCGCCTTCGAGCGGATGCTGGGGGCCGGCGGCCGCTACTGCCACGGCGACGCGGTCGGCCTCGCCGACATCGTCCTCGTCCCGCAACTCTACAATGCAGCGCGCTGGGGGGTGGACGCCGCGGGCTTCCCGCGGGCCGCGGAGATCGCGGCGCGGCTGGGCGCGCTGCCCGCCTTCGCCGCCGCCCACCCCGATCGCCAGGCGCCCGGGTGACGCCCTGGCGCAGGCGCCCCGTCGCCTGGGACGCGCGGGCCGGCCTGGTCGAGCACCGCGTCGCCGACCGCCGCTGGGCGCTGCCCGACCTGCGGGTCGCGGTGATCTCGGACCTGCATGTCGGCGGCCCCTGGACGCCGCTCGGCGCGGTTGCGCGGCTGGTCGGCGAGGTCAACGCGCTCCGCCCCGACCTGACGGTGATCGCCGGCGACTTCCTCGGCGACCGGAAGATGCCGGCGCGGCGGGCGACGGCGGCCGAGATCGCCGGGCCGCTGGCGGCGCTGGCGGCGCCGCTTGGCGTGCACGCGGTCCTCGGCAACCACGACTGGGCCGATTGCGCCCTGGCCCGCGCGAGCGGCAACGCCCGCAACTCGGTGCGCGAGGCACTCGGCGCGACGCCGATCCGCCTGCTCGAGAACCAGGCGGTGCGGCTCGACCATGGCGGCGGATTCTGGCTGGTCGGGCTGGCAAGCCAGCGCCCCCGGCGGGGCGAGCGCGGCGGCGCGCACGATCCCGATGCGGCCTTCGCCGCGGTGCCGCCCGGGGCGCCGGCGATCTTGGTCGCGCACGAGCCGGACATCTTCGCCGATGCCGACCCGCGCGCCTTCCTGCAGATCAGCGGCCACACCCATGGCGGCCAGGCGAACCTGTTCGGCTGGCGGCCGCTGACGCCCTCGCGCCATGGCGGACGCTACGCCTGGGGGCATGTGCGCGAGGGCGGGCGCCACCTGATCGTCTCGGGCGGGATCGGCTATTCGGGGGTGCCGTTGCGTCTTTTCCAGCCGCCCGAGATCACGCTGGTCTCGGTTTGCGGGCGCGACTAGGCTCGGCCGTGCAGACCAGGGAGGCCTCGCGCATGACCGACATCGTCATCCTCTCCGCCGCCCGCACCGCCATCGGCAGCTTCGGCGGCGCGCTTGCCGCGGTGCCGCCGACCGAGCTCGGCACGATCGCCGCGCGGGCGGCGCTGGAGCGCGCCGGCGTCGCGGGCGGGCAGATCGGCCACGTGGTCTTCGGCCATGTCATCAACACCGAGCCGAAGGACATGTACCTGGCCCGCATCGCCGCGATGCAGGCCGGCGTGCCCGAGACGGTGCCGGCGATGAACGTCAACCGGCTCTGCGGCTCGGGGGCGCAGGCGGTGGTGTCGGCGGTTCAGGCGCTGATGCTGGGCGAGGCGGATTTCGCGCTGGCCGGCGGCGCCGAGAGCATGAGCCGCGCGCCCTATGCGCTTCCGGCGGCCCGGTGGGGCCAGAAGATGGGCGATACCGGGGCGATGGACATGATGCTCGGTGCGCTGAACTGCCCGTTCGGCACCGGGCACATGGGCGTGACCGCCGAGAACGTGGCGCGCGAACATGCCGTCAGCCGGTCGGACCAGGACGCCTTCGCGCTGGAAAGCCAGAACCGGGCGGCGAGCGCCATCGCCGCCGGCCGGTTCAGCGAGGAGATCGTGCCGGTCGAGATGCAGACCCGGAAGGGCAGCCTCAGCTTCGACACCGACGAGCACCCCAAGGCGAGCACCGCCGCGGCGCTGGCCGGCCTGAAGCCGGCGTTCCAGAAGGACGGAACGGTCACCGCCGGCAATGCGAGCGGCATCAACGACGGCGCGGCGGCGCTGGTGCTCGCGCGGGCGGAGGCCGCCGAGGCGGCCGGACTGACGCCCCGGGCACGGGTGCTCGGCCATGCCCATGCCGGCGTCCGGCCGGAGGTGATGGGCATCGGCCCGGTCCCGGCGGTCGAGACGCTGCTGGCGCGGACCGGCCTGGCGGCCGCGGATTTCGACGTGGTCGAATCGAACGAGGCCTTCGCCGCCCAGGCGATCGCGGTGAACCGTGCGCTGGGGCTGGATCCGGCGCGGGTGAACCCCAACGGCGGCGCGATCGCGCTTGGCCATCCGGTCGGGGCGACCGGGGCGATCCTGACGGTCAAGGCGCTGCACGAGCTGGAGCGGACCGGCGGGCGCCGGGCGCTGATCACGATGTGCATCGGCGGCGGCCAGGGCATTGCGCTTGCCATCGAGCGGGTCTGACGTCGCAAACGGGCTAGGCGGGCCCGCCCGGCCCGGCCTAGCGTCGGGCGGGGGAGGGGCGCCATGCAGTACGGCCTGAGCGAAGAGCAGGAGATGATCGCCGCCACCGTGCGGAGCTTCGTCGAGCGCGAGATCTATCCCCACGAGGACGAGGTCGAGCGCGCCGGAGAAGTGCGGCCCGAACTGGCGCAGGCGATCAGGGCGAGGACCCTCGCCCTCGGCTTCTGGGCCTGCAATTTCCCCGAGGAGATCGGCGGCGGCGGCCTCTCGCACCTCGACTTCGCGCTGGTCGAGCGCGAGCTGGGGCGCGGGTCTATGGCGCTGACCCACTTCTTCGGCCGGCCGCAGAACATCCTGATGGCCTGCACGGGCGAGCAGCGCGCGCGCTACCTGCTGCCGGCGGTGCGGGGCGAGAAGATGGACGCGCTCGCCATGACCGAGCCGGGGGCGGGGTCCGACATCCGGTCGATGACCTGCGCGGCCCGCCGGATCGGCGGCGACTGGGTGCTGAACGGCACCAAGCATTTCATCTCGGGCGCCGAGCACGCCGACTTCGTCATCGTCTTCGCGGCGACCGGCGAGGACCAGACCGCCGCCGGCCCGAAAAAGCGCATCACCGCCTTCCTGGTGGACCGCGGCACGCCCGGCTTCACCATTCGCGAGGGCTACCGCTCGGTCAGCCACCGCGGCTACCGCAACATGGTGCTCGACTTCGATGATTGCCGCCTGCCCGACGCGCAGGTGCTGGGCGAGGTCGGGGCCGGGTTCGAGGTGATGAACACCTGGCTCTACGCCACCCGCATCACGGTGGCCGCGATGTGCGTCGGCCGGGCGCGGCGGGTGTTCGACGCGGCGCTGGGCCATGCCGCCAGCCGCGAGCAGTTCGGCCAGAAGATCGGCCGCTTCCAGGGCGTGAGCTTCCAGCTCGCCGACATGATCACCTGGATCGACGCGGCCGACCACCTGACGCTCGCCGCCGCCGACCGGCTCGACCGCGGCCTGCCTGCGAACCGCGAGATCGCGAGCGCCAAGCTCTATGCCTCGGAGATGCTGGCGCGGGTCACCGACGCCGCGATCCAGATCCATGGCGGCATGGGTCTGATGGACGACCTGCCGCTGGAGCGCTGGTGGCGCGACGCCCGGGTCGAGCGGATCTGGGACGGCACGAGCGAGATCCAGCGCCACATCATCGGCCGCGAGCTGCTGCGGCCGCTCGGGGCATGATCGGGGCATAGAAAGAGATAGATGCCTCCGGCGGGGATATTTGGAAGACGGGGAAGGGCGGGACGGGCGGTCCGCCCCCCGGCCCGACGGGCGGGTCCGGAGGGCTTCCCCGTCTGCGGTCATCGGCGTCCCCGCCTGTACCGCGCGCCCAGCCATCGCATGCCGGGGTTAACGCTTCGTTGCTTCCCCGTCCTTCAAATATCCCCGCCGGAGGCTCCCACGGGCGCCGCCCGCGCGGCGGCCGGGCGATGAGTCGGGATCTTTCCCGCCTGTTCCGGCCGGCCTGTGTCGCCGTGATCGGCGGTGGCGCCTGGGGACGCGCCGTGGTGGCGCAGCTTGGCCGGCTTGGCTTTCCGGGCATGGTCTGGCCGGTGCACCCCACCGCTGCCGACGTGGGTGGGGTGCCGGCCTTCCGCGGCCTCGACGCGCTGCCGGGGGTGCCGGATGCGGCCTTCGTCGGCGTCAACCGGCAGGCAACGGTCGAGGCCGTGGCCGGGCTTTCGGCGATGGGCGCGGGGGGCGCCACCTGCTTCGCCGCAGGCTTCGCCGAGGCCGAGGCCGAGGATGGCGAGGCCGCGGCGCTGCAGCGGGCGCTCCTCGCCGCGGCGGGCCCGATGCCGATTCTCGGGCCGAACTGCTACGGGTTCATCAACGCCTTCGACCGGGCGCTGCTCTGGCCCGACCAGCACGGGCTGGTGCCCGCCGTACGCGGCGTGGCAATCGTCACCCAGTCCTCGAACATCGCGATCAACCTGACCATGCAGCGCCGCGCCCTGCCGATCGGCTACGTGGTGACGGCGGGCAACCAGGCACAGACCGGGCAGGCCGAGATCGCGGCCGCGCTGCTCGCCGACGGCCGGGTCACGGCGATCGGCCTGCATGTCGAGGGGTTCGGCGACCTGCGCGCCTGGGAACGCCTTGCGGCGGCGGCGCATGCGCGGCGGGTGCCCGTCGTCGTCCTCAAGGTCGGCCGGTCCGAGGCCGCGCGGGCCGCCACGGTGTCGCACACCGCCTCGCTGGCCGGGGGCGATGCCGGAGCGGCGGCGCTGATCCGGCGGCTGGGCTTCGCGCGGGTCGCCTCGCTGCCGGAATTCCTCGAGACGCTGAAGCTGCTCCATGTCTGCGGGCCTCTGGCCTCGGGGCGCATCGCCTCGATCTCCTGCTCTGGCGGCGAGGCGTCGCTTGTCGCTGACACGGCGGTCGGACGGCAGGTGAGCTTACCGGGGCTGAACGAGGCCCAGCGCGCCGGCCTCCGCGCGGCGCTCGGGCCGATGGTCGCGCTGGCCAACCCGCTCGACTACAACACCTACATCTGGCGCGACACGGCGCGGATGACCGATGCCTGGGCGGCGATGATGGACCCCGCGCTCGCGCTGACGCTGCTGATCGTCGACTATCCGCGCGCCGATCGCTGCGACCCCGCCGACTGGGCCTGCGCGACCGAGGCCGCGCTGGCGGCGAAGGCGCGGACCGGGGGGAACGTGGCGCTGGTCGCCACGCTGCCGGAACTGTTGCCCGAGGAGGTCGCGGCGCGGCTGATGGCGGGGGGCGTCGTGCCGATGCAGGGGCTGGCCGAGGCGGTCGCCGCAGCCGAGGCGGCGGCGGCGATCGGCGCCGCCGCGGCGCCGTCGCTTCCGCTTCTTCTGCCCCCGCCGCCCGGCGTCGCCCGGACCCTCGCCGAGGCGGAGGCCAAGGCGCGGCTGGCGGCGGCCGGGCTTGACGTGCCGAGGGCGCTCCGGGCCGCGGGCGCGGACGCGGCGGCCGATGCGGCCGCGGCAATCGGGTTCCCGGTCGCGCTGAAGGGCGAGGGCTTTGCGCACAAGACCGAGGCCGGGGCGGTCGCGCTGGGTCTTCGGGATGCGGCGGCGGTGGGCGCCGCAGCGGCGGCGATGCCGGCGGCCGCCTTCCTGGTCGAGGAGATGGTGACGGGCGGCGTGGCCGAGCTGCTGGTCGGCGTGGTCAAGGACCCCGCGCACGGCTTCGTCCTGACGCTCCGGGCCGGCGGCGTGCTGGCCGAGCTCTGGGAGGACAGCGCCTCGCTTCTCGTCCCGGCAGCGGCGGCGGAGATCGAGGCGGCGCTCGGCCGGTTGCGGGTGGCGCGCCTGCTCGGCGGCTATCGCGGCAGACCGGCGGCCGACCGGGGCGCCGTGGTCGCCGCCGTCCTGGCAGTGCAGCGCTACGTCGTTGAAAACGCTGCGCGGGTGGAGGAGGTTGAGGTGAACCCGCTGATCTGCACGCCGGCCCGCGCGGTCGCGGCGGATGCGCTGATACGGGAGGCGACATGAGCCCGATCAAGACCCGGCGCGACGGCGCCATCCTGGAAGTCACGCTCGACCGGCCGAAGGCGAACGCGATCGACCTCGCCACCAGCCGGATCATGGGCGAGACCTTCGCCGCGTTCCGCGACGACCCGGACCTGCGGGTCGCGATCCTCACCGGCGCGGGCGGGAAGTTCTTCTGCCCCGGCTGGGACCTGAAGGCCGCGGCGGCGGGCGATGCCGTCGATGGCGACTACGGCGTCGGCGGGTTCGGCGGGTTGCAGGAGCTGCGCGACCTGAACAAGCCGGTGATCGCGGCGGTGAACGGCATCGCCTGCGGCGGCGGGCTGGAACTGGCGCTTTCGGCCGACCTGATCCTTGCCGCCGACCACGCCAGCTTCGCACTGCCCGAGATCCGCTCCGGCACGGTGGCCGATGCCGCCTCGGTGAAGCTGCCGAAGCGCATCCCGTGGCACATCGCGATGGAGCTGCTGTTCACCGGGCGCTGGATGGATGCCGCCGAGGCGCATCGCTGGGGCCTCGTCAACGAGGTGGTGCCGGCCGCCCGGCTGATGGAGCGGGCACGCGAGCTTGCGCGGCTCATCGCCTCTGGGCCGCCGCTGGTCTATGCCGCGATCAAGGAGATCGTCCGCGACGCCGAGGACCGGACGTTCCAGGACGCGATGAACCGGATCACCCGGCGGCAGCTGCCCAGCGTCGACATCCTCTACGGGTCCGAGGACCAGAAGGAGGGCGCGCGCGCCTTCGCCGAGAAGCGCGACCCGGTCTGGAAGGGGCGCTGAGGTCAGGACTTGCGGAAACGCAGGACCAGCGCCCGGTCGGCGGCATGGGGGCCCAGGCCGGCATAGATCGGCACCTCGTCGACGGCGAGGCCCTCGATCCGCGGGCCGAGGGCGGCGAGCGCGGCGGCGAAACCGGCCGCCGCATAGTGCCGGGCATTGACCGACAGCGCGAGGAGGGCGCCGGGCTGCGCGATCCGCAGAAGCTCGCCCAGCGCCCCGGGCCCGACGTGGCCGAGGGTGAAGGTGCCGGCGCTGACGATGCCGGCATAGCTCGCGTCGGGCATGTCGAGCCGCGCCGTCACGTCGCCCTCGAACAGGCGGGCGTAGAGCGCCTTGGCCCGGGCCTTCTCCAGCATGTCGGGCGAGATGTCGGTGCCGTCGATCGGGCCGATGCCGCGGACCGCGAGGCGTTCGGCCACGAGGCCCGTGCCGGCGCCGACATCGAGGACCGGGCCGGTGCCGCCGGCCGCCGCGAAGGCGGCCGCGACCGCCTCGGGCAGGCGGTAGCCGGTCGCGCGGGCGAAGTCGACGTCGTAGGTGGCGGCCCAGCCGGCGTAGAGACGCCGGCTGTCGTCGGGCGATCGCAGCGCGTAGGCCGCCGCGAGATGGTCGGGCGCAGGGCTCATGCCCGCGATCCTCGCCGCCGCGCCGACGGAGATCAAGCCGGGCCGCGACCTTGCCATCGCCGCGGCGGGCGGAAATAGTCGCGCGGCGGGGCCGCTCCGGGCTCCGGCGGCACAAAAGGCCCGGGTGTGAACGTCCTTCTCTCGATCGGCCATGGCTACTCGGCGCAGGCGCTGGCGCGGCGGCTCCTGCCGCAGGGCTGGCGGGTGATCGGGACGACGCGCGACCCGCGGAAGGCCGAGCGCCTCGGGGCCGCCGGGGTCGAGGCCGTCCTCTGGCCCGGCACCGACCTCGGGCCGGCGCTGGCGGCGGCGACGCATCTGCTGAGCTCGGTCGCGCCCGAGGGCGGCCACGATCCGGTCATCGCCGCGCTGGGCGAGGCGATCGGGGCGGCGGCGCCGCACCTCGGCTGGGCGGGATATCTCTCCACCACCGGGGTCTATGGCGACCATGCCGGCGGATGGGTCGACGAGGCGACGCCGCTGGCACCGGCGACGGAACGCGGGCGGGCGCGGGTGGCGGCCGAGGGCGCGTGGCGCGCGCTGGCCGACCGCACGGACCTGCCGCTCCACATCTTCCGGCTGGCGGGCATCTACGGCCCCGGCCGCGGCCCGTTCGAGAAGGTGCGCGACGGCACCGCGCGGCGGATCATCAAGCCGGGGCAGGTGTTCAGCCGCATCCATGTCGAGGACATCGCGCAGGTGCTCGAGGCGTCGATCCGCCGGCCGCATCCCGGCGCGGTCTACAATGTCTGCGACGACGACCCGGCGCCGCCGGAGGACGTGCTGTCGCACGCGGCGCGGCTGCTCGGCCTTCCCGAGCCGCCCGCGGTGCCGTGGGACGAGGCCGCGCTGTCGCCGATGGCGCAGAGCTTCTATGCCGAATCGAAGCGCGTGCGGAACGACCGGATCAAGGACGAGCTGGGCGTCGTCCTGCGCTATCCCGACTATCGGGCGGGTCTCGCCGCCCTCCTCATCGACGGGGCGTAGGGCCGGCGGTCAGTTGCGCCGGCTCTGCTCGACGGTGATCGAGAACAGCGAGGGCGGATAGCGCTGCCCGACGACGAGATCGCCGAGCAGGACGGCGGTCTGCGTGCCCGTCTCGTCGGTCACGATCCACTGCTTGAGGGTCGTGGGAGTGGCGGTGAAGATCAGCCGGATCGTGCCGTAGCTCGGGTTCTGCGGGTCCTGGGCGACCACGGCGGTCGCGGTGCCCATGTCCTCGTAGCCGACGACCATGCCGGCGCGCGCCAGGTCGACGTTCCGCGCGAGGATCAGGTTCAGCGGCGTGCGGCGCAGCGGGTACTGCTCGGCCGCCGTGTTCGACCTGGCGTCGAAGATCGCGACCTGGCCCGACGATGCCAGCACCAGCGCCTCGTTCGGCGGATCGTATTCGAAGCGCATCCGGTTCGGCCGCTGGATGAAGACCCGGCCGGTCGAGCGGCTGCCGTCGGCGTTCACTTGGGTGAACGGCGCCTCGGCCGTCACCAGCGAATTGAGGTAGCGCGAAAGCTCGGCGAGCGGGATCGCCTCGGCCAGCGCCGGGCGGCCGGCGACGGCCAGCCCCAGGGGGGCGAGGAGAAGGCTGCGGCGAAGCGGGTCCATCGGATTGTCCTCAACTGCTCGGTCAGGTGTTGCCCATCAGATGGGAACAGGCCAGCACCGAACCAAGTGATAGGCAATATCGCGCTTCCAACGGAGGTTGCCCGGGGGCGGGCCACCTCTGCCGACCCGTCCGCCGGACCAGGACAGGCGACACCTCCATCTCCTGCAAGCCGGGTATAGGCGGGTGATGTGTCCCCCGCAGGCCTGCGGATTTCGGCGGCGGACCGGCTTCATGCGGCCAGCTGCGACAGGCCAGCAGAACGTGGACTGCCAACGCCCGACGGTGGGCGGCCGAAGCGCTGTTCATGGCGGCCGCCATCCCCAGCCAACAGGCAACAGGGCATCCGTTTCCAAAGCCCCCCTACTCCGGCACCAGGATCTCCCTCTTGCCGACATGGTTGGCCTGGCCGACGAGGCCCTGCTCCTCCATCTGCTCGACCAGGCGCGCGGCCTTGTTGTAGCCGATGCCGAGCTTGCGCTGGATGTAGGAGGTGGAGACCTTGCGGTCCTTCAGCACCACCGCGACCGCCTGGTCGTAGAGCGCGTCGTCGCCGTCGGTGTTGCCGCCGAGGCCGAGGACCATGTCGATGTCGTCGGCCTTGTCGTCGTCGTGGCCTTCGACGACGCTGCCCACATATTCCGGCGGGCCGTAGGACTTGAGGTGGGTGACGATCTCCTCGACCTCCTCGTCGCTGACGAAGGGGCCGTGGACGCGGCTGATCCGGCCGCCGCCGGCCATGTAGAGCATGTCGCCCTGGCCCAGAAGCTGCTCGGCGCCCATCTCGCCGAGGATCGTCCGCGAATCGATCTTCGAGGTGACCTGAAAGCTGATCCGGGTCGGGAAGTTGGCCTTGATCGTGCCGGTGATGACGTCGACGCTGGGCCGCTGCGTCGCCATGATGAGGTGGATGCCGGAGGCCCGCGCCATCTGGGCGAGACGCTGGATGCAGGCCTCGATCTCCTTGCCCGCGACCATCATCAGGTCGGCCATCTCGTCGACGATCACCACGATGAAGGGCAGTTTCTCGGGCGCGAACTCCTCGGTCTCGAAGGTCGGCGCGCCGGTGTCCTCGTCGAAGCCGGTCTGCACGGTGCGGGTGAACGGCTCGTCGCTGGCAAGCGCCTCGGCGACGCGCGCGTTATAGCCGTCGACGTTGCGCACGCCCAACTTGGACATTTTTCGGTAGCGGTCCTCCATCTCGGCGACCGTCCATTTCAGCGCCACCACA
>CAZYBG010000005.1:0-73466 GCA_964645155.1 uncultured Rhodobacterales bacterium | reverse complement strand
TCGTCATCCACTGCAACCAGGACGACGGCGACGACGAGGAGTGCAACGGCGGCGACCCGATGTTCTCGCCCACCCAACGCATCTGGGGCTACGAGACGCCCGACGGCAGCTTCGCCCAGTTCACGCGGGTGCAGGCGCAGCAGCTGATGAAGCGCCCGCGTCACCTGACATGGGAGGAGGCCGCCTGCTACACGCTGACGCTCGCCACCGCATACCGGATGCTCTTCGGCCACAACCCGCACGAGCTGCGCCCCGGACAGAACGTGCTGGTCTGGGGCGCGAGCGGCGGCCTCGGCTCGTACGCGATCCAGCTCATCAACACAGCCGGCGGCAACGCCATCGGCGTGATTTCCGACGAGGACAAGCGCGACTTCGTCATGGGCCTCGGCGCCAAGGGCGTCATCAACCGCAAGGACTTCCGGTGCTGGGGCCAGATGCCGAAGGTCGGCACGCCGGACTACAAGGAGTGGTTCACCGAGGCACGCCGCTTCGGCAAGGCGATCTGGGACATCACCGGCAAGGGCGTGAATGTCGACATGGTGTTTGAACACCCCGGCGAGGCGACGATGCCGGTCAGCGTCTTCGTGGTGAAGCGCGGCGGCATGGTGGTGATCTGCGCCGGCACGACCGGCTACAACCTGACGCTCGACGCGCGCTATCTCTGGATGCACCAGAAGCGGGTGCAGGGCAGCCACTTCGCCAACCTCAAGCAGGCCAGCGCGGCCAACGACCTGATGCTGGCCCGCAGGCTCGACCCGGCGATGTCCGAGGTGTTCCCGTGGGAGGATATTCCCGCGGCGCATACCAAGATGTTGCGCAACGAACATCGCCCGGGCAACATGGCGGTCCTGGTGCAGGCGCCGCGGACCGGCCTTCGGACGCTGGAGGAAGTGCTCGAAGCCGGCCAGGCAGCGGGCGGTTGACCGAACGTCAAGGAGGCCGGTCCGGAGGGCGTGAACACAGACAAGAAAATCCAAATGGATTCAGCGTGAATTTTCGTGCTAAGGTTGTGCTTGCGGGGCGATCACAACTGCTTTGAGGTAGCATGAAAGACGACTGGATAGTCGCGGTCCTGCGGGATCTCCGCGAATTCGCAGATCTGAACGGGTTGCCGTTTCTCGCGGAGAGCCTGGAAGACGCCGCGCGCCTCGCCGAGGTGGAACTGGCCCGACGCGATGGCCCGGGCCCGCGGCGCCACCGGGCCGGCACGGCAGCGGCCCCGGCGGCAGAGGGGATCGCAGGCCTTCTCGGGCGGCTTCGCGGCGAAACGTAGCGCGCCGGCGCAGCGCGAAGGCTGGCGCCGTACTGGCATGCTGCCTATGGTCTCCCGATGCCGGCAACCGCCCCGATCCTCTCCGACGACCAGGCGGACGCCTATGGCCGCGTCGCGGACACGTTGGCCCGCGCCGGCGTCGACCTCGCAGACGGCCAGCTCACCCCGGACGGAGCAGGCCCGACCGGCGTCATCGCCGTGATCGGCAAGGCGGGCTCGGGCAAAACGATGCTGCTTGCACGCCTTGCCACCGAGATCGAGGCCGCCGGGGTCGATATCGTCGCCGGCGACTGGGAAGGACGGCGCCGGAAGGACCGCCGCACCCTCTCGATCCTTGCGCCAACGAACAAGGCGGCCTCGGTCCTGCGCGGCCGAGGCGTGCGCGCGACGACGATCCACCGCATTCTCTACACACCCGTCTACGCGCCGGAATACGAGCGGATCGCGGAATGGCTTGCGGGCCAGGGCGACCGGCCGGTCGTCGAAGGCCTGACCGATGCGGCGCTAGATCGCGCCTTCGCCTTCTTCGCACAGGTCAAGTCGATCCCCGGCGCGCTCGCGGCGGCGGGGCTGCGCGGTTCGGACTTCATCAAGGGCTGGAAACGGCGCGAGGACCCGCTCGACATCGGCTTCGTGGACGAGGCCTCGATGCTCGACCAGAAGATGCTCGACGACCTGCGCGCGATCTTTCCCACCCTCGTCCTGTTCGGCGACCCTGCGCAGCTCGCCCCCGTCGGCCAGTCGGGCGAGATGGTGTTCGATGCCCTGCCGCCGGCGCGGCGGCTCGTCCTGCACCGGATGCACCGGCAGGAAGCCGACAGCCCGATCCTCGACCTTGCCCACGCGCTGGGCGACGAGGCGCTCGCCTTCGAGGACTTCGAGCGCATGGTGGAGCGGGCGGCAGCCGACGACCCCCGGGTGATCGTCGCCGAACGGGTCGAAGCGGACCTGATGGCGCGCTCGCCGGTCCTTGTCTGGCGCAACCAGACCAGAATCCGGCTGATCCATGCCTTCCGCGCCGCGTTTGGCGCACCGGCGGACGCGCTTCTGCCGGGCGAGCCGCTGATCTGCGACGGAGTGGAGCTGCCGCTCAAGCACCGCAAGAAGCGGATCGACCTCGAGGCGCGCGGCCTCATCAAGGGGGCGCAGGTGATCTATCTCGGCCCCGGCAGCCGCCCCGGCTTCTCGCGGCTGCATGTGATCGGCGCCGAGGAACCGGGGGTCTCGGCCGCCTCGATCGTCAAGATCGAGATGCCCGGCGAGGAAGAGCCGTTCATTCCCTTCGCCGCGACGATGGGCGTGGCGCTGCTGCACGGCGCGGCGGTCACCATCCACAAGGCGCAGGGCTCCCAGTGGCCCGATGTGCAGGTCTTCGCGCCCGACCTCTGGGTCGCTGCGCGTACCGGGCGGATGGAGGCCGGTCTGCCGCTCTGGAAGCGGCTCGCCTACGTCGCAATCACGCGCGCCGAGGCGCGGCTGATCTGGGTGACCCGGAATCGCCTGGCGCGGCCGTCGGCCCCGCTGTCGACCGCCGACCTGAAGGGCGCCCGGGCGCCTTTGGCGCTGAAGGCGGAGGAGGCGGAGGAGGATACCGCATGAAGACGATTGTCATCACCGGGGCAAGCTCGGGCATCGGGCAGGCGGTCGCGGCCCGGTTCCTCGACGCGGGCTGGAATGTCGGCCTCGTCGCCAGGCGGGCCGAGCGGCTCGAGGATGCGGCCGCCGGCCGCGCGAACGCGCTCGTCGCCCCGGCCGACGTCACCAACGAGGCCGCCGTCGAGCAGGCTTTCGCCCGGATCGCGGGCCGCTTCGGCAGGATCGACGCACTGTTCAACAACGCCGGCACGTTCGGGCCGACGGGGCCGATCGACGAGATTGCCCTGGCGGGATGGCGGGAGGTGGTCGACGTCAATCTGACGGGCATGTTCCTGTGCGCCCGGGCCGCGTTCCGACAGATGCGCGCGCAGTCGCCGCAGGGCGGGCGCATCATCAACAACGGCTCGATCTCGGCCCACACGCCGCGGCCGGGTTCCGTCGCCTACACGTCGACCAAGCATGCGGTGACCGGGCTGACCAAGGCGCTCGCCCTCGATGGCCGCCCGTTCGACATCGCCGCCGGGCAGATCGACATCGGGAACGCCCGGACTAGGCTTCTCGAGGAGATCGCCGCACGGAACGCCGGCGACCCGCCGCCGATGATGGAGGTCTCGGACGTGGCCGAGGCGGTCCTCTACATGGCGGGGCTGCCGGCGTCCGCGAACGTGCTGAGCATGACCGTCATGGCACCGAAGATGCCGTTCGTCGGGCGGGGCTGACGACCGGTCGGCGCGCTCGGCTGCGCTCAGTTCCGGATGAACCGGAACGCGGCCGAGGCGCCCCAGCCGGCGATCGTCGCGAGCGCGATCGCGAGGATGGCGTAGGCCATGGGCCGCTCGTGGGCCAGGCTGTAGAGAAAGCGTTCTAGCCCGACCTTGCGCACGTCGATCGCCGTGGAATGCTGGTCGATCACGCGCTGTCCGCGGGTCAGGAAGATGCGGACGGTATGGATGCCCTCGGTCAGGTTGGCCGGCAGGTCGAACGACGCCTGGAACAGGGTGTCCTCCTTGAGCGTGACCTCGCCCGCCTCGACGCGATAGTGCCCGCTTGCCCGCCGAAGCCGTACCAGCGCCTCGCTGAACTGCGCGGCATCGGAAATCTCGGGCGGCGCGCCCACCGACCGGATCGCGCGCGGGATCGAGATGCGGTGGCGCAGGTCCTCGGTATGCGAAAGGATCTCGAACAGGGGCGCCGTCGTCGCAATTGCATAGAGCCGCGGCGCGGCGTCGATCTCGACCGCGGCCGTGTTGATCCAGATTCCGAACTCGCGGTTCTTCTTCCTGACGGTGACCGGGGCCTGCGGGCCGGTGACCGTCACGATCACCTCGAGAGGCGGGTCCTCGGGCGCCGGCGCATCGCGCTTGATCGCGCCGAACACCAGGATCTCCGAACCGTCGAAGTTCGCGTTGATCGACACCCGGTTCTGGCTGAGCCCGGCAATGACGCGCTCGGCCGGCGCCTGGGCCCGTGCCGCGGCGGAGGCCAGGATCCAGAGGCCGAGGAGAAGCGCTGCCCGGATCATCCCCGCGAGCTCCGGTAGCCGATGGAATAGAGCTCGGCAGGCTCGATCACGAGGTCGAAGAGCAGCTTGCCGCAGACCGCCAGCACGACGAGCGACAGCAGGATGCGCAGCTGCTCGGCCCGCAGCCGCGCCCCGAGGCGCGTGCCGACCTGCGCCCCGATCACGCCGCCGAGGATCAGGATGATTGCGAGCAGGATGTCGACCGAGTAGTTGGTGACGGCGTGCATGAACGTGGTGAACGCCGTCACGAAGGTGATCTGGAAGAGCGAGGTTCCGACGACGACCTTGGTCGGCATCCCGAGGAGGTAGATCATCGCCGGCACCATGATGAAGCCCCCGCCGACGCCCATGATGGCGGCGAGAACCCCGACGACGAAGCCGACCGCGAGGGGCGGGATGACCGAGATGTAGAGGCCGGATGTCCGGAACTTCATCTTGAACGGCAGCCGATGCAGCCAGAGGTGCTGGCGCCGCTCGACCCGCCCGGGCGCGCGCCGCGCCCGCAACACGGCCCGCGCGCTTTCCTGAAACATCAGCAGGCCCACGATGCCAAGGAAGATCACGTAGGAAAGCTGCACAACGACGTCGATCTGGCCAGCCGCCTGCAGCGCGTTGAACACCACGATGCCGGCGACCGATCCGGCCAGCCCGCCGACGAGGAGGACGCCGCCCATCAGCAGGTCGACGGTCCGCCGCCGCAGATGCGCGAGGACCCCCGAGATCGACGAGGCGACGACCTGGTTCGCCCCCGTGGCGACCGCCACCGGCGGCGGGATGCCGATGAAGAAGAGGAGCGGCGTGATGAGAAAGCCCCCGCCGACGCCGAACAGCCCCGACAGGAGACCGACGGCCCCGCCGATCCCGAGCAGCAGGAAGATGTTCGAGGACACCTCGGCGATGGGGAGGTAGAGCTGCATCGAGCGCCCGGCCGGGAGGGTTTCGGGTAGACCCAGACATGCGCCCATATCCGAACGGTGTCAAACGGTTGCCCGGAACTAAGGGGCTCAGCGCTCCTTAACGTAGGGCTGGCCACCGGCGCGCGGCGGGATCGCCTTGCCGACGAAACCCGCCAGCACGATCACCGTCAGCACGTAGGGCAGCGCATCGAGCGCGGGCACCGGCACGTCGAACCCGACGGCGCCCTCGATGACGTCCGGCCTGAGCGCGAGCGCCTGGAGGAAGCCGAAGAGCAGGCAGGCATAGAGCGCGTACCACGGGCGCCACTTGGCGAAGATCAGCGCCGCAAGCGCGATGTAGCCACGTCCGGCCGTCATCTCGCGCCCGAAGCCCGCCTGCAGCGCCGTGGCCATGTAGGCGCCGGCCAGACCGCAGAGGATCCCGGTGATGAAGACCGCCGTGTAGCGCAGCCGCACGACCGACACGCCCGCGGTGTCGACGGATTCCGGGTTCTCGCCGACCGCCCGGAGCCGGAGGCCGAACCGCGTCCGGAAGAGCACCCACCACGTGAGCGGCACCATGAGCAGGGAGACGTAGACCAGCGCCGAATGGCCCGAGATGAGCTCGGCATAGATCGGGCCGATCACCGGAACGCCGCGCAGTTCGGCCGCGAACGGCAGCGCGAGCGGCTGGAACCGCGCATCGCCGGCGAGAGGCGGCGTCCGGCCACCCTGCCCGAAGAGATCCTCGGCGATCAGCACGGTGATCCCCGATGCGAGGAAGTTGAGCGCGACGCCGGAGATGAGCTGGTTGCCGCGGAAGGTGATCGAGGCGAGTCCGTGGAGCAGCGACAGCGCGACAGAGGCCACGATCCCGGCGAGGAGCCCGATCCAGACCGACCCGGTCAGGAAGGCGACCGCGCCCGAGGCCATCGCCGCCATCAGCATCTTGCCCTCGAGCCCGATGTCGAAGATGCCCGCACGCTCGGAGAACAGGCCGGCGAGGCACGCGAGCAGGAGCGGCGTCGCAAGCCGGAGCGTCGAGTCGAGGATCTGCAGGAGCGTGGCGAAATCCATCAGGCCGTCCTCCCGCTCCAGCCGAAGACCCGGAACGCCCGGCCGACGAGCATCCGCATCGCGTTGTCGAGCGCGCCGGTGAAGAGGATCACCAGCGCCTGCACGACGGTGCGCAACTCGATCGGGATCGACGTCCAGAGCCCGATCTCGGCGCCGCCCTGGTAGAGGATCCCGAACAGGATCGCGGCGAGCAGGACCCCGACGGGATGGTTCCGCCCCATCAGCGCGACCGCGATGCCGATGAACCCGGCCCCCTCGGCCGAGTTCAGGACCAGTCGCTCGCTTTCGCCCATCACGTTGTTGATCGCCATGAGGCCCGCCAGCGCGCCCGAGATCAGCATGGAGAGCATGATGATCCGGGTCGGCGAGATGCCGGCATAGACCGCCGCCGGCTCCGACTTGCCGAACGCGCGGATCTCGTAGCCAAGCCGGGTGCGCCAGAGCAGGAGCCAGACGAGCCAGCAGGCCAGCAGCGCGAGGAGAAAGGTGATGTTGACCGGCGCCGCCGGTGTGAAGAGGCCGCCGATCAGCGGCATGTCATGCAGCGTCGGCAGGTTGGCACCGGCCGGAAAGCGCGCGGTCGCCGGGTCCATCGAACCCGGCGGGCGGAAGACGTTGACCAGCAGATAGACGATCAGCGAGGCGGCGATGTAGTTGAACATGATCGTCGTGATGACGATGTGGCTGCCGCGCCGTGCCTGCAACCACGCCGGGATCGCCGCCCAGGCCGCGCCGAAGAGCGCCGCGCCGATCATCGCGGCGGGCAGCGCCAGCGTCCAGTGCGGCCAGGCGATCGACAGGCAGACGATGGCGACGCCAAGGCCGCCGATCTGCGCCTGCCCCTCGCCGCCGATGTTGAACTGCCCGGCATGGAACGCGACCGTCACCGCAAGGCCGGTGAAGATGAACGAGGTCGCGTAGTAGAGCGTGTAGCCCCACCCGTAGGACGACCCCACCGCGCCCTGCAGCATCGTCGTCATCGCCTCGACCGGGTCGGCGCCGATGGCGAGGATCACCAGCGCCGAAATGATGAGCGCGAGCAGCAGCGACAGGATCGGCACCAGCGCGACATCGGCCCAGACCGGCAGGCGGTTCATCAGGACTCCCCTCGCCGCCGATGCTGGCGGCACGCCGCCATCGGGCGAGCGCTGAGAGGTGGCCGCGCGGCGGGGGCATGCGTGGTCAAGCCGCCTTCCTCCCCTCGATCCCCGCCATCAGCAGCCCCAGCTCGCGCGCGTCGGTCTCGCCGGGCAGCCGCTCGCCCATGATGCGGCCGTCGAACATCACCGCGATGCGGTCCGACAGCGACAGGATCTCGTCGAGCTCGACGCTGACCAGAAGGACGGCCGCGCCCGCGTCGCGCAGCGCGACGATGCGCTTGTGGATGAACTCGATCGCGCCGATGTCGACGCCGCGCGTCGGCTGCCCGACCAAGAGGAGTCTCGGGTTGCGCTCCATCTCGCGCGCGAGCACGATCTTCTGCTGGTTGCCGCCGGAGAAGCTGCGCGCCGTCAGCCTCGGGTTCGGCGGGCGCACATCGAACCGCGCCATCTTGCCCTCGGTGTCCTCGACGATGGCCGCGTTGTCCATGAGGAGTGCGTTGTGCTGGTAGGCGGGCGCGTGGTGGTAGCCGAAGGCGACGTTCTCCCACGCCATGAAATCGAGGATCAGGCCAAGCCGCTGGCGGTCCTCGGGCACATGCGCGATGCCGCTGGCGCGGCGCGTGCCGCCATCGGAACGCCGCCCGGTCAGGTCGATCTCCTCGCCCTCGATCCGGACGGTTCCGGTCGCCTTCTCGATCCCGCCAAGGACTTCGAGCAGCTCGGACTGGCCGTTGCCGGCGACCCCGGCGACGCCCAGGATCTCGCCGGCGCGCACCTGCAGCGAGATGCCGCGCAGCCGCTCGACCCCGTCGTCGTCGACGACGCGGAGGTTCTCGACGTCGAGCACCACCGGGCCGGGCGCGGCCGGCTTCTTGTCGACGCGCAGCAGCACCTTGCGGCCGACCATCAGCTCGGCTAGCTGCTCCGGGCTCGTCCCGGCCGTCTCGACGGTCGCGGTCATCTCGCCGCGGCGCATCACGCTGACCGTGTCGGTCACCTCCATGATCTCGCGCAGCTTGTGGGTGATGAGGATGATCGTCTTGCCCTGCGCCTTGAGCCCCTCGAGAATGCGGAACAGGTGGTCGGCCTCCGGCGGGGTCAGAACGCCGGTCGGCTCGTCGAGGATCAGGATGTCGGCCTTGCGATAGAGCGCCTTCAGGATCTCCACCCGCTGCTGGTGGCCGACCGACAGCTCCTCGATCGTCTCGTCGGGATTGACCTCCAGTTCGTATTCCTCGGCGAGCTGCTTCAGGAGCGTTCGCGCCTTTGACAGCGACGGCCTGAGCAGCGCGCCGTCCTCGGCGCCAAGCACGACGTTCTCGAGCACGGTGAAGTTCTGCACGAGCTTGAAGTGCTGGAACACCATGCCGATGCCAGCGCGGATCGCAGCCTGGCTGTCGGTGATCTCAGTCGGAATGCCGTTGATGAAGATCTGGCCCGCATCGGCCTTGTAGAAGCCGTACAGGATCGACATCAGCGTCGACTTTCCGGCGCCGTTCTCGCCGATGATGCCGTGGATCGTTCCGGGCATCACGCGGATCGAGATATCCTTGTTCGCCTGCACCGGCCCGAAGGCCTTGGAGATGCCGCGCAGTTCGATCGCGGGGGCGACCGCCACGGGCCGCCCCTCTGGCAATGCCGCGTCCATTCAGAAGGTGAGCGCGGGGCAGCTGTCGTCCGACATGTAGTCATGGACCGCGAGCTCGCCCGAGGAGATCTTCGCCGCCGCGTCGTCCACGGCCGCCTTCATCTCGTCGGTCACGAGGCTCGCGTTATGCTCGTCGAGCGCGTAGCCGACGCCTTCCGAGGCGAGGTCCATCGTCACGATCCCGGTCTCGAGCTCGGCGCCCGCGGTGAACGCGTCGTAGACGGCGTTGTCGACCCGCTTCAGCATCGAGGTCAGCACCGAGCCGGGATGCAGGTAGTTCTGGTTGCTGTCGACGCCGATGGCGAGCTTGCCTTCATCGGCCACCGCCTGCAGCACGCCGATGCCGGTGCCGCCGGCCGCGGCGTAGACGACGTCCGCGCCCTGGCTGATCTGGGCCTTGGCAAGCTCGGCGCCCTTCACCGGGTCGTTCCAGGCGGCCGGGGTCGTGCCTGTCATGTTGGCGACGATCGTGGCGTCGGGGTTCACTGCCTTGACGCCCTGGGCGTAGCCGCAGGCGAACTTGCGGATCAGGGGAATGTCCATTCCGCCGACGAAGCCGACCGTGCCCGACTGCGACGCCATTGCTGCCATCATCCCCACCAGGTACGAGCCCTCGTGTTCCGAGAACAGGATCGCGCGCACGTTCGGCTGTTCGACGAACCCGTCGATGATCGCGAAGCTGGTGTCGGGGTAGTCCGGGGCGACCTGGTTCAGGACGTCGCCGAACGCGAAGCCCGTCATCACGATCGGGTTGGAACCGGACTCGGCCAGCCGGCGAAGCGCCTGCTCGCGCTGCGCCTCGGACTGCATCTCGATCTCGCGGTAGCTGCCCCCCGTCTCGGTCCGCCACCGTTCGGCACCATTGAACGCGGCTTCGTTGAACGACTTGTCGAACTTGCCGCCAAGATCGAAGATGAGCGCCGGCTCGGCCGTTGCGGCGCCGGCCACAAGGCCCAGCGCGGCGGCGGCGCCGAGGAATGTCTGCATCGTTGTCATGGATGTCTCCCGGTTGGTGTATCGGCCTCCGGGATCGTCCCGCGCCCGGCAGCCATCAGAAACTCGCGTGATCTCTTGCGGATCGTCGCGGAATTAGGGCGAAGGCGGTGCAGGGGGTCAAGCGCCATTTTGCAGGCGCGGCACCGCGGCCGGGCCGGGCTGCCGTGGATAAGGGCCGATGGCGCGGTCTCAGCCATCGCCGAACCGCTTCGCGAGCGTCAGCGCATCGACCGGGGCGCCGCCCGGCCGGGCGTAGTAGGCGCGGCGGCGCCCGACCTCGCGCCACCCAGCGGCGCCATAGAGCGCGCGCGCCGGGCCGTTGTCGGCGGCGACCTCGAGATATCCGTCGCGGGCCGCGCGGCGCACCGCCTCTGCCTCGAATCCGGCGAGGAGCCGGCGCCCCAGGCCCTGCCGGCGCGCCGTGGCCGGCACCACGAGCGTCAGGAGTTCGGCATCGCCGCCCGCGGCGCGGCCGACCAGAAACGCTGCACCCTCGGTCAGCAGGAAGGCGCCCGGGCCGCCCAGGACGCCTGCGAACTCGGCCGCCGTCCATGGCCGCGGCGACAGGAACGTCTCCGCGTGGAGCCGTGCCAGATCGGCCGGTGTCATGACAGGGCTTCGGGGACCGGCGCGCGCGGCGGCATCGCGTCGGCCAGCCGAAGGTAGACCGGGGCCGGCCGCGGCTGCGCCGTTGCCCAGCGCGTTGCCGCGATGCGGGCGACGGCGACGGCGACCGGGTCGCGCGGCGCCACGACCGCGGCGCCGGGCAGGAGCGCGGCGACCGAGGACGCCGCGTCGCCGGTCACGCGGGTCGCGGCGAAGGCCCAGGCGGGCAGCGTGCCGGCCGCGGCCAGCACCGCCCCGGCGCCCCCGGCCCGGTCGAAGAACTGGAGGTAGACCTCGCCCCGGCGCGCGTCGAGCGCGACGAGGACCGGCGGCGACAGCCCGTGGGCGGCAGCCTCCAGAGACGAGACGCCGATCGCGGGGATGCCGAGGCCGAGCGAGAGGCCGCGCGCCGCTGCCACCGAAAGGCGGATGCCGGTGAAGTTGCCGGGCCCGGTGCCGACGCCGATCGCGGAAAGGTCGCGCCAGCCGGCGCCGGCCTCGGCCAGAACCTCGCCGAGCAGCCCCAGCAACCGCTCCGCCTGGCCCTTCGCCATGGGCTCGACGCGCTCCGCAAGGATCGTGTCGCCCGAAAGCAAAGCGGCCGCGCAGTGCGCGGCCGATGTGTCGAAGGCAAGGATCAGCGGCTCAGGCCGCAACCGGCCGCACCTCGATGACCTCGGGGATGTAGTGCCGGAGCAGGTTCTCGATGCCCATCTTCAGGGTCAGCGTGGACGAGGGGCAGCCCGCGCAGGCGCCCTGCATGTGCAGGTAGACGATGCCGCGGTCAAAGCCGTGGAACGTGATGTCGCCGCCGTCCTGCGCCACGGCCGGGCGGACCCGGGTATCCAGCAGCTCCTTGATCTGGCTCACGATCCCGGCGTCGGGGCCATCGTGGCTCGCATGGCCGTCGCCGCCTGCCGCCTCGCCCTCGAGGGTCGGCTGACCGGACTGGAAGTGCTCCATCACCGCGCCGAGGATGGCCGGCTTGATATGCTCCCAGGCGACGCCTTCGGCCTTGGTCACGGTCACGAAGTCGGTGCCGAGGAACACGCCGGTGACGCCGTCGACCGCGAAGATCCGGCGCGCGAGCGGCGATTTCGCCCCTGCCGGCGCCGTCGGAAAGTCGGCCGTTCCGGCCTCGAGCACCGTCTGCCCGGGCAGGAACTTCAGCGTCGCGGGGTTCGGGGTGGATTCGGTCTGGATGAACATGGAAGGGATCTCCGACGATTGCAGTCGGATATGCGCCTGCCGGTCCGAACTGTCAAGGTTTAGAACGGTTCTAAGGGGCCGCCGGCTTCAGCACGTGCTCCTCGCCCCAGACCTTCATTGCGGCGAGGATCGGCGCTAGGGTCCGGCCGGTTTCCGTCAGCGTGTATTCGACGCGCGGCGGCACTTCGGCATAGACCTTGCGGTGGACAAGGCCGTCAGCCTCCAGTTCGCGCAGCTGCTTGGCAAGAGTGCGTGGCGTGACCATGCAAACAAGGCGGTGCAACTCGTTGAAGCGATGCATCCTCGTGCTGAGCCGGTAAAGAATGACGCCCTTCCACTTCCCGCCGATCAGGTCGAGCGTCGCCTCCATCGGGCAGGCATCGAGGCGCTCGATCTTGTGGCGTTGCTTTCGCATGAAGTCAGTATCCCTTTGGACAGTATATGTCATGTCTGTGCATTCTTACGAGAACGGCCAGGAAAGGCTAAGCCCGAGTTCTGCGCAATCCTGAACGGAGCTCGTCATGACCCCCGAAGCCCTTTCGCCTGAACTCGTCTGGCTCACACGTGTCGCCGCGCTGACCGCACTGCTCTGGGTGCCCTATATCCTCCAGCTGATTGTCCAGCTCGGTCCGGTAGCCGCCGTCTGGGACCCGACCGGCGCCCACCCCCACAATGCCGACTGGGCGCTCCGCGCCAAACGGGCGCACTACAACGCTGTAGAGAACTTGGTGGTCTTTGCGCCGCTTGCGCTGATGGTGGGGCTGCTGGGCCATGGCGACGGGCTGACTGCTTCTGCCGCCGCGATCTATTTCTGGGTGCGCCTTGGCCACTACGTCGTCCACATCCTGGCGCTTCCGGTCGTCCGCACCGTCCTGTTCCTGATCGGCTTCGGCTGCCAGCTGACCCTTGCCCTGCGGCTGATGGGTGCCGCCTGAACCGGGCGGGGCGATGGCACTGCGCCCTCAGGTCACCGCCTCGAGCCGCTCTTTCGACAACTCGCCGGGAACGATGGTGATGGGCACCGGCAGCGTGCCGGCCGAGCGGGTGAGCTGGGTCACCAGCGGGCCGGGCCCGGCCTTGTCCGACCCCGCGCCGAGGACCAGGACGCCGATCTCGGGGTCGTCCCGGATCAGGTCCAGGATCTCGGGAACGGGCTCGCCTTCGCGGATGACGAGTTCGGGATCGACCCCCTGCTTGTCGTGCATCCACTTGGCGAACACCTCGAAATGCGCCTCGATGCGCTCCCGCGCCTCCTCGCGGATGATGTCGCCGACGCCGATCCAGTGCTGGAACTCCTCGGGCGGGATGACCGAAAGGATGATGACGCCGCCGCCGGTCTTGGCGGCCCGCATCGCGGCGAAGCGCATGGCATTCAGACACTCGCGGCTGTCGTCGAGAACGACGAGAAACTTGCGCATCGAGGTTCCCCCTAGTGGTCTGCGATCATGGCCCGGCGCGCGGGCGGGCGCAACCGGCGCCGCGGACGCGTCAGCCGGCGCAGGCGGCCGAGGACGAGAGAGAGGGCGAGCGAGCCGATCTGCGCGACGAGCGCCGCCACGACACCGATGAACGCAAGCGCAAGGTCGGTGACCCGCGTGAGGGCGCGGAACGCGCGGGCCTTGCCGAGGACCTCGATCGTCGCCCGCGTCTGCGGCCCCGCGGCCGCGGACAGCCGCGCAAGGCGCCGGGCGTCCTGCGCGGTGTCGACATGGCGCAGCAGCACCAGTGCCTCGGCGGTCGAGGTGTTGGCCCGCAGCGTCCCGAAATCCTCGGCAATGCGGCCGATCCGTGCGAGCTGCGCGGTATCGGTGATCTCGTCGAGCGGGCGGGCGAGGAGGACCGCGTCCCAGTTGACCGGCAGCCGGGCGGCATCGCCCAGCTCGCGGCCGAAGGCCGGCGTCAGCGCCCCCATCCGCCGCGCGACGCGCACCAGCGTCGCGCCGCCCTTCACGACGTAGCTCGACCCGCCGCTGGCCAGCACTGCCACCGTGGCGCCGATGCCGACCAGCGCCAGGCCGGTCTCGATCTCGTCCACCGGCTCGTCGCGGATGGCCGCGGTCGCCTGCCGGCGCAGCGCGTTGACGTCGCCGGCGACGGTCATCTCGAACGGCAGCGCGCAGGCACCCATCTGCGCCAGGCTGGCGCAGGCGTGAATGTCCACCGCGCAGGCGGCGCACCCGGAGGCCCGCTCCGAAAACGGCCGTGGCGCCAGAACGGCGGCGACGGCCGCCGCGATGTCGGCGGGAAGCGCGATGCCGTGCGCCCCGGCCAGGCCAGCCAGCATCTCCACCCGGTCACGGTCGTCGGCGGCCAGCGCCTCGCCGAGGCGCGGCAGGAGCCAGTCGGGCGTGACGGTGCGCGCCATGGCCCTTTCGAGCGCCACCCGGACCTCGGCGGTCGACCGTTCCACCACCGGGGCCGCAAGGGGGTTCTGCCCCAGCATCCAGAGCGCAACGGCCCCGGTGCCGAGCGCGGCGGCGGTCAGCACGATGTGGGCGAGCCGCCGCATCGGATCAGGCCGACAACGCCCAGTCCCAGTAGAGCTCGCGGGCGCGCCGCGTGACGGGGCCGATCTGGTAGTGGGTTCCATCGAACTCGGTCACCGGCGTCACCTTGGACATGTTGCCGGACAGGAAGACCTCGTCGGCCGCCCGGAAGTCATCGAAGGTCAGGACCGTCTCGTGCACGCGGTACCCGTCGGCGCGCAGGTTTGCGATGTGCCGCGCCCGCGTGATCCCGGCGAGGAATGTGCCGTTCGCGACCGGCGTGAACACCTCGCCATCGCGCGCCATGAACACGTTCGAGGTCGCGCTCTCGGCCACGTTGCCCAGCGCGTCGGCGACAAGGGCGTTGCCGTAGCCCTTCGACCGCGCCTCGGCCAGCATCCTTGCGTTGTTGGGATAGAGGCAGCCGGCCTTGGCGTTGACGACCGCACTTTCGAGGACCGGGCGGCGGAAGCGTGTCGTCGTCAGGGTGACGGTGGCATCGGCCGGGGCCATCGGGATCTCCTCGAGGCAGACGGCGAAGCCGGTCGCGCCGGGCTCGGGCACGACGCCGAGGGGGCCGCCGTCGAGCGCCCAGTACATCGGGCGGATGTAGACCGGCGCGTCCTTCGGGTAGAACGCGAGGCCCTCGCGCACGATGGCGACGATCTGGTCGGCGCCGAAGGTCGGGGTGATCATCAGCGCCTCGGCCGAGCGGTTGACGCGCGCGCAATGGGCATCGAGGTCGGGCGCGACGCCGTCGAAGAACCGGGCGCCGTCGAACACGGTCGTCCCGAGCCAGGCGCCATGGTCGGCCGCCCTCATGATCGCGACGTCGCCGTAGTGCCAGCCGCCGCCGAACCATGTCCGTATATTGGTGCCCGTTGCCATTCCGCTGCCTCCGCTGCGGGTGGCAGTCTAGGCAGGCGGCCGGGTCGGGTCCACCCTAGGCGGCCTCGGCGAGGAGCGCAGCGAGGTCGAGCGGCGCGTTCACCATCCGCAGGCTGCCTCCGGCGTCGCGCGGCCAGTCCGCTTCGGGCCGGTCACGGTAGAGTTCGACCCCGTTGCCGTCGGGATCGCGGAGGTAGATCGCCTCGGAGACACCGTGGTCGGCCGCGCCGTCGATCGGGATGCCCGCCTCGACCACCCGGCGGAGCGCGTTGCCGAGTTGCGCGCGGTCGGGGTAGAGGAACGCGGTGTGGTAGAGGCCGGTATGGCCCGCCGGGGGCGGCGTGCCGCCCTTGCTCTCCCAGGTGTTGAGGCCGATGTGGTGGTGGTAGCTGCCGGCCGACAGGAACGCGGCCTGCTGCCCGTAGTGCTGCGTGATCCCGAAACCAAGGACGCCCGCGTAGAACGCGATCGCGCGGTCGAGGTCGGCAACCTTGAGGTGCACATGGCCGATCCGGGTGGCGGGATGAACGGGTGACGACATGGCGATCTCTCCTTTGCCGATACCATAGCCGGAATCTGCAGGGACGATGAGTCGCGCGGCTGCACCGATGCTGTGCGGCGGCATGCAAAGACGCCCCCGGCCAGGAGGCCGGGGGCGCACGATCTGCCGCAACAATGGCCGATCGCATCGGTCGGGCGCGTGTCAGGCCGCTTCGGGCAGCGGCCATTGGCTCGGGGTTGGGCAGGGGCCGACCGCGCCGGTTGTGCCGCCGGGGAAGCGACAGCGGAACTATCGCCGGTTATTGAATCCGATTCGTGACGCAGGGCTCAGCGCCGCCGGACCATGCCCACGATATCGTAGACCTGCCCGAGGATCGGCAGCGCGAGCGCCTCCGCGCGTTCCGCACCGCGGCCGAGGATGCGGTCGATCTCGGCAGGGTCTGCGGCAAGCCGCGCCATCTCGGCGCTGATCGGCGCGAGGACCGATACCGCAAGGTCGGCGAGGCGCGGCTTGAACGTGCCGAACTGCATCCCCGCGACCTCGGCCATCACCGCGTCCGTCCCCCGCCCCGACAGGGCGGCATAGATGTCGACGAGGTTCTTCGCCTCCGGCCTCGTCCTCAGCGCGTCATAGCCGTCGGGCAGCGGCTCGGGGTCGGTCTTCGCCTTGCGGAACTTCTGCGCGATCGTGTCGGCATCGTCGGTCAGGTTGATCCGGCTCATGTCCGAGGGGTCGGACTTCGACATCTTCTTCGTGCCGTCGCGCAGCGACATCACCCGCGTCGCCACGCCCTCGATCACCGGCTCGGTCAGCGGGAAGAAGTCCACGCCGTAGTCGTGGTTGAACTTCGCGGCGATGTCGCGGGTAAGCTCCAGGTGCTGCTTCTGGTCCTCGCCGACCGGCACGTGCGTCGCATGGTAGACGAGGATGTCGGCCGCCATCAGCGACGGGTAGGCATAGAGCCCGAGCGAGGCGTTCTCGGCGTTCTTTCCGGCCTTGTCCTTGAACTGCGTCATCCGGTTCATCCAGCCGAGCCGGGCGACGCAGTTGAAGACCCACGCGAGTTGCGCATGGGCGGCGACCTGGCTCTGGTTGAAGAGGATGGACCGTTCGGGGTCGATCCCCGCGGCGATGAACGCCGCCGCGGCCTCGCGCGTCTGCGCAGCCAGCTTCGCGGGTTCCTGCCAGACGGTGATCGCGTGCAGATCGACGATGCAGTAGACCGTCTCGAAACGGCCCTCGTCCTGCATCTCGACGAACCGGCGAAGCGCGCCGAGGTAGTTGCCGAGCGTCAGCCCGCCCGAAGGCTGGATGCCGGAGAACACGCGGGGTATGAAAGCGGCCAACGGCGCCAGCTCCGTCTGGAATTCGGTGTCCGGCCCGCTTATCGCTGGGCCGGTGCGCCGTCAACCGAAGGCCATCCGGATGAACCCCGACTACAACACCCCGCCGCTCAACCCGCTGCCGCCCGTGGTCTGGCTCCTGACGCTGCCGATCGCGGCGATCGAGGCGGCGCTCAGCCTCGGGGCGCGCGGTCTTCTCGGCGAGCCGGCCGCGATCGGATGGCGGCTCGACGCGATCCGCGACTGGGGCATGTTCGGCCAGGTGCTGCGCTGGATGATCGAGACGCGGCAGGCCCCACCGGCCGAGCTTGTCCGGCTGGTCGCCTATCCGTTCGTCCATGGCAGCGTCACCCACGCCCTCTTCGTCATCGTCTTCCTGCTCGCCCTCGGCAAGTTCGTCGGAGAGGTGTTCCGCGGGTGGGCGGTCCTCGCCGTGTTCTTCGGGTCGGCCGTCGCGGGCGGCATCGCCTACGCCCTACTGCCCGGGGTGGAGGCGCCGCTGTTCGGCGGCTTCCCGGCTGCCTACGGCCTGATCGGCGCGTTCACCTTCATCCTGTGGACCCGGCTCGGCGCGGCCAATGCGAACCGGGCGCAGGCGTTCACGCTGATCGGGTTCCTGCTCGGGTTCCAGCTGATCTTCGGCCTGCTGTTCGGCGGCGGCAGCGACTGGGTGGCGGATCTCGCGGGCTTCGTCGCCGGGTTTCTGCTGTCGTTTGTCGTCAGCCCGGGCGGCTGGCGCGCGGTCCTGCGGCGGCTGCGTCAGGCCTGACGGCGGCGCAGAACGCGCAGGACTTCCTTGAAGCTCACGGCCCCGATCAGCTGGCCGATCGCGAAGTAGCTGGCGATGCCGCCGGCCACGAGCAGCACGAGGGCGAGGTTGTCGGTTCCCTGGCGGCCGAACAGCGGGCCAAGCGCCAGGTTGAGCGCCCAGAGCGCGCCGCCCATCAGCAGTGCGGCGACGATGATCCGCGGCAGCCGCCGCCGCGCACGGTCGTCGAGACGGACCGCCTCGCCCATCTCGCGCGAGCCGCGCCAGAGCAGCCAGACCATCGCCCAGCCCGCCATCGTGGTGCCGAGCGCCGCCGCGATGAACCCGATGACCGGCGACAGCCCGACGGCGACGACAGCGTTGATGACCATCGCCCAGATCGCGTAGCGGAACGGCTGCCGGGTATCCTCGCGCGCATAGAAGACCGGCTGCAGCACCTTCTGCAGCACGAAGGCGGGCAGCCCGAGGCCGTAGACAGCCAGCGCGAGCGCCGTGTTGACCGTATCGTCGGCATCGAACGCGCCGCGCTCGAACAGCACCGAGATGAGCGGCACGGGGATCGCGACGAGGGCGACCGCCGCCGGCACCGTGAGCATCAGCGAGAACTCGGCGGCGCGGTTGAACGCATGGCGGCCGCCGGCGGTGTCGCCGGCCCCGAGCTTGCGCGCAAGGTCGGGCAGCAGCACCACGCCGACGGCGATGCCGACGACGCCGAGCGGCAGCTGGTAGAGCCGGTCGGCATAGGAAAGCCAGGCGACGGCGCCCTCGGTGAAGCTCGCCACCTGCCGGCCGACGAGGAGGTTGACCTGCACGACACCGCCCGCGAGCACCGCAGGCGCGGCAATCACGGCGAGGCGCCGCAGCTCGGGCGTTAGCCTTGGCCAGGCCGGATGGAACCGGAAGCCGGCCTTGTGGGCCCAGACCCAGGTGAAGGCGAGCTGCGCGATGCCGGTCAGCGGCACCGTCCAGGCCAGCGTGCGGCCCATCGGCCAGCCCTGCCAGTGCGCGAGCAGCATGGCCACGATGAACATCAGGTTCATCAGCACCGGCACGAAGGACGCCTCGGTAAATCGGCCGCGTGCGTTCAGCACGCCCGAGAGCAGCGCGACGAGCGAGATGAAAAGGATGTAGGAAAAGCAGATCCGGCCATAGTAGACGGCAAAGTCGTACCGCTCGTCGCCCAGAAAACCGCTCGCCATCGCCAGCACCAGCCAGGGCATCAGGAGCGTGCCGACCAGCGTGAAGACGGCAAGCACGGTCGCGAGGCCGTTGAACGCGTCCTGCGCGAAGCCCATCGCGTCCTCGCCGCGTTCGAGCTTCTTGGCGTACATCGGCACGAACGCCATGTTGAACGCGCCTTCCGCGAAAAAGCGGCGGAACATGTTCGGCAGCGAGAAGGCGATCAGGAACGCCTCGGCGATGGGGCCTGCGCCGAGATAGGCCGCCATCATCACGTCGCGCGCGAAGCCCACGACGCGGCTGAGCAGCGTCCACGCGCCGACCGTCAGAAAGCCGCGGGCAAGCCTGATCGGCTGCATCAGGCGCGTGCCCTCTCCGCACCCTTCTCGATCGCCGCACGCAACTTCCGCTCGAGGGCGTCGCGCTTGGCCTTGCTGTCCAGCTTCAATCCGAACATGTCCTTGACATAGAACGCGTCGACCACCTGCGCCCCATATGTCGCGATGACGGCCGAGGCAATGTAGATGTTGCTCGCGGCAAGCGTTCGCGTCAGATCGTGGAGCAGCCCGGGCCGGTCGCGGGTATCGACCTCGATGATGGTGTAGATGTCCGAGCCCTCGTTGTCGAAGGTGATCGAGGTCGGGAAGCGGAACTCCTGCTCGCGCCGCTTGATCTTGTCCTTCGACTTCAGTGCCTCGCGCGCGACGACTTCGCCGCGCAGCGTCCTCTCGATGGTCTGCCGCAGCCGCGGCAGCCGGGCCTCCTCGTAGGGGGCGCCCTCGGCGTCCTGCACCCAGAACACCGCCGTCGCATAGCCGTCCTTCGACGTATAGGTCCGGGCGTCCACCACATTGGCGCCGGCAAGCGCCAGCGCCCCAGCCAGGCGCGAGAAGATGCCGGGATGATCCGCCAGCGCGAAGCAGGCGCGCGTGGCGTCGCGATCGGCGTCAGGGTGCAGGTCGATCCGGACCTCGTCGGCGCCGAGGCCGCGGAGCAGCCGCGCGAACACCGCCTGCGTCTCGGTGTCGAGGCCCTGCCAGTAGGGGCCGTAGTGGCGCGCCGTCTCGGCCTCGATCGCGGCCGCGCCCCAGCCCGGCAGGGCCTCGCGCAGTGCCTGCTTCGCCTCGTCCTCGAGCTTGCCGCGGTTCAGTTCCTCGAGCCCGCTCTCGAGCGCGTCCGCCGCCTGCCGGTAGAGGCTGCGAAGCAGCATGGCCTTCCAGTTGTTCCAGGTATGCGGACCGACGCCGCGGATGTCGCAGACGGTCAGGACGGTGAGCAGGTCGAGCCGGCGGCGCGTCTTCACCGCCTTGGCGAAGTCGCGGACGGTGCGGGGGTCGGAGACATCGCGCTTCTGCGCGGTGTCGGACATCAGCAGATGGTAGCGGACCAGCCACTCCACCGTCTCGCACTCCTCGGGGTCGAGCCCGAGGCGCGGCGCGACCTTCCGAGCGATCTGCGCGCCCAGGACCGAATGATCTTCGGGCCGGCCCTTGCCGATGTCGTGCAGCAGCAGCGCCACGTAGAGGACACGGCGGCGGATCCCGTTCTTGAGGATCCGGCTGGCGATCGGCAGTTCCTCGACCAGTTCGCCCCGCTCGATCTGCGCCAGCGTCGAGATGCACTGGATGGTGTGCTCGTCCACCGTGTAGCTGTGATACATGTTGAACTGCATCATCGCCACGATCGGCTCGAATTCCGGGATGAACGCCGCCAGCACGCCGAGCTCGTTCATCCGGCGCAGCGCACGCTCGGGGTTGCCGTGCTCGAGCATCAGGTCGAGGAAGATCTGCCGCGCCTCGGGGTCGGCGCGCACGTCGTCGTCAATCTGGCGCAGGTTCGCCGCGATGAGCCGCATCGCGTTGGGGTGCAGCAGGACCCCGGTTCGCAGCGCCTCCTCGAAAACCCGGATCATGTTGAGCTTGTCGGCAAGGAACCCCTGCTCGTCGGCGATGTCGAGACGGTTCTGGTTGATGCGGTAGGGCGGCCGGGCGCGGCGCCGGCGCCGCAGCAGGCCCAGCAGGCCCGGTTCCCGCTTGACATGGCTCGCTTCGAGCGCGGTCAGGAAGATCCGGGTCACTTCTCCGACGCGGGTCGCGTGGCGGAAGTAGTCCTGCATGAAGTGCTCGACCGCGCGCCGGCCGCCGCCGTCGGCATAGCCCATCCGGCGTGCCACCTCGACCTGCATGTCGAAGGTGAGTTGGTCGACCGCGCGCCGGGCGATCAGGTGAAGATGGCAGCGGACCGCCCACAGGAAATCCTCCGCACGCTCGAACGCATCGAATTCCTCGGGCCGGAAGAAGCCGAGCGACAAGAGCGCACGGCTGGAGTCGACGCGATGGAGGTACTTGGCGATCCAGAACAGCGACTGCAGGTCACGCAGGCCGCCCTTGCCCTCCTTCACGTTCGGCTCGAGCACGTAGCGCTGGCCGCCCTGCTTGCGCAGCCGCTCGCCCCGCTCGGCGAGCTTTGCCTCGACAAAGTCGGGCCCCGTGTTGCGGAACAGCTCGCGCCACAGCCGGTCGGAGAGCTGGGCGCTGAGCCCGGCCTCGCCGCAGACATGGCGGTTCTCGAGGAGCGCGGTGCGGATCGTGTAGTCGTCGCGGCCGAGGCGCAGGCACTCCTTCACAGTGCGGCTGGCATGGCCGACCTTCAGCCGCAGGTCCCACAGGATGTAGAGCATCGATTCGATGACGCTCTCGGCCCAGGGGGTCATCTTGTAGGGAATGAGGAACAGCAGATCGACATCGGAATGCGGCGCCATCTCGGCCCGGCCGTAGCCGCCGACGGCGAGCACCGCCAGGCGTTCGGCCTCGGTCGGGTTCGGCAGCGGATGCAGGTGGCGCGTCGCGACGTGAAAGGCGGCCCTGACGAGCGTGTCGGTCAGCGCCGCATAGGCGCCGATCGTCCGGTGCGCCGACCGCGGCGTGGCCAGGAACCCGTGTTCGATCGCCGCGAGTTCGGCTCTGCGATGCGCCATCAGCACGCCGACCGCCGCGGCGCGGATCTGGCGGGGACCGGGCGATCCGGCAGCGGCCGCATCGAGGCGGCCGATCAGCGCCGCCTCGTCCGCACCGCTGTGATGATGCCCCTCCAGCTCGCAGGCTTCGGGGGGGACCTGCGCCTCAGGAACCGGCGCCGGCGAAGCTTCTGGGGGCGGGGTCAATCACGACGACCTGGTTGTTGCGGATCTCGGCGATGGCGAGCGCCCGCTCGGCCGTACCGTCCGGCCGGAAGCGGAAGATGCCGTTGACGCCGACGAAGCCCGAGCCCTGCGTCAGCGCCGATGCGCCGAGCGCGTCGCGGCGCCCGCTTCGGACCAGCGCGCCGATCGCCGCGATCCCGTCATAGGCGAGACCGGCGATCGGGTTGCCCGGCGGCTGGCCGTAGGCGGCGGCGTAGCGTGCCGCGAACTGCTGCGACAGCGCCGGGTCGGGCAGCGCGAACCAGCCGCCCTGGAGGCCGGGAAGCTGCAGCGTGGCGGGCGGAATGTCCCAGCGGGTGAGGCCGATGTACTTCGTGGTCTGCTGGCTGACCCCGGCTTCGGGCAGGAGCTGCGCGAAGAGCGGCAGTGACCCCGCGGAGTCCGCGGTGAGGAACACTGCGTTCGCGCCCGAGCCCTGCACGGCGCTCGCGATCCCGGGAATGGCGGCCGTCACGCCCTGCTGGCTGAACGTGTAGCCCTGAATGCCCGCGAGAGACGCGCGCGAACTCGCGACGGCGGCCTCGATCGCCCGGCGCCCGATCTCGCCCGCGGGGGTCCGCTCGTGGACGACGTAGATATTGCCGCGGCCCTGCTGCGCGGCGTGGCGCACAAGGCGGTCCGCGGTGTTGCGGAAGGTGTTGCCGAGGACGAAGACGTTGCCACCGGCGATGTCGGGGTTGTTCGAGAAGCTCAGCACGTTCACGCCGCGGCCGGCCACCGCGACGCCGGCGGCGTTGGACGCATCGGCGAAGACCGGGCCGAGGATGATCTGCGCCCCGTCGTTCACCGCCTGCACCGCAGCCGAGGCCGCCTCGGCGGACTGGGCGCCGGTATTGTAGACCCGAAGGTCGATCTCGACGCCCTGCAGGTCGGCGATCGCAAGCCGGGCCGCGTTCTCGAGGCTGCGGGCCAGCGCGGCGTCGCCGGCCTGCGGCGACCGGCCCGGCACGATCAGCGCCACCGGCACCGGCGCCGTGGCGTCGATCGTCGGCCCGCCGCCCGCGACACTGACCGGCTCGCAGGCGGCCAGCACTATCGCGGCGCCGGCGCCGGCGATCCACCGCAAGGCCTTGCGAATGCCGCCGAAACCCGAAACCATGACTGACCCCCTTCACACTCGATCTGTGGATGCGCGTTACCGGATCGAGCCTAAGGGCTTCCCTGGGGCAAGTAAACGGCGCAGGCCGGCGGAGGCGGCGATGTGGCAGAAAACCGACCTGGCACCCGGCCTGCACCTCGTCTCGACACCGATCGGGGCAGCGCGCGACATCACCCTGCGCGCGCTCGACACCCTCGCCTCGGCCGACGTCCTCGCCGCGGAAGACACCCGCACGCTCCGCCGGCTGATGGACATCCACGGGGTGCCGCTCGGCAGCCGGCCGCTCGTCGCCTATCACGACCACAACGGCCCGGCGATGCGCCCGAAGCTGCTTGCCCATCTCGCCGCCGGCCGCTCGGTCGCCTATGCCTCCGAGGCGGGAACGCCGCTCGTCGCCGACCCGGGCTTCGCGCTCGCGCGAGACACGATCGCGGCCGGGGTGTCGGTCAGCGCGGTTCCGGGCGCTTCGGCGGTGCTGGCTGCGCTGGCGGTGGCCGGCCTTCCGACCGACCGCTTCCTCTTTGCGGGCTTCCCGCCGGCCAGCCGTGCCGGCCGCCGCGCATTCCTGGTGGAGGTCGCGGCGATTCCCGCCACCCTGGTGCTCTACGAATCGCCGAAGCGCGTTGGCGACCTGTTAACCGAATTGGCGGATGTTGCAGGCGGAGAGAGGCGTGCCGTGCTATGCCGGGAACTGACGAAACGCTTCGAGGAAGTCGTGCGCGGAACGCTCGATGAGCTTGCCGGGCGGTTCTCCGGCGCCGGAACCCGCGGCGAGGTCGTCGTCGTCATCGACCGGGCCGAGCGGGCAGCCGCCGCCAGCGTCGATGTCGATGCGGCGCTGCGCGCCGCGCTCGCCGGAATGTCGGTTCGCGACGCGGCCGAGGCGGTATCAGCGGCGCTCGGGGTTCCCCGGCGCGAGGTCTATCAGGCGGCGCTCAAGCTCGCCGGGGGAGAATGACATGGGCGGGATCGTCGCCTACCATACCGGCCTGGCCGCCGAGGGCGCGGTGGCCGAGCACTACCGCCGCCATGGCCACGAGATCGCCGGCCGGCGCTGGCGCGGCACGGGCGGCGAGATCGACCTCATCGCCCGTGACGGCGCCGGCCTCATCTTCGTCGAGGTCAAGAAGGCGCGAGACTTCGCCCGCGCCGCCGAGCGTCTGACCGGGCGGCAGGCGGCCCGGATCTGGGCCGCGGCCTCGGAGTTCGTCGCCGCCGAACCCCGCGGACAGCTGACCGAGGTCCGGCTGGATCTCGCCATGGTCGACGGGTCGGGCAGGGTCAAGGTGATCGAGAACGTCGTGTTCGACTGATCGGGCCCGCGCGCCCGGTAAGACGCCCGCCCGGCAAGAGTTGCATGCGCCCCGCGGCTCGATCATGACATGGCCGGAGCGAGCGTGGGAGCGGCGGATGAGCCTCAAGGTTGCCTTTCAGATGGACCCGATCGGCAGCGTCAACATTGACGCCGATTCCACCTTCCGCCTCGCCCTCGAGGCGCAGGCCCGCGGGCACCGGCTGTTCTACTATCCGCCCGATCGCCTGGCCTTCCGCGAGGGCCGCATCCTCGCCCGCGGCTGGCCGGTCGAGGTCCGTCGCGTCGCCGGCGATCATGTGAGCTACGGCGCCGAGACGGAGATCGATCTTGCGGCCTGGGATGTGGTGTGGCTGCGCCAGGATCCGCCCTTCGACATGGCCTACATCACGACGACGCATCTGCTGGAGCGGATCCACCCGGGCACGCTTGTCGTCAACGACCCGTTCTGGGTCCGCAATTCGCCCGAGAAGCTCCTAGTGCTGAACTTCCCCGACCTGACCCCGCCGACGCTGATCGCCCGGGAGCTTGCGGCGATCCGGGCGTTCAGGGCCGACCATGGCGACATCATCCTCAAGCCCCTTTACGGCAACGGCGGCGCCGGCGTGTTCCGGCTCGATGCCGACGACCGCAACCTTGCCGCGTTGCATGAGCTTTTCCTCGGCCTCAGCCGGGAGCCGCTCATCGCGCAGAAATACGTGCCGGCCGTCACGAAAGGCGACAAGCGCGTGATCCTCGTCGATGGCGTGCCGGTCGGCGCGATCAACCGCATCCCGGCGGCGGGAGAGACGCGATCGAACCTGCATGTAGGCGGCCGGGCCGAACCGGTGGGCCTCACCGACCGCGACCGCGAGATCTGCGCGCGGATCGGACCCGTGCTGAAGGAAAAGGGGCAGGTCTTCGTCGGCATCGACGTCATCGGCGACTACCTCACCGAGATCAACGTCACCTCCCCGACCGGCATCCAGGAGCTCGAACGGTTCGATGGCGTGAACGCCGCCGGCCTTGTCTGGGACGCGATCGAGCGGCGCCGCGCCGGGTAAGGCCGGACGCGGGCGCCCCCGATCAGGATGTGGCGACCGACAGCCGGTAGCTCACCGCTTCGGCAATGTGGGGCTTGCGCACCTCCCGCGATCCCGCGAGGTCGGCGATGGTCCGCGCCACCCGCAGCACCCGGTGATACCCGCGCGCCGACAGGCCGAACCGCTCGGCGATCCGCGCAAGGAGCTCCCGCCCGTCGGGGTCCGGCGCTGCGATCTCCTCGAGAAGCCGCCCCTCGGCATCGGCGTTGACGCGCAGCCCGTGATGGCCCTCGAAGCGGGCCGCCTGGGTCGCGCGCGCCTCTGCCACCCGCCCGGCGACCGCGGCCGAGCTTTCGCCGCCTTCCGGCAGGTCGAGATCGGCGTAGCTGACCGGCGGCACCTCGACGCGCAGGTCGAACCGGTCCATCAGCGGGCCGGAGATGCGCCCGAGATAGTCCTCGCCGCAGGCCGGCACCCGGGCGCAGGCCCGCGCCGGGTCGGAGAGGTAGCCGCATCTGCACGGGTTCGCGGCCGCGACCAGAAGGAACCGGCAGGGATACCTCACATGCGCGTTGGCCCGGGCGACCACCACCTCGCCGGTCTCGATCGGCTGGCGCAGGGTTTCGAGGACGGCGCGCGGGAACTCGGGGAACTCGTCCATGAAGAGGACGCCGTTGTGGGCGAGGCTGATCTCGCCCGGCTTCGCGCCCCGCCCGCCGCCGACGATCGCGGCCATCGACGCGGTGTGATGCGGCTCGCGGAACGGCCGCGCCCGCGAGATGCCGCCGTCGTCAAGCAGGCCCGAAAGCGAGTGGATCATCGAGGTCTCGAGCGCCTCGGTCGCGGTCAGCGGCGGCAGGATGCCCGGCATCCGCGCCGCGAGCATGGATTTCCCCGACCCGGGCGTTCCGACCATGAAGAGATGGTGCCGGCCCGCCGCCGCGATCTCGAGCGCGCGCTTGGCCCTTTCCTGGCCCTTGACGTCGCGCAGGTCGCGCGCAGCCGGGCCGGGGGTCACCTCGCCCGGGTCGGCCGGCGCGAGCGGCGCCTGGCCGGTGTAGTGGCGGATCGCGTCGAGCAGCGTCGCCGGCGCGATCACCGTGGTCGCGCCGACCCAGGCCGCCTCGGCGCCGCAGGCCTTGGGGCAGAGGAGCGTGCGGTTTTCCTCGGCCGCCGCCATCGCCGCAGGCAGTGCGCCGATGACCGCCACCAGCGAGCCGTCGAGCGAAAGCTCGCCGAGGGCAACCGTCTCGGCCACCGCCTCGCGCGGGATCACGTCGATCGCCGCCAGCAGCGAAAGCGCGATCGGCAGGTCGAAATGCGAGCCTTCCTTCGGCAGGTCGGCGGGAGAGAGGTTGACCGTGATCTTCTTCGAGGGCAGCGCGAGGTTCAGCGCAGAGAGCGCGGCGCGCACCCGCTCGCGCGCCTCGCTCACCGCCTTGTCGGGCAGGCCGACGATCGAGAAGCCCGGCATGCCGGCCGTGAGCGCGCACTGGACTTCCACGAGCCGCGCCTCGACCCCTTCGAATGCCACCGTATAGGCGCGCGCCACCATTCCGCCGATCCCTCGCCCGACAAGGTTAACGGTTAGCGCCGGAATGGTTTAGGAATGGTAAATCGCGGCAAAGGCGGGCCAGGCCTCGGGATCGGCGACCGTCTTGTCGCGACAGAAGCGGTTGCAGAAGCCGAACACGCGGCCATCGGCCTCGAGAAAGTGGGTCACGGGTTCGGCCGAGTAGGGACAGGCCGCGTTCACGGCCGGCCCGCTCGCCACCGGGCGGGCCGGGAGCGGCGAAGGCCCAGGCCAGGGGCGGCGCGCGAACGGGCGTCGGTAGAAGTCCTGATCGGGTCCGTCGGCCATGCCCATCGCCCGCCAGCGGCGGAACGGCGGGTGCGCCAGTTGCGCCGCGACGTAGCCGTCGGCGCTGCCGCCGACCGGCAGGCCATAGCCGGCAATGCGGGCGGCGACCGGGGCGAAGAAGGCATCAGCGGCGGAATAGGCACCGCAGAGCCAGGGGCCGCCGGAGCGATCGAGGGCGAAGGCCCAGAGCGCCTCGATCCGCGCGAGGTCGGCGCAAACGGCGTCGTCCGGCGCGAAGTCGGCATAGGAGACGCGGAGGTTCATCGGACATGCCGATCGCAGGGCCTGAAAGCTCGAATGCATCTCTGCCGCGAGACTGCGTGCCAGGGCGCGCAGCCCCGGCTCCTCGGGCCAGTGGCCCGCCTCGGGATGGCGTTCGGCGAGATGCTCGGCGATGGCGAGCGTGTCCCAGACGACGTGGCCGTCCGGCGTCCGCATGGCGGGCACGGTGCGGGCCGGCGTGTAGCCGGCAAGAAGGCGCTGCACCTCCTCGGTGTAGAGCCGGGCCCGCTCGACCCTTACCGGCAGGCCGAAGGCATCGAAGAGAAGCCAGCCGCGAAGCGACCAGCTCGAATATGCGCAATCGCCGATCGCCAGATCGTAGGTCATGTGCCGCACCTCCTCCGCCGGTACCGACGGTCTACCGGCCGGCGGCCGAGCGTGCCAACGACATCCTGTGCGTGTCGCCATCAGGCATCGTGATCGAGCCCGTCGGGAAGCGCGCCCTTCAGGACTACCGGCAGGCCCGCCATGACGGCGACCGCCAGGCCCGCTTCCGCGGCGACCCGGCGGTTCAGCCGCCCCTGCGCATCGCGGAACGCGCGGGCGAGCGCGTTGTCCGGCACGATGCTCCACCCGACCTCGTTCGACACGGCGATGACCGGGGCGGACCGGGCGGCGAGCGCGGCAAGCAGACCCTCGGTCTCGTCATCGGGCGTCGCGCCCGCGAGGAGCTGGTTCGACAGCCAGAGCGTCAGGCAGTCGATCAGGACGAGGCCGTGCGGGGCGACCCGCAACGCTCCCGCAAGGTCGCGTGGCGCCTCGACCGTGTGCCAGCCCTTTCCCGCGCGGTCCGCGCGGTGCCGCGCGATGCGGTCGGCCATCTCCGCATCGCCCGCCTCGGCCGTCGCGAGATAGGTGCGCGGCCCGCGATGGGTGGCCGCAAGCCGCTCGGCAAAGGACGACTTGCCCGATCTCGCTCCGCCGAGGACCAGCGAGAGCGGCGGCAATAGTCGGGAACCTCTGCGGCGCAAGATTATTTGATCCGGTGGGCGGCGCGTTGCGTAAAGCCTGATGAAGTTGGAAATTCTGGACTGGGGGCCACATGTCGTTTGATGGCTATAGCGCCGGAACCCTCTCCCGCCAAGCGATGCGGGCCGAGCTTCTCGACGCCGAGACGGAACTTCGCCTGGCCTATGCATGGCGCGACCAGCGCGACGAAGCGGCACTGCACCGGCTGGTGACGGCCTATATGCGCCTCGCGATCTCGATGGCGGCCAAGTTCAAGCGCTACGGCGCGCCGATGAACGATCTCATCCAGGAGGCGGGCCTCGGCCTCATGAAGGCGGCAGACAAGTTCGATCCCGACCGCGGCGTCCGCTTCTCGACCTACGCGGTCTGGTGGATCAAGGCGTCGATCCAGGACTACGTGATGCGCAACTGGTCGATGGTGCGGACCGGTTCCACCTCGTCGCAGAAATCGCTGTTCTTCAACATGCGCCGCGTACAGGCGCGGCTCGAGCGCGAAGCCGCGCAGCGTGGCGAGATGCTTGACGGGCACCAGCTCCGTCAGCTCATCGCAACCGAGATCGGCGTACCGCTGGCGGATGTGGAGATGATGGAGGGCCGCCTTTCGGGGTCGGACTTCTCGCTCAACGCGACGCAATCGGCCGACGAGGACGGGCGCGAATGGATCGACACGCTCGAGGACGACGGCGACCAGGCGACCGAGCTGGTCGAGGCGCGCCGCGATACCGAACGGCTGCGCACCTGGCTGGTCGCGGCCCTCCAGGGGCTGAACCCGCGGGAAAGGTTCATCGTGCGCGAGCGCAAGCTGCGCGACGAGCCGCGGACGCTGGAAAGCCTCGGCGAGGAACTCGGCCTGTCGAAAGAGCGGGTGCGGCAGCTGGAAGCCGCAGCATTCCAGAAGATGCGGCGCAGCCTCGAATCGCAGAGCGCCGAGGTCCACCATTTCCTCGCCTGATCTGGCCTCTGCGCCCGCGCGCGGCTGGCGGTGGGCGGTCGTTACCGGGGCGGTCGCGCAAATCGCTGCGGCATCGTCGCATGTCTGGCTACCTTTTCTCGGCTTGGTCGGAGATGCCGTTGCGGTCGGCGCTCAGTCCGATGCCGTCCGCACGGCGCTGACCCCGGCTGGCTATGCGTTCTCGATCTGGGGTCCGATTTTCCTTGCTGCCCTGCTCTACGCGGCGTGGCAGTTGCGGGCCGACGATCCGCGCCCGGTTTCGGCGGGGCCCTGGGTCGCCACCGCGTTCTGGGGCTGCGCGACCTGGCAGATTCTGGTTCCGGTCGGCGGGTTCGGCTGGGGAGCGCAGATCGTGCTCGGCGCGATCGCGCTGTCGGCGACCGTCGCGGCCCGTGCCCTCGCGACGCCGCCGCGGCGCGAGGGCCGGCCGGGATGGCTGATCGCCGTTCCGCTGGCGACCCTGGCGGGCTGGACGGTCGCCGCGTCCTGCGTCGGGCTGTCGGCGACGCTGGTCGACAGCGGCGCCGTGTCGCAGGTGCGCCTGTCCGGCGGCTGGCCGGTGGTCGCGCTCCTTGCCCTGGCCGCCGGTCTCGGGGCGGCGGCGGTCGTGGCGGTGCGGGGTCACCCCCTCACGCTGGCCGCGCTTGTCTGGGCGCTCGTGGCGATCGGGGTCGGCAACGGCGGCAACCCCGCCTGGGGCGCCCTCGAGCAGGGCGCGCTCTGGGCTGCGGGCGGGCTTCTGCTGGCGGTGACGCTCCTCGCGCTCCGCCGCAAGCGATGATGGGGCTACGATCGTCGGCAGCGCTGGCGCTCCTGGCGGCGCCGTGGGTCGGCGCTGCGCTGGCAGACGAGATCGACTGGCGCCGCGATTTCGCCGGCGCCGATGTGGTCGTCCTGGGCGAGGTGCATGACAATCCCGCACACCACGGGAATCAGGCCGCCGCGGTCGCGGCGATCGCACCCGAAGCGCTGGTGTTCGAGATGCTCACCCCCGAACAGGCCCTGCGGGTCACGCCGGAGAACCGTGGCGATGCCGCCGCACTGGGCGCCGCGTTGGGCTGGGCGGAAGCTGGCTGGCCGGATTTCGCAATGTATCACCCGATCTTCGCCGCGGCGCCCGAGGCACGGATCTACGGTGCCGCCTTTCCGATCGCAGAGGTGCGGGCGGCGATGCGGTCCGGAGCAGCCGCCGCGTTCGGCGCGGATGCGGCCCGCTATGGTCTCGACCAACCGCTCGCCGACGACGACCGGGCCCGTCGCGAGGCCGAGCAGGCCGAGGCGCATTGCGATGCGCTTCCCGCCGAGATGCTTCCGGGAATGGTCGAGGCCCAGCGCCTGCGCGATGCCGGGATCGCGCGCGCGGCGGTCGATGCGGTCACGGCAACGGGCGGGCCGGTCGTCGTGATCGCCGGCACGGGCCACGCGCGGACCGACAGGGGCGCCCCGGCGCTCGTCAGGCTGGCGGCGCCGGAGATCACGGTGATCGCGCTCGGCCAGCTTGAAGCCACGCCGGCAACGCCGCCCCCGTTCGACCTCTGGGTCGTCACCGATCCCGCGCCGCGGCCCGATCCCTGCGCCGCGTTCCGATAGGTCGCGGAGTTGCCAGCCCCGGCGCCGGCGCCTAAGACAGGCGATGAACGGCGGGGGCCAACGAGATGCTGAGCGGCAAGCGCATCCTTCTCGTCATCGGCGGCGGCATCGCAGCCTACAAGGCGCTGGAGCTGATCCGGCGCCTGCGGGAACGGGGTGCCGGGGTCGTGCCGGTCCTGACCCGCGCGGCCGAGGAGTTCGTTACGCCGCTATCGGCTTCGGCGCTGGCGGGCGAGAAGGTCTACCGCGATCTCTTCGACCTGACCGACGAGGCCGAGATGGGCCACATCGAGCTGTCCCGGGCCGCGGATCTCGTCGTCGTCGCCCCCTGCACCGCCGACCTGATGGCGAAGATGGCGGGTGGCCATGCCGACGACCTCGCCTCGACCCTTCTGATGGCGACCGACAAGCGGGTGCTGATCGCGCCGGCGATGAACGTGCGGATGTGGGAGCATCCGGCAACGCGCAGGAACCTCGCGACGCTGAAGGGCGACGGGATCCTCGTCGCGGGGCCGAACGAGGGCGCCATGGCCTGCGGCGAGTTCGGGCCGGGTCGCATGGCCGAGCCGGAGGAGATCGCCGCGGCGGTGGAGCGCGCACTGCGCGATGGGCCGCTTGGGGGGCGGCACGTGGTCGTCACTTCGGGTCCGACGCACGAGCCGATCGACCCGGTGCGCTACATCGCCAACCGGTCCTCGGGCGCGCAGGGTGCGGCCCTTGCCCGCGCGCTTTCCGCCCTCGGTGCCCGCGTGACCTTCGTCACCGGCCCGGCAAGCGTGCCGCCGCCGGCCGGGGTGAGTGTCGTGCGGGTGGATACCGCGCTTGAGATGCTGGCCGCTGTCGAAGCCGCGCTGCCGGCAGATGCAGCGGTCTTTGCTGCGGCGGTCGCCGACTGGCGCGTGGCCAATGCGGCCGGCTCGAAGATGAAGAAGGACCGCTCGGGCCGACCGCCCGCGCTGCAGTTCGCCGAGAACCCCGACATCCTCGCCACCGTCGCGCGACTGGCCGAGGGGCGGCCCGCGCTCGTGGTGGGATTCGCAGCCGAGACCGACGACGTCGTCGCGCACGCCACCGCGAAGCGCGCGCGCAAGGGCTGCGACTGGATCATCGCGAACGATGTCTCGCCGGGAACGGGGATCATGGGGGGCACCGAGAACACGGTGACGCTGATCACGGAAGCGGGCGCGGAGAGCTGGCCGCGGATGGCCAAGGACCAGGTCGCCGCGAAGATCGCCGCGCGCATCGCCGAGGCGCTGGGATGACCGCGCCCGCCCTCTCGATGCCGCGCTGCGGGCGCCCGCGCGCCGTGCGGGCCCGGCCCTGCCATCGCGCGCCGGGCAGCGCCGGGCCATGCCGATGACGCCGGTTGTCAGGGTGCTCTGGGACGAGGCGGCCGACCGGTCCTTGGGCCTGCCGGCCTACGAGACCGCGGGGGCGGCGGGGGCCGACATCCGGGCGAACCTGCCGGCAGCGCTGCGCGCAGCCGGCCTTGTACTGCAGCCGATGGCGCGCATGGTGGTGCCGACCGGCCTTTGCGTGGAGATCCCCGAAAACTTCGAGATTCAGATCAGGCCGCGATCGGGACTGGCCCTCAAGCACGGCATCACGCTGCCCAACACCCCGGGCACGATCGACAGCGACTATCGCGGGCCGCTCGGGGTCCTGCTCGTCAACCTCGGTGCCGAACCCTACACGATCCGGCATGGCGACCGGATCGCGCAGCTCGTCGTCGCGCCGGTCGTCCGGGCGCGGTTCTCTGTTGTCACCGACGGACTTGCCGGCACCGCGCGGGGCGAAGGCGGCTTCGGCTCGACGGGCGCGGCATGATCCTCGTCATCGGGCTGGCGGCGGGGCTCTGGGGTCTCGGCGCGCTGATGGGGGTGGCGAGGCAGGCCCGCTGGCTGATGCTCGGCCTGCTCTACATTGCGGTTCTGGCGGTGCAGGTCGCGCTGCCCGAAGGGAGCGCGATCCGCGAGGCGACGGGCGGTTCGCCGGCACTCTGGCTGATCCTCGGCGGGTTCGCGGCGCTGGTCCTGGCCTATCGCCGTGTCCTGCTGGCCATCAGGGCGCGTACCAACCCGGTCGCGGCCGATCCGCCGCCCGCGCGGGCGGGCGCCTTCGGAGAGGTCGAGCTCGACCGCTACGCCCGCCACATCATGCTGCGCGAGATCGGCGGCATGGGCCAACGCAAGCTGGGCGCCGCGCGCGTTCTGGTGATCGGCGCCGGAGGGCTCGGCAGCCCGGCGCTCCTCTACCTCGCGGCGGCCGGCGTCGGCACGATCGGCGTGATCGACGACGACACCGTCGACAACAGCAACCTGCAACGGCAGATCATCCACACCGATGCCCGGATCGGCATGCCGAAGGTGTTCTCGGCCGAGGCTGCACTGCGCGCACTCAACCCGTTCGTGACGGTCAGGCCCTATCACCGGAGGCTGGAGGCCGATATCGCCGACGCGCTGTTCGCCGACTACGACCTCGTGATCGACGGCACCGACAGCCTGGCAACGCGACGGCTTGCCAATGCCGCCTGCGTCGCTCGCGACCTGCCCCTGCTGTCGGCGGCGCTCACCCAGTGGGAGGGGCAGATCGGCCTCTATCACCCGGCCACGGGCGGCCCCTGCTACGCCTGCGTATTTCCCGAGGACCCCGCGCCCGGCCTGGTGCCGACCTGCGCCGAGGCCGGGGTGGCCGGGCCGCTTCCCGGCGTCCTCGGCGCCATGCTGGCGGTCGAGGCGGTAAAGTGGATCGCCGGCGCGGGCGAACCGCTGCGGGGGCGGCTACTGATCTACGATGCGCTCCTCGGCGAGACTCGGACGATCGGCGCGAAGCGGCGCGACGGCTGCCCGGTCTGCGGCAGCTGACTGCTTGCCACCGCCAGCGGCCGCGGCATACTGCGCGGCCAGTGGTTCACCCAGGGGAAACCGATGAAAGCTGCTCTCACTCTTGCTGCCGCGCTGTCTGCCTTGGCCACGTTCGCCGCCGCACAGGACCTGCCCGACCTTGATGGCCGCGAGGTGGTCGTCGTCACCGAGAACGCCTACCCACCGCTCCAGTTTCTTGACGCATCGGGCACGGCGATCGGCTGGGAATACGACGCGATGGCCGAGATCGCGGAACGGCTGAACATCACCGTCACCTACCAGAACATAAGCTGGGACGCGATGATCGCCGCGGTGTCCGAGGGCCAGTTCGACATGGGCATGACCGGCATCACGATCCGCGACGACCGCAAGGAACAGGTCGACTTCTCCGCCCCCTACATGACCAGCCAGATGCTTATGATGGTCCGCGGCGACGAAGAGCGGTTTGGCGACGCGGCGGCGTTCGCGGCCGATCCCGACCTGCTGATGGCGGCGCAGCCCGGCACGACGCCGTTCTATGTGGGCGTCTACGAGGTGCTCGATGGCGACGAGGCGAACCCGCGGATCGTGAAGTTCGAGACCTTTGGCGCCGGCCTCGAGGCGCTGCGGTCCGGCGACGTCGACCTCGTGCTGTCGGATTCGACCGCAGCGAACGGCTATGTCGCGGCCTCCGATGGCGGCCTCAAGATCATCGGCGAGCCGCTCGGGACCGAGCAGTTCGGCTTCATCTTCCCCAAGGGTTCGGACCTTGTGGAGCCGATCAACGCGGCCATCGCGGCGATGGAAGCCGATGGAACGCTCGAGGCGCTGAACACCAAGTGGTTCCTCGAATACCAGCTTGGTCAGTGACACGAACGGCCCCGGCTCCGGCCGGGGCCGGCCTCGCATGACGCCGGTCTCCCGCGGCAAGGACTTCCCCTACTGGCTCGTCGTGCTGGCCACGATCGGCGCCTACCTGTTCTGGCAGGTGCTGTCCGATGACGTCTATGCCGCCGTCCTGAGCAAGCTGTCGGCGGGCATCCGCATCACGCTTTTCGTGACGATCGTCGCCTTCTCGATGGCCTGTGCCATCGGGCTCCTGCTGGCCGTCATGGCCCGGTCGCGGCGGCTTGTGGTGCGCCAGGTCGCGCGGTTCTACATCGAGGTCGTCCGCGGCGTTCCGATCATCGTGCTGCTGCTCTACGTCGCGTTCGTCTTCGCGCCTCTGGCGATCGACGGCATCAACCTGGCGCTGGGCGCTCTGGGCGTGGAGCCGATCCGGCCGCGCGACTTCTCGCTGCTCTGGCGGGCGATCATCGCGCTCACGATCGCCTATTCGGCGTTCATCGCCGAGGTGTTCCGCGCTGGCCTCGACGCGGTCGATCGCGGCCAGACAGAGGCAGCGCAGGCGCTGGGACTGTCGCGCTGGCGCACCTTCCGGCACGTGGTCTTTCCGCAGGCGTTCCGGACGATCCTGCCGCCGCTCGGCAACGATTTCGTGGCCATGGTCAAGGACAGCTCGCTCGTGAGCGTTCTCGGCGTGACCGACATCACCCAGCTCGGCAAGGTGATCGCGGCCGGCAACTTCCGCTACTTCGAGACATACAACGTCGTCGCGCTGCTCTACCTCACCATGACGGTGACTCTGTCGTTGATCCTCAGGCGGATCGAGACACGGCTTCGGCGCGCGCACGAGCGATGACGATGCCACGCGTTGCCGCCGCTGCAAGAGCCCGCTGGTCAACGGCGACGGCAGCTCCTAGGTCTGTGACGAATGGAGGCCCCGATGCAGAACCCGCTTCTAGGCGACTGGACAACCCCTTTCGAACTGCCGCCGTTCGGCGCCATCGAGGATGCGCATTTCGCCCCCGCCTTCGACGCGGCGCTCGCCGAAGCCCGCGCCGAGATTGCTCGGATTGCCGAGGACCCCGAGCCGCCGACCTTCGCCAACACGATCGCCGCGCTGGAACTGGCCGAGACCGCGCTCGATCGCGTGGCGGGCGTCTTCTACAACCTCGCGGGCGCCGACTCGAACCCTGCGCGCGAGGCGCTGCAGCGCGACCTCGCGCCGAAGATGGCGGCATTCGCGTCGGAAATCACGATGAACAAGACGCTCTGGCGACGCATCCGCACCTTGGCGCAGAATGCGGACGGCCTCGGCCTCTCCGGCGAGGAGGCGCGCGTGCTGGAGCTTTACCGCCGCATGTTCGTGCGTGCCGGCGCTGATCTCGACGGCGCGGAGGCCGAGCGGCTGCGGGCGGTCAAGGAACGGCTCGCGGTCCTCGGCACGAGATTCTCGCAGAACCTGCTGGCCGACGAGAGGGAATGGGTCCTGCCGCTAGCCGGGACCGATCTGGAGGGGCTGCCGGCGTTCGTCGTGTCCGGGCTTGCCGCCGCGGCGGAGGAGCGCGGGCAGGACGGCCATGTCCTTACCCTCGCGCGCTCGCTGATCGTGCCGTTCCTGCAGTTCTCGCCCCGGCGCGACCTGCGCGAGACCGCGTTCCGGGCCTGGGTCGCGCGCGGGGCGAACGGCGGTGAGACCGACAACCGCGCCGTGGCTGCCGAGATCCTGAAGCTGCGCGAGGAACGCGCGCGGCTTCTCGGCTACGACTCGTTCGCGGCCTACAAGCTGGAACCCGAGATGGCAAAGACGCCTGCGGCGGTCCGCGCGCTTCTGATGGCGGTGTGGCAGCCGGCGAAGGCGCGCGCGGAAGCGGATGTCCGCGCGCTGACGGCGATGTTGCGGAACGATGGCATCAACGGCGAGATCGAGGCCTGGGACTGGCGCTACTACGCCGAGAAGCGCCGGAAGGCCGAGTTCGACGTCGACGAGGCCGAACTGAAGCCGTACCTGCGGCTCGACGCCATGATCGGGGCCGCCTTCGACTGCGCCCGCCGCCTGTTCGGGCTGGAGTTCCGGCCGATCGACGTGCCGCTCTACCATGCGGATGCCCGCGCCTGGGAGGTCACCCGCGCGGGTCGCCATATGGCCGTCTTCATCGGCGACTATTTCGCGCGGGGCTCAAAGCGCTCGGGCGCCTGGTGCTCGACCATGCGCGGGCAACGCAAGCTGGGGGAGGAGGTACGGCCGGTCGTCGTCAATGTCTGCAACTTCACAAAGCCGCCGAAGGGCGCGCCCGCGCTTCTCTCCTACGACGATGCGCGCACCTTGTTCCACGAGTTCGGCCACGCCCTGCACCAGATCCTGTCGGACGTGACGTTCGGCTTCGTCTCGGGGACGAATGTCGCGCGCGACTTCGTCGAACTCCCGAGCCAGCTCTACGAACACTGGCTCGAGGTTCCCGAGGTTCTGGAGCGTCACGCCCGCCATGCCGAGACGGGCGCGCCGATGCCCCGGCACCTGCTTGACCGGATGCTCGCGGCCAAGAACGCCGACATGGGCCACGCGACGGTGGAGTACGTCGCCTCGGCGCTTGTCGACCTCGCGTTCCACGAAGGTCCGGCACCCGACGACCCGATGCGGAGGCAGGCCGAGATCCTGGCCGAGATCGGCGCGCCGGACGCCATTCCGATGCGGCACGCGACGCCGCACTTCGCCCATGTCTTCTCGGGCGACGGGTATTCCAGCGGCTACTATTCCTACATGTGGTCGGAGGTGATGGACGCCGATGCCTTCGCCGCCTTCGAGGAGGCGGGCGGCCCGTTCGACGCCGAGACCGCGCGCCGGCTCGAGGAGCACATCCTGTCCGCCGGCGGCTCGGAAGAGGCCGATGCGCTCTACCTCAAGTTCCGCGGCCGGATGCCCGGGGTCGAGGCGCTGCTGCGCGGGCGTGGGCTGCCCGACGCGGCCTGAGGGGTGAACCGGATCGCGGTGGCCGACGTATCTCCTGCGTCAGGAGCGCCATGCAAGCGATGTCCCTTCTCAGCCGCCGCCTTTTCCTCGGCTCCGCCGCCCTCCTTCCGCTCGCCGGTTGTGCGACGGAACCGCCCTCGCCCGAGGGCGCCCGGCTGCCCGTCAGCCTCGTCGACGCGTTCGAGGGGCCAAGCCGCGGAACCGGCGTGTTCCGCGCACCCCTCGCCGGGATCGAGCGGCGTTTCTCCGCACGGCTGAACGGACGCCTCCGCGGCGACACGCTGACCGTGGTGGAGGATTTTCGCTACGATGACGGCCAGGAAGACCGCCTGACCTGGGTCTTCACCCGGACCGGCCCGCAAAGCTGGCACGGCCGGCGCGAGGATACCGTCGGCCCGGCAGCGGTGCGGGAGGACGGGCGCGAGATCAGGCTCAGCTATGTTGCCGATTTCCGGTCGACGAGCGGCGTCACCCGGCTGGGCTTTGCCGACGTGATCTATCGACCGGCAGCGGGCCTTGTGGTCAACGACGCGATCGTCACGCGCTGGGGTCTGCCGATCGGCACGGTCCGCTTCGAACTGACCCGCTGAGGCCCCGCTCAGACGAGGAAGCCGCCGTCGGCGTCGTCGCCGGTCTCTTCCATCAACCGCGCCACGTCCGGCACGATGACCCGTCGCTTGCCTTCGAGGACGATCGTGCCCTCGCGCTTCAGCGCCGAGACCTGCCGGCTTACCGTCTCGAGCGTCAGCCCAAGATAGTCGGCCATCGCCTCGCGCGTCAGCGGCAGCTCGAACGCGATGCGGCGGCCGCCGCGCGCCGGATCGAGGCTGCCCTCGCGCCGGGCGAAGATCGCGAGGAGGCTCGCGATCTTCTCGCGCGCGGTCTTGCGGCCGAGGAGCAGCATCCATTCCCGCGCCGCGTCAAGCTCGTCGAGCGTCATCTGCAGGAGCCGGCCGGCGATGTGCGGCATGCGCTCCAGCATTTCCTCGAACGGGCGGCGGCGGAAGCAGCACATGACGACGGGCGTTACCGCCCGCACGTCGTAGGCCACCCGCTCGCGCCCGGGCCGGCCGACGAAGTCCGAAGGCAACAGGAGCCCCACCATCTGGGTGCGGCCGTCCTCCATGGTCTGCGACAGGGTCGCGACGCCCGAGACGACCGAGGCGACGAAGTCCATCCGGTCGCCGGACCAGATCACCGTCTGCCCGGGTTCGTAGGAGCGGTAGAACTTCAGCTCCTCGAGGTGGCGAAGCTCGTCGGGTTCGCACCGCGCACAGACGGCCCGGTGCCGGATCGGGCAATCGCCGCAGTCCTTGGTGAAGGTCGTGCTCAACGCGGTCATGATCCCTACCGCCGTTTGATTTCGATCAACGCGATCGGCGCTTCGCGGCGCCAAAGCTATGCCAATGGACACGGTGGCACAACTCTCCCGGCTCGGCCTCTTCGACGCGCGCGTGCCGCGCTACACGAGCTATCCGACCGCGCCGCACTTCGGCAGCAGCGTCGGGCCCGAGACATTTGCCGGATGGCTCGGCGAGATACCAGAGGGAACGGCCATCTCGCTCTATCTTCACGTGCCGTTCTGCCGGCGACTGTGCTGGTTCTGTGCCTGCCGCACCCAGGGCACGGCCACGGCCGAACCCGTCGGCGCCTATGTCGAAACGCTGAAGGCCGAGATCGCGCAGCTTGCGGCGGCGCTGCCCGCAGGGATCACGCTCGCAAAGCTGCACTGGGGCGGCGGCACGCCGACGCTGATGACGCCGGCGCAGATCGACGACCTGGCCGGCGCGATCTTCGCCGCGATCCCGGGCACGGCCAGGACCGAGTTCTCGGTCGAGATCGACCCGAACGAGATCGACGCCCCGCGCCTCGATGCGCTCGCGCGGGCCGGCATGAACCGCGCGTCGGTCGGCGTTCAGGACTTCCACCCCGACATCCAGCGCACCATCGGCCGGGAGCAGAGCTACGAGGCGACCGCGCGGGCGGTCGATGCGATTCGCGCGGCCGGGGTACACAGCCTCAATGCCGACATCCTCTTCGGGCTTCCCGACCAGACGCGGGCGCGGATGGCCGACAGCGTGTCGATGCTGCTCTCGCTTTCCCCCGACCGCGTCGCGCTCTACGGCTATGCGCATGTCCCGTGGATGGCGCGGCGGCAGAGCATGATCCCCGCCGACCGCCTGCCGCGCCCCGAGGAGCGGCTCGATCTGTTCAAGACGGCGCGGGTGCTGTTTGCGGCCGACGGCTACGACGAGATCGGCATCGACCACTTCGCCCGCCCGGAGGACAGCCTTGCCGCGGCAAGCCGCACCGGGCTTCTGAGGCGCAACTTCCAAGGCTACACCGACGACATGACGCCGGTTCTCATCGGGCTCGGCGCATCGGCGATTTCGCGCTTTCCGCAGGGCTACGCGCAGAACGCGGCGGCCACCTCGGACTACACGCGTCAGATCCGCGCGGGCAGCTTCGCGACGGCGCGGGGTCACACCTTCGTCGGCGACGATCTTCTGCGCGCCCGGATGATCGAGGCGCTCATGTGCGATTTCCGGATCGATGTAGCCGAGATGATCGCGGTTTTCGGAGCCGGGGAAACGGCGTTGCAGGCGCTCTTCGGCGACGTCGCTGCGCAGTTCCCGCAGATGGTGCGGGTCGACGCGTCGGGCCTCAGCGTCCCGCCGAGGGCCCGGCCACTGACGCGCATGATCGCAAGGGCGTTCGATGCCTACGATCTCTCCCGCGCCGGGCATTCTCCGGCGATCTGACCGGCCTCACCCGCCGCGGATGCGGGCCGTGCGCTCGATCTGGTCGATGATCCTCGGCAGACAGCCAGCCTGGTCGTAGCGCGCCCGCGCGGTCTCGCGGGCGGCGGCGCGCAGCGGCAGGAACGATCCCGGCTCGGCGAGCGCGCGGATCAGAGCGGCCGACCATCCCGGCACGTCGAAGAAATCGACAAGGCGGCCGTTGACCCCGTCCTCGATCACCTCCTCGACCGGCGCCGTGCGCGAGGCGACGATGGCGGCGCCGATGCTCATCGCCTCGATCAGCGACCATGACAGGACGAAGGGGTAGGTCAGGTAGGCGTGGACGCGGCTGACCTGCATCAGCCGCACGAACGCCTCGTAGGGCAGGCGCCCGGTGAAGTGGACCCGGGAGCGGTCGATCCGGTCGCCGGCCTCGGCCAGCAGCTTCTCCTTCCACGTCCCGCCGCCCGACGGGGCGCTGCCGTAGCTGACGCCGTCGCCGCCGGCGATCACGACATGCGCCGCAGGCCGCGCGGCCAGCACGTCCGGTAGGGCGCGCAAGAAGACATGCGCGCCACGATAGGGCTCGATGTTCCGGGCGACATAGGTCAGCACCTCGTCGCCCGCGCGCAGTTCAAGCGCCGCTCCCGGCACGGTGAACCGTGCCGCCGGATCAGGTGCCAGCACCGCGGTATCGACCCCGTCATGGATCACCGCGATGTTCCGGCGGAAGCATGCGGGAAAGCTCGATGCCTGCCAGGCGGTGGGCGCGATCGCCGCGTCGGCCTCGGTCATCGCCTGGGCGATGTGGGTGCGCATCGCGATGGTATGGAGCGCCCGCGCAAAGCCTGCTCCGGCGTTCTGGATCTCGGCGTCGAAATCAGAGTCGCGCCCGTGCGGATGATAGTAGTACTCGGCATAGAGCAGCATCGGCGCGTCGGGCCAGACTTCGCGCAGGAACAGCGTCTCGCCCCAGCCGGGATGGGCGTAGATGACGTCGGGCACGAAGCCACGCTCGTCGCGCAGCTTGGCAGCGACCCGCGCTGCCGCTGCGCCGCGCTGCACCATCGTCGCGTGATGTGCAGCAAGCGGGGCGCCGGCCGCGGCAAGCCGTTTCTTGTCCGGCGCCTCGTAGCCGTAGCGCGCCGTGAGGACCGCGCCGGTATCGGCGCCGTTCTTCCCATCGGTGATGATCGCAAGCTCGTGGCCGCGGGCGACCAGCGCGGGCGCCAACTGGCGGAACTGCCCCGGGTAATTCTGGTGGACGAGAAGAACCCTCATCGCACAGCGCGCGGCGCCGCGATCTCCAACGGCTCGCCGAAGGCCGCTGCCATCAGCGTCCGCGTGTAGTCCGACTGCGGCGCCTCGAAGATCGCTGCAGCCGGGCCCGCCTCGACGACATCACCGTTCTTCATCACCATCACCCGGTGGCTCATCGCGCGCACGACCTTCAGGTCATGGCTGATGAACAGGTAGGCCAACCGGTACTTGCGCTGCAGCGCGCGCAGCAGGTCGACGATCTGGACCTGCACCGTCATGTCGAGCGCCGAGGTCGGCTCGTCGAGCACGACGAGGCGCGGGCGCAGGATCATGGCCCGGGCGATTGCGATGCGCTGGCGCTGGCCGCCCGAGAATTCGTGCGGGTAGCGGTCCATCGCGCCGGGGTCGAGCCCGACCTCGGCCATGATGTCGGTCACCATGCTGCGCGCGTCGCGCCCCTGTTCGGCACCGTGGACGCCCAGCCCCTCGGCGATGATCTCGGCTACCGTCATCCGCGGGCTGAGAGATCCGTAGGGGTCCTGGAACACGATCTGCATGTCGCGGCGGAGCGGCCGGAGCCGGCGTGACGGCCAGCCCTGGATGTCCTGCCCGAGAAAGACGATCTGCCCAGTCGAGGAGATGAGCCGCATGAGGGCGAGCGCGAGCGTCGTCTTGCCGGAGCCCGACTCGCCCACGATCCCGATCGTCTCGCCCTCGCGGACGGCGAGCGTCGCGTCGTTCACGGCCTTCACATGGCCGACCGTGCGCTTCAGAAGGCCCCGCTCGATCGGGAACCAGACGCGCAGCGCCTTGGTCCGCGCGATCTCGCCGGCGTCGGCGGGCACCGGTTCGGGGAGCCCGGTCGACTCGGCGGCCAGCAGCTTCTGCGTGTAGGGGTGCTTCGGAGCGGCGAAGATCCCGGCGGTGGGGCCGGTCTCGACGATCTCGCCGTCCTTCATCACGCAGACCCGGTCGGCGATGCGCCGCACGATGCCGAGGTCGTGGGTGATGAAGAGAAGGCTCATCCCCAGGTCGCGCTTGAGGTCGGCCAGAAGCTCGAGGATCTGCGCCTGGATCGTGACGTCGAGCGCTGTCGTCGGCTCGTCCGCGATCAGCAGTTCGGGGCCGTTCGCCAGCGCCATGGCGATCATCACGCGCTGCCGCTGGCCGCCCGAGAGCTGGTGCGGATAGGCGTTCAGCCGGGTCTCGGGGTCGCGGATGCCGACCTTGGTCAGCAGTTCCAGCGTGCGGGCGCGGGCGGCGGCGCCGGTCAGCCCCTGGTGCTCGGCCAGGCTCTCGCCGATCTGCTTGTCGATGGTGTGAAGCGGGTTCAGCGACGTCATCGGCTCCTGGAAGATGAAGCTGATGTCGTTGCCGCGGACCCGGCGCAGCTCCTTCTCGGAGGCGCCGACCATCTCGGCGCCGGCATAGGTGATCGATCCTGTCACTTCCGCGCTGTCGGGCAGCAGCGCGACGGTGGAGAGCGCGGTCACCGACTTGCCCGATCCGGATTCGCCCACCAGCGCGACCGTCTCGCCCTTCGCCACCTGGAACGACACGTTCCGGACGGCATGGATCAGCTTGCCGTCCTGCCGGAAGCGCACGTTCAGGTCGCGAACCTCGAGGACGGCGCTCATCGGAAGGTCTTTCTCGGATCGAAGGCGTCGCGGATGCCTTCGAAGATGAACACCAGAAGCGACAGCATGATTGCGAAGGTGAAGAAGGCCGAGAAGGCAAGCCAGGGGGCCTGCAGGTTCTGCTTGGCCTGAAGCGTGAGTTCGCCGAGCGACGGCGCCGAGGACGGCAGGCCGAAGCCGAGGAAGTCGAGCGTGGCGAGGCCGCCGATGGCACCCGTGATGATGAAGGGCAAGATCGTCAGTGTGGCCACCATCGCGTTCGGCAGGACATGGCGCACCATGATGGCGAGGTTGCCGACGCCCAGGGCCCGCGCCGCCCGGACATACTCGAAGTTGCGCGCCCTGAGGAATTCCGCCCGCACGACGCCGACAAGTGCCGTCCAGCCGAACAGCGTGGTCAGCAGCACCAGAAGCCAGAAATTCATCCGCCAGATCGCGGCCACGATGATGATGATGTAGAGCGAGGGCGTCGAGCCCCAGATCTCGATGATGCGCTGGAAGATGAGGTCCGTCAGGCCGCCGAAGAAGCCCTGTACCGCGCCTGCGAGGATGCCGATCACCGAGGTGAGAAGGGTCACGATCAGCGCGAAGCCGACCGACAGGCGGAAGCCGTAGATCACCCGCGCCAGCACGTCGCGCGCGGTGTCGTCGGTGCCGAGCCAGTGCTGCGCGTCGGGCGCCGAGGGCGCCGTGCCAGGGATCTGGTTCACGGTGTTGTAGCTGTAGGGAAGGGGCGGCCAGAGCATCCAGCCCGCCTCCACCGGCTCGCCCGCCACCGTTCCGCTGGCGCGAGCCTCGGCGAGGATGCCGGCGGGATCGTCCCAGCATTCCTCGCGCCCGGCGGCGACGATCAGGCACTGCACCTCGACATCGCGGTAAATCGCCTCGGTCGGGAAATCGCCGCCGAAGACGGTCTCGGGGTAGAAGCTCCAGATCGGCGTGTAGAGCGCGCCCTTGTGGCTCACCAGGATCGGCTTGTCGTTGGCGATGAGCTCGGCGAAGAGCGACAGGCCGAACAGCACCGAGAACACGATCAGCGACCAGTAGGCGCGGCGGTTCGACCGGAAGTTGCGCCAGCGGCGCTGGTTGAGGGGCGAGAGCACCGGCACTCAGGTCTCCCGGCTGGCGAAATCGATGCGCGGGTCGATCCAGACATAGACGAGATCGGAGAGGATCCCGATCAGCAGGCCGACGAGTCCGAAGAAGAAGAGCGTGCCGAAGATCACCGGGTAATCGCGCTGGAGCGCGGCCTCGTAGCCGAGCCGCCCGAGCCCGTCGAGCGAGAAGATCGTCTCGATCAGCAGCGAGCCGGTGAAGAACACCGACAGGAACAGGCCCGGAAAGCCCGCCACCACGATCAGCATCGCGTTGCGGAAGACATGGCCGTAGAGCACGCGGCGTTCGCTCACCCCCTTGGCCTTGGCGGTCATCACGTACTGCTTGCGGATCTCGTCGAGGAACGAGTTCTTGGTCAGCAGCGTCAGCGTGGCGAATGATGCGATGGTCGAGGCCAGGACCGGCAGCGTGATGTGCCAGAAGTAGTCGGCGATCTTGCCGAAGAACGACAGGCTCTCCCAGTTGTCCGAGGTGAGGCCGCGCAGCGGGAAGATCTGCCAGTAGGATCCGCCGGCGAAGAGGACGAGGAGCAGGATGGCGAAGAGGAAGCCGGGGATCGCATAGCCGACGATGATCGCTCCGGAGGTCCAGCTGTCGAAGGGCGTGCCGTCGCGCACCGCCTTGCGGATGCCAAGCGGGATCGAGATCAGGTAGGCGATCAGCGTCGACCAGAGGCCGAGCGAGATCGAGACCGGCATCTTCTCGATCACCAGGTCGACGACGGAGACCGACCGGAACCAGCTTTCGCCGAAATCGAAGCGCAGGTAGTTGCCCATCATCAGCAGGAACCGCTCGACAGGTGGCCTGTCGAAGCCGAAGTCGCGTTCCAGCTCGGCGATGAATTCCGGTGGCAGGCCGCGCGCGCCGAGGTAGCCGCTGTCGGCGCTTTCGCCCTGCCCGCCTCCGCCACCGCCGTCGTCACGGCCGCCGGCGAAGTTCTGGAACACATCGCCCTGGCCCTCGAGGCGCGCAATGATCTGCTCGATCGGGCCTCCCGGCACGAATTGTACCAGCGCGAAGTTGATCAACATGATCCCGAGCAGCGTCGGAATGATCAGCAGGAGCCTGCGGAGGATGTAGGCGCCCATCCGGCGTAAGCGCCCCTACCTGATCGCGCCGGCGGCGCGCAGCGCCTCGGCCTTCTCGGCGTCGTACCACCAGAAATCGAGATTGCCGAGCGAGTAGGGCGGCAGCGGCTCGGGGTGGTCATACATGTCGTAGTAGGCCACCCAGTAGGTCGGACGGTACCAGGTGGGCACCATGAAGTATTCCCAGCGCATGATCCGGTCGATGGCGCGGACCGCGGCCACCATCTCGTCGTAGGTCTCGGCCTCGACAACGACTTCGGTCAGGGCATCCACCGCGGGGTGGCCGAAGCCGGCCGGATTGAACACGTCGTTCCTGTCTTCGCTGCCGAAGCGCTGGCTGAGGCCAATGCCCTCGACCAGCGCGTTGGTGTAGCCGTCGTAGACGATGTCGTAGTTGAAATCCTGCGTCCGCTGCTGGTACTGCGCGGGATCAACGCGCCGGTAGCGCGCATCGACGCCGAGGCGCTGCAGATTGTCGATGTAGGGCGCGATGATCCGGTCGAAATTCTGGCGCGTCTCGAGGAATTCCACCACCAGCGTCTCGCCCTCGGCGTTCCGCAACATCCCGTCCGAGCCGGGGGTGTAGCCGGCCTCGGCCATCAGCGCGAGGGCCGCCCGAAGATTGCCGCGATCGAGCTGGCGCTCGCCGGAGGTGTGCGGCTCGAGTGCGGGCTCGGTCAGGATGGCGGGGTCGATCATGTCCGACACCGATTGCAGGAGCTCGAGCTCGCGACCCTCGGGCACGCCCTCGGCCTGAAGCTCGGATCCCTGCCAGAAGCTCTCGCGCTGCTGGAACAGGCCGTATTGCAGGGTGTCGTTGGTGAAGGTGAAGTTGAACATGCGCCCCAGCGCCAGGCGGATGTTGCGGTCCTGCAGCTTGTCGCGCCGCAGGTTGAAGACGAAGCCGGCCGCGGGCGGCAGGTTGCCGTTCAGCGGCTCGGCCTTGACCACCCAGCCCTTGTCGAGCGCGGGGAAATCGTAGGCCGTGGCCCAGTTCAGCGAATCCCCCTCCTGGCGGAAGGTGTATTCGCCGGCGGTGAACCCGAGAAACGCCGCATTCGAGTCGGCGAAATACTCGACCCGGATCGTGTCGAAGTTGGATCTGCCCTGCATGATCGGCAGATCGGCGCCCCAGTAGTCGGGATTGCGGCGATAGACGATGCGGCGGCCCACGTCGTAGCTGTCGAGCATGTAGGGCCCAGACCCCGGCGACACGTCCAGGCGGCTTTCGTCGAGCCGCGCGCCGGTTTCCTCGTACCAGGCCTTCGACCAGACCGGGGTACCGCCCGCCTGCCCGATCAGGTCCTTGCGCGGAATGTCGGGCGCGAAGGTGAACTTCACGCGATGGTCGTCCAGCGCCTCGACCTGCGGGATCACCCGCCCGACATAGCTGGCATAGGACGGGGTGCCCTGGTCGAGCAGAAGCTGGTGCGAGAACACCACATCATGCGCGGTGACGGGCGTGCCATCCGAAAAGCGCGCCTCGGGGCGCAGGTTGAAGATCACCCAGTCCTGGCTTTCCGGGTATTCCATCGTGGTGCAGACGACGCAGTAGCTTGCATCCACTTCGTCGGCGGTGCTGGTCAGGATGCGCTCGTACATGATGGACGACAGCGCGCCGGGGGTGCCCTTGAGCGTTGCAAAGGGGTTTAGGCTATCGAAAGTCCCTTCTGCCGACACGGCCATCTCGCCGCCCTTGGGCGCGTCAGGATTGACGTAGTCGAGATGCGGAAAGTCGGCCGGATACTTGATCTCGCCCAGGTCCGAGAAGGCGTGGGTGACGATGATCCGCTCCTCTCCCGCCGTCGCCTCGGCGGGGGCGGTGGTGTCCTGCGCCGGCGCCGGCGCGGCCAGCCAGACGAGCGCCGCGCCGAGCCCGGCGGCGAGCATCGCCCGCCGCGGCCGAAGGTCGGCGGCGAGAGCGCGGGCACTGTGGCGCGGATCGTGCATCTTGGGGCTCCTCCCGTGCTGCCGGGCAAGAACGGACGTCTCTCTTATCAGCTAGGCTAGATGCCCCCACGCCCATTGTTCAAGTTGCGTTTGCGTGAGATTTGTCGCGCCGCCCGGCCGCCCGCGGCATGAAAAAGGCCGCCCCCGGGCGGCCTCGGCAGCGGGGCGCGAAGAGCCGATCTCAGCCACCGGTCGTCGCGAGATAGGCGATCAGGTTGGCCCGGTCCTCGACATCGCGCATTCCGGAATAGGCCATGCTCGTGCCCGACGCGTAGCCGCGCGGGTCCTCGATGAAGCCGCTTATCGCCTCGGGGTCCCACGGCCCCTCGAGGCCGAGGAGCGCGTCGGAGTATGAAAAACCCGCGACGGAGGCGATGTCGCGCCCGACGACGCCGTTCAGGTGCGGGCCGGTGCCGTCGGTGCCGTCCAGCCGGTGGCAGGCCTGGCACTGCCGGAACAGCCCCTCTCCCGCCGCCGGATCGGCCGCGGCAAAGACATCGGCGAACGGCACTTCCGCCTCGGCCGTCTCGGTCGCTTCCTCGTCGGCGCCGGTGTCGATCGCGTAGGCCTGCTCGCCGTCGGCGCTATGGCCACCGTTATAGATCGCCTCGCCGGCCCAGCCGATCAGCAGGAAGAGCAGAAGTGCCCCGCAGAGCGATGCGACGGTCTTGGTCAGCGTCATCGTGTCGTACATGTCGCGGTCCGCGTAGCCCTTAAGATCGCCCGGTGTGTATCCGCTTCCCCCTCGGAAGCGCAAGGTGTAGTTGGCGCGACCAAACGGCACGAGCGACAGGGGGTTAGCGGATGACCGGCCGCATCGCGTTCCAGGGCGAACCCGGGGCGTACTCGCACCAGGCCTGCCGCGAGGCAAGGCCGCGGATGGAGGCGCTGCCCTGCGCGACGTTCGAGGACACGATCGAGACGGTGCGCCGCGGCGAGGCGGATCTCGCCATGCTCCCGGTCGAGAACTCGACCTACGGGCGGGTCGCGGACATCCACCACCTGCTGCCCGCCTCGGGCCTCCACATCATCGACGAGGCGTTCGTGCGGGTGCACATCAACCTGCTCGTCGTGCCCGGAACGCCGCTGCAGGACGTGCAGTCGGCGATCAGCCATACCGTGCTGCTCGGCCAGTGCCGCGACTTCCTGCGCGCCAACGGCATCCGTGGCGTCACCGGCGCCGACACCGCCGGTTCGGCCCGGGAAGTGGCCGAGCGGCGCGATCCGTCGCTTGGTGCGCTTGCCTCGGAACTGGCGGGCGAGATCTACGGCCTCGACGTGCGCGCAAGACATATCGAGGACCAGCAGAACAACACGACCCGGTTCCTCATCATGGCGCGCGAGCCCGATCTGAAGCGCCGCGGCGACGCCGGCATGATGACGACGTTCGTGTTTCGCGTGCGCAACATTCCCGCCGCGCTCTACAAGGCGATGGGCGGGTTCGCCACCAACGGCGTCAACATGACCAAGCTGGAAAGCTACATGGTCGACGGATCATTCTCGGCCACGCAGTTCTACGCCGACATCGAGGGCCACCCCGACGACCGCAACGTGCAGAACGCGCTGGAAGAACTTCGCTATTTCACAAGCGAAATGAAGCTCTTGGGCGTCTACCCTGCCGATCAGCGCCGGCGCTGATCAGCCGCGCGCGGTCCGCTCGATCTCGCGGGCGAATCCTTCCAACCGGCGCCGGAACCGCTGGCCCAGGCTGGTCCGCGCCAGCCGGATGGACGGCATCAGCAGCCTTGCTGCAAGGCTGCGGGCGCGCAGATCGAGATCGACCGTCAGCCGCGTCCGTCGCGGCGACAGCGCCACGAGGCGGACATCGAGAATCCCCTCGAAGCCGCCGATGCGCCCGGTGGAGACGAGCGCGGACGGCGGATCGAACGTCTCCAGCACGGTATCGAGCTTGCGCGGCCTGCCCCGGTAGCGGAAGTTCACGGTCCAGGCGAGGCCCGCCCCGCCGCCGGTGCGGCGGACCTCGGCGCCGCGCTGCAAGGCGACCCGCTCGAACCGGTCGAAATCCGACAGCGCCGCAAAGACGGTGGCGATCGGTGCCTCGATATCCTGCCGTGCCGTGAAACGCACTTCCCGCTCTCCCGGAGACCCGTCCTGCCGTCAATCGAGCCGGTCGGCAAGCCAGCGGTCGAGCAAGAACCGCGCGATCGCCCCGCGTCGGGCGGGTTTCACCTTAGGATGTGTTCCGGCGAACACGTCGAGCAACTCCCGCCGCGACAGCCACAGGGCATCTTCGAGTTCCTCGGGGTCGAGCGTGATCTCTCGGCCCATGGCCTCCGCGCGGCAGCCGACCATGAGCGAGGCCGGAAACGGCCAGGGCTGCGAGGCGAGGTAGGACACGGGGCCGAGGCTCACGCCGGTCTCCTCGAGGACCTCGCGGCAGACCGCGGCCTCGAGCGTCTCGCCCGGTTCCACGAAGCCGGCGAGCAGCGAGTACATGCCTTCGGGCCAGAACGACGACCGGCCGAGGAGGACGGCGTCGCCATGGGTCACGAGCATGATGACGACCGGGTCGGTCCGCGGAAAGTGCGAGGCGCCGCAATCCGGACAGTCACGCTGCCAACCCGCCTTGGCGGGCCGAGTCCGTGCGCCGCACCGGGCGCAGAACCCATGCGTCGCATGCCAGCCCGTCAGCGCCTTGGCGGTGGCGATCAGCTCGGCGTCACGGGGCGAAAGCCGCGTCATCCAAGCCCGCAGTTCGGCGAAACGATGCTCCGGGCCGAGCGCGGGGTGGCGCTGTTCGGTCGGATCGAAGAACGCGCCGAGCGTCTCGGGCACCTGATCGGGCTCCCACCGCGAGATGTCGCAGGCAAAGCGTGGGCCGAGATCGTCGACGCCGAGGAAGACCGGCGGCTCGAGGGCCTCGGCCTGCACCGGATGCCCGCATGGCAGCCAGCCGCCGCCCTCGCCCACGATCAGCGGCTTGCCGCGCCACAAGGGAAGGATCCGGGCGGTCTCCTCCGCCATCAGCCCGGCGATCCGGTCGGTCTGGCCGCGCAGCGCCGCCGCGCGATCAAGCCCGGAGCCGAAGAACGTGATGTCATGGGTGCCGCGCATGCCGTACCGTTCTCCTGCCGTTCTGGCGGGCGAACCTCGCATGCCGGCGCGCGGCGGCGCAATCGGGCGGCGCGACATTCTTGCGCACCCCTTACGCGCAACCATGGCGCGACTGGTTATCGCGCTACGCACGGCCTAGTGTCACGCGCCGGTCATGATAAGGTTCCATCCAGAATCCTGGAATCTGCGGAGGTGATCATGTCCGGCCTGGACGCAGCTTTGGTGAATCGGCGCAGCTTTCTCGCCGGCGGTATGGCGGGAGCCTCGTTGATCGTCCTCCACCCCTTCTCGGCACGGGCGCAGGCAGGGCAGGCACATCTGCGCATCATGGAGACCACCGATCTCCACGTGCACATCCTGCCCTACGACTATTATGCCGACGAGCCGGTCGACACCGTCGGCCTTGCCCGCACCGCTGCCCATGTCGCCGCAGTGCGGGCCGAGGCGGCGAACGCGCTGCTCCTCGACAACGGCGACTTCCTCCAGGGCAATCCGATGGGCGACTACATCGCCTACGAGCGCGGCATGAGGGAGGGTGACCTGCACCCGATCATCCAGGCGATGAATGCCGTGGGCTTCGACGCCTCGACGCTTGGCAACCACGAGTTCAACTACGGCCTCGACTTTCTGACCAAGGCGCTGGCCGGGGCCAGCTTTCCGGTAGTCAGCGCGAACGTGGCGAAGGCGCTGGGCGCCACGCCGCGCGACGACGAGACGCTGGTGCCGCCGTATGTGATCCTTGACCGCACGCTGACCGACGGGGCCGGGGCGGAGCATCCGATCCGGATCGGCGTGATCGGCTTCGTGCCGCCGCAGATCATGCAATGGGACCGCCAGCACCTCGAGGGTGCGGTGCAGGCCCGCGACATCCTCGCATCGGCCGAAAGCTTCGTGCCGCAGATGCGCGAGGAGGGGTGCGACATCATCGTGGCGCTGTCGCATTCCGGCATCGGCGCCGCCGACCCGGCCGACATGATGGAGAATGCAAGCGTCCCGCTCGCCGCCATCGACGGGATCGACGCGGTACTGAGCGGCCACAGCCACCTGGTGTTCCCCGGCCCCGACTTCGAGGGCTTCGCCGCGGTCGACGCCACGGCGGGGACGATCCACGGCAAGCCTGCCGTGATGGGCGGCTTCTGGGGTTCGCATCTGGGCGTGCTCGACCTGCTGCTCGAACGTTCGGGCGACGAATGGCGCGTGGTCTCGTCTGCGTCCGAGGTGCGCCCGATCTACCGGCGCAACGAAGACCGCTCGATCACCGCGCTCGTCGGGGACGTGCCCGAGGTGCTGGCCTCAGTCGAGACCGAGCACCAGGCGACGCTCGACTACGTCCGGCGCCCGGTCGGCAAGACCTCCGCGCCGCTGCACAGCTACTTCGCCCTCGTCGCCGACGATCCCTCGGTGCAGATCGTGAGCCAGGCACAGATCTGGTACATCGCCCAGATGCTCGCCGGCACGCCGCATGCGGAACTGCCGCTCCTCTCGGCGGCCGCACCCTTCAAGTCGGGCGGGCGCGGCGGGCCCGACTACTACACCGATGTCGCGGCCGGCGATGTGGCGATCAGGAACGTGGCCGACCTCTACCTCTACCCCAACACAGTCCGCGCGGTGCGGATCACCGGCGCGCAACTGAAGGACTGGCTCGAGCGGTCGGCGGGGATCTTCAACCAGATCACCCCCGGAGGCGCCGACCAGGTGCTGCTGAACCCGGACTTCCCAAGCTACAATTTCGACGTGATCGACGGCGTGACCTACGAGATCGACCTTTCGCAGCCCTCGAAGTTCGACCCCAAGGGCGTTCTCCTCGACGAAGGCGCGAACCGGATCGTCAACCTGATGCACGCCGGCGCGCCGGTCGATCCCGCGGCCGAGTTCGTGGTCGCGACGAACAACTACCGCGCCTCGGGGGGCGGCGACTTTCCCGGCGCCGCGGGCGACACGATCGTCTTCGAGGCACCGGACACCAACCGCGACGTCATTGTCCGCTACATCGTCGCGCAGGGCACGATCAATCCTTCGGCCGACGCCAACTGGCGCTTCGCCCCGATGCCGGGAACCAGCGTCCTCTTCGACACCGGGCCGCGGGCGGTGGACTACATCGCCGACCTGAAGGGGGTCGCGATCGAGCCTGCCGGCGAAGGGCCGGACGGGTTCGCCCGCTTCCGCATCGCGCTGTGACGCGCTAAGGGTCCGGCGCCCGCCACCCCGGACCCTGCCCATGCGCTTCGCTGCCGCGATCTTCGACCTCGATGGAACGCTGATCGACACCGAGCGCCTGGTGATGGAAGCTGGCATCGAGGCGTTCGCGGCGCTGGGCCACGATCTCGAGCCCGCCTTCATGCTCTCGCTTGTTGGCGTGGCCGAGGACGAGGGACGCCGCCGCATCGCCCGCCGTTTCGGGGCGACGCTGGACCTAGGCGCGCTCGACGATGGCTGGGCAGCGGCCACCCGGCGGCGCTATGGCGCGGGGATTCCGGTCAAGCCCGGCGCCGCCGAGCTGCTCGCCGCGACCGGGTTCCTGCCGCGCGGCGTCGCAACCAACAGCGCGACGGCCAGTGCGGAGCGCAAGCTGGCCGTGACCGGGCTCGTCGGCCATTTCGGCGCGATCGTGGGGTTCGACGCCGTGCCGCTGCCCAAGCCTGCACCCGACGTCTTCGTCGAAGCGGCGCGCAGGCTGGGCGCCCGCCCGCAAGACTGCATCGCCTTCGAGGACAGCGACACCGGCGTCGCCGCGGCCCTGGCCGCGGGGATGACCGTGGTTCAGGTGCCTGACCTGCAGGCCACAGGCCGCGCCGGCGCGCATCACGTCGCCACGAGCCTGCTTGACGGCGCCCGCGCAGCCGGTCTCGTCTAGCCGAACGCACACGATTGCCCGTTTATGTGGCGGACCGCCTATGCAATGGTCAGATGCCGCCGCGACAGGCACCACCCGGCGCGTCGGCCTAGCCCCACCGTTGCGTGCGGTCGGCGATGCCGCAGGGTCGCGCGTGGGAGACACAGCAGGAGGTAAGCGCCAGATGTTCAACCGGACAATCAAGACCCTCGTGGCCGCCGCGCTCTTCGGCAGCGCGGCAGGCGCGCAGGAGTTGACGCCCGTATCCTTCGCGCTCGACTGGAAGTTCGAAGCGCCCTCGGCGATCTACTTCGCGGCAATCGACAACGGTCATTTCGCGGCGGAAGGCCTCGAAGTGACGGTCGAGGCCGGCACCGGGTCCGTGGAGACCATCCCCAAGATCGCGACCGGCGCCTTCCCGATGGGCTTCGGCGACATCAATACGGTCATCAAGTTCCTCGACCAGAACCCTGGCGCACCCGTGACGGCTGTGATGATGGTCTACGACAAGCCGGCCTTCGCCATCGTCGGGCGCCGGTCGCTGGGTGTGTCGGAACCCGCCGATCTCGAGGGCAAGCGGCTCGGCGCCCCGCCGCCGGACGGTGCGTGGCAGCAATTCCCGGTCTTCGCCGAACTCACCGGCATCGACCCCGCCGCCGTGACCGTCGAACCGCTCGGTTTTCCGACCCGCGAGCCGATGCTCGCCGAAGGCCAGGTCGACGCCGTCGCTGGCTTCTCGTTCTCGTCGAAGCAGAACCTGATGCGGCTCGGCGTGCCCGAGGACGACATCTCGGTCATCCTGATGGCCGACCATGGCCTTGCGCTCTACGGCAACGCGATCCTCGTCAACACCGACTGGGCGGCCGAGAACGGCGAGACGGTGACGAAGTTCCTTCGCGCCGTGGCGCTGGGGCTAAAGGACGTGATCGCCGACCCCGAGGCGGGGATCACCGCGGTGGCCGGGCGCAACCCGGCGATCGACCAGGCGCTCGAGCTCAACCGACTGCAGATGGTGCTGGCCGACAACATCCTGACCGACTGGGTGAAGGCAAACGGCCTCGGCGGCATAGATCCGGCACGGATGGAGACGGCGATCGCGCAGATCGGCGAGACCTACGAGTTCCAGAACGCTCCCGATGCCGGCCTCTACTTCACCGACGTCTACCTGCCCGCCGACGGCAGCCTGACGATGGAGTAGGCGCTTGCCGGGTGCCCCGGGCGGAGAAACCGCCGGGGCCTCCGGTGCGCGGCCGCCATGGAGCACATCGTCGACATCCGGGGCGTCACCCACGCCTACCGCACGCCCGATGGCCCGCTGCCGGTGCTGCGCGACCTGTCGCTCGGCATCCCGCAGGGCGCGTTCGCGGCCGTCGTCGGCCCGTCGGGCTGCGGAAAGTCGACGCTGACCCGGCTGATCGCGGGGCTGATGAAGCCCGATACCGGCGAGGTCTGGCTGCATGGCGAGCGGGTGAAGGGCCCGCGGAAGACGGTGGGCATGGCGTTCCAGAATCCGGTCCTGCTGGAATGGCGGACGATCCTGCAGAACGTCGTCCTGCCGCTCGAGATCGTCGCGCCGACGATGCCGAGGCGGCGGAAGGAGGAGCGGGCGCGGGAGCTTCTGGCGCTCGTCGGCCTGGCGGGGTTCGAGGACAAGCGGCCATCGGAGCTGTCGGGCGGCATGCGCCAGCGCGCGTCGCTCTGCCGGGCGATCGTGCACAAGCCCGACATCCTCATCATGGACGAACCGTTCGGCGCACTCGACGCATTCACGCGCGAGGATCTCTGGCAGATCATGCATGGCCTGAGGCGCGAGGAGCCGTTCACCGCGCTGCTCATCACGCACGACCTGCGGGAATCGATCTTCCTTGCAGACGAGGTCATCGTGCTCTCGGGGCGGCCCGCGACCGCACAGTACCGCATGACCGTGCCGGGCGGCACGGGACGGACACTCGACGACCTCTACACCCCCGAAGCCGCCGAGCGGCTCAACATCCTGCGCCACCAGATCGAGGTCGCGCAGGGCCGTGCGCCGGCGCCGAGCCTGCCTGGGGAGGCGTCGGCATGACCCTCGCCAAGGTCGCCACGCCGCTCGCCGCGGTCCTGATCTTCCTCGCGCTCTGGGAGCTGCTCGTGTGGGCCAACGGCTGGCCCAACTACGTGATGGCCTCGCCGTCGGACCTTGGGCCCGCCTACACGCGCTACTGGTCGCTCTTTGTCGAGGGCAGCTGGCAGACGCTCTGGCGTACGGTGGCGGGCCTTCTCATCGCGGTCGTGGTCGGCACCGCCATCGGCATGGTGATGGGCTTTTCGCGGATGATGCGCGACGCGCTCTACCCCCTTCTCGTCGGCTTCAACGCGATCCCGAAGGCCACTGTCGTCCCGATCCTCGCGCTGATGTTCGTGGGCCAGCACGATTTCAACACCATCTTGATGGCGTTCATGATCTCGTTCTTTCCCATCGCGGTCTCGGTCGGTGTCGGGCTCTCGACGCTGGAGCCGGAGTACCGGGACATCCTGCGCTCGCTCGGCGCCTCCAAGCTCACGATCTTCTGGAAGATCGCGCTGCCAAAGACGCTCCCGGAATTCTTCGGCGCGCTGAAGGTGTCGGTGACGCTCGCCTTCATCGGCACCAACCTCGTCGAGATCATCAGCCCGCATGGCCGCGGCCTAGGCGCGCTGTTCGATTCCGGCCGAACCAACTCGGACTATCCGCTGATGTTCGCGGTCCTCATCGCCCTCGCCTTCCTCGGCATCCTGCTCTACTACATCGTCGTCGTCCTCGAACGCGTCTTCGCGGGCTGGGCGGAACGCGGGCAGGCTTGAGGCGGGCTGCAATGCTGAAATGGATCGCGGGGCTTGGCCTCCTTGCTGCCCTCGTGGCCGTGCTGACCCGGCCGTCGGAGGCCGATGTGGACGAGGCGCTTCGCGCGGCGCTTTACGAGCGGCTGCTCACCGCCGAGGTCGAGGAGGGGCGCGAGATCCTCGGCAATGCCGCCCTCGTCGCCTGCCGAATCGACCCCAGCGCCTGCTTCGAGGTGCTGCGTCAGGGGCTGGACGTGACCTATGTGAACAACTGGCTCTATGCCGTCGCGCGCGTGGACGGCTTCGGCCGCGAGGCGACGTGCTACGGTGCGTTCACGCGCTTCTTCTGCCCTGACGGGCTGCAGCCGGTCGAGGACGGCTGAGGCAGGTCAGGCGAGCGAGTCCATCTTCGCGGCAAGCTTGACATCCAGCTGCGTCAACCCGCCCGCATCGTGGGTGGCAAGCGTCACGTCGACCGTCTTGTAGACGTTCGACCACTCTGGATGGTGGTTCCATTTCTCGGCCCAGAGGGCACATTTCGCCATCCAGCCGAACGCCTCGACGAAATTGCCAAAGGTGAAGGTCTTGGCGATCGCGTCGCGCCCCTCGACCAGCGCCCAGCCGTTGGCCAGAAGCGGCGCAAGCGCCTCGTCCCGGGCGGGACCAGGGTGGAGCCTGTCGGTCATCTCACAATCTCCTTCTGCACGGCCGCTGCCGCAGCGTCGTCGAGTTCATTCGCGCGCCGGTAGGCCGGACGAGCAGTGGCCCTGTCGCGGTAGGTGGCGAACGCGGGGCGGTCCGGGATCGTGCCGAAGCCGAGGCCCCAGACGATCGCTGCGCCGACATAGACATCGGCCGCCGTGAAGGCCGGGCCGGCGATCCACTCGCGGCCCTGCAGCGCCTTCTCGATAGTGCCGATGGCGTCCGCGTAGTCGCCATAGCCGAACATGCGCTTCTTCTCCGGAGACGGATCCCAGCCGTTGGCGTGGTTGGTCACGGCGGCTTCGAGCGGGCCGGCCGCGAAGAAGAGCCAGCGGTAGTAGTCGGCCCGGTCCGCCGGCGCCGGGGCGAGGCCGGCCGCGGGAAAGGCATCGGCAAGATAGGCGCAGATCGCCGCGCATTCGGTCACCGTGTGGCCCGCGTGCCGGATCGCGGGCACCTTGCCCATCGGGTTCACAGCAAGATAGTCCGGCGACTTCAGGCTCGTGTCATAGTCGAGCAAGACCGTCTCGTAGGGCTCGCCGACCTCTTCCAGCATCCAGCGTGCGATGCGTCCGCGCGACCACGGGTTGGTGTAGAGGGTGAGGGAAGCGCTCATGGACTGGCTCCGCCCGAAAGGTGAACAAAGTATGAACTTACGCGATTCTCAGGCCTTGCGGAAGGGGCCATACTCGCCGAGCATCTCGATCTCCTCGCCGACTGCCGCCCGCTCGGTATCGAGATAGTTCGCCACCGCCCCGCGGAAACCGGCATCGGCGATCCAGTGCAGCGAGTGGCAGGCCACCGGCAGGTAGCCGCGCGCAAGCTTGTGCTCGCCTTGGGCGCCGGCCTCGACCCTCGACAGGCCCAGCTCGATCGCGTGGTCGATGGCCTGATAGTAGCAGAGCTCGAAGTGAAGGCAGGGGTGATCCTCGACGCAGCCCCAGTAGCGGCCGTAAAGCGTGCCCCGCCCGATGAAGTTCAGCGCGCCGGCGATGGGCCGCCCGTCGCGGATGGCGAGCACGAGCAGCATGTCGTCCGCCATCGTGTCCTGCGCGAGGTCGAAGAACCGGCGGGTGAGATAGGGCTGACCCCATTTCCGCGCGCCGGTATCCTGATAGAACTGCCAGAAGGCGTCCCAGTGCTCGGGGCGGAGATCGGCGCCGGTGAGACGCAGGATCCGGCCGCCGAAAGCATGGGCGGTCTCGCGCTCCTTGCGGATGTTCTTGCGCTTGCGCGATGACAGCGCGGCCAGGAAGTCGTCGAAGCTGGCGTAGCCCGCGTTCTGCCAGTGGTACTGCTGGCTCGTCCGGTGCAGAAGCCCCATCGCCTCGCCGGCCACAGCCTCGTCGGCCGTGCAGAACGTCGCATGGAGCGAGGACAGGCGGTTCTGCCGTGCAAGCTCGATCGCCGCCTGGATCAGCGCGGCACGGCCTTCGAACTCGCGGCCGCGGCGCGTGAGCAGCCGGCGGCCGGTGACCGGCGTGAAGGGCACGGCGATCTGCAGCTTGGGGTAATAGCGGCCGCCCGCGCGCTCGTAGGCATGGGCCCAGTTGTGGTCGAAGATGTACTCGCCCTGGCTGTGCCCCTTGGCATAGAGCGGCGCGACGGCGATCACCTCGGCGCCCTGGCGGACCACGAGATGCCGCGGCTCCCACCCGGTGCCCGCGCCGACCGAGCGCGAGGCCTCGAGCGCCGAAAGGAAGCGATGCGTGGTGAAGGGATCGTCCGGCCTGCTGCCAGCGGCCGCCTCAGGGCACGCGCAGCCGTCCCACTGCGGCGCGGGGATGTCGGCGATGCGCGCCAGCACATCCGCCTCAAGGGGGGTGTCGTCCATGCATTCGCCCGGCTCGTGCCTCGGGCGAAAAGGTGGGGCGGCGGGAGTCGCGGTCAAGGCGGCGGGATCGCCGCGGCATAGCCCTCGAAGGTCACGTTGTCGGCAAGCCGCCGGGCCGCGCCCTCCGCCTCGGCGGAACGGATCGTCCAGCAGAGCACCGCGGCCCCCCCGGCCCTCAGCGCAGCGACGCGCGGCCGGCCGAGGTCGCTCGCTTCGTGGGAGATGAAACTCGCGCCGACCCGATCATAGTCGGGTATCGACCGCAGCCGGTGGCGCAGCGCGGCGGGCAGGTCGGGCCAGTCGCGCGCGCGGTAGGCCGATGTCGTCAGGCCCCGGGGCGTCCGCGGCGCCGCGGCGGCGAAGGCGGCGACGGCGTGCGGGTTGAACGACATCACGGCGGCCGGGCCGTCGTAGCCGCGCAGGGCGGCCGCCACCGCGGTTTCGAGCGCACCCACCGCCGGCCCCATCGCCCCATCCTGGTCCTTGATTTCGATCAGGAGCGGCGTGCGGCCGCCGGTCAGGACCAGCATCTCCTCCAGCGTCGGAATGCCCTCGTCGCAGCCCCGGAGCTTGATGCGGCCGAGCGCGCCCGCCGGGTACGCGCGCAGCGGGCCGCTTTCGGCGGTGAGCCGTTCGAGGTTCTGATCGTGGAACACCATTGCCCGGCAGTCCGCCGAGAGCTGCACGTCGCACTCGATCCCGTAGCCGGCCGCGATCGCCGCGGCGAAGGCCGCCCGCGAGTTCTCAGGCCGGCCTCGGGCCCGGTCATGGAGGGCCCGGTGGGCGATCGGCGGGCCGAGAAAGGCTGCGGGCAGCGGGATCATGCGACCTCGAAGATGCCCTCGATCTCGACCGCGACACCGAATGGCAGCGACGCCGCCGAGACCGCCGAACGGCTGTGGCGCCCGGCCTCGCCCAGCACCGCGACCAGAACGTCGGAGGCACCGTTCACGACCTTGGGCTGGTCGCCGAAATCCGGTGTCGAGTTCACGAAACCGGTCAGCTTGACCACCCGCACGAGACGGCCCAGGTCGCCGCCGCAGGCGGCCTTGACCTGGGCGAGCAGCGCCAGCGCGCAGGCGCGTGCGGCGGCCGCGCCATCCTCGACGGTCAGGTCGGCGCCGAGCTTGCCCCTGATCGGGCCGCCGGGTCCCTGGCTGATCTGGCCCGAGACGAAGACGATGTTCCCGGTCCTGACCCAGGGCACGTAGTTCGCCGCAGGTGCCGGCGCATCGGGCAAGGTCAGGCCCAGGTCCTTCAGCTTGGCGTCGATCGCGGCGCTCATGGCGGTTGCTCCCTCTCCTGCGATGCGGTCGGGACGCTAGCGGGGAACCGGCGCGGGGGAAAGGGGCGCTCAGCCGCTGCGCAGGGCGCGGTCGAAGTAGACTGCGAGCGGGCGGACAAGGAGGGAGAGCGGGCTGCGTGGCGGCGTGGCGAGGTGCACCTCGACCGGCATGCCGGGCAGGAGCGGCGCGGCGCCCGGCCACGGTGCGGTTGGCGGGACGGCGATCTCTATGCGGTAGTAGGGGGCGCCGCTGCGTTCGTCGGAGAAGGTGTCGGCCGAGATCCGGGTCACGCGGCCGGTCATGGCGGCCTGCATCGCCTGATCGAGGGCAGGAGAGCGCAGGCCCGCGACCTGACCGGGGAAGACCGCGGCGATGTCGCGGGGATCGACCCGGGCCGCGACAACAAGCGGCCGGTCGGCCGGGACGAGCGCCATGATCGGTTCGCCGGCGCGGATCACAGCGCCCGCACCGGCCACGGCAAGACCGATCACCGCTCCGTCCGCCGGCGCGCGGATCTCGAGCTGCGCGAGGCGGTGCTGCAACAGGCGGCGGCGGCCCTCCAGTTCCGCCTCGCGCGGGGCGACCTCGCGCAGCGCGGTCAAGGCCTCGATGCGCGTGGCGCTGCCGATGCGCTCCATCTCGATCCCGACTTCGGCCGCGGCTTCGCGCGCCTCGGCCTCGGCGGCGGCAAGCGCCGCGAGCGCGCCCTGCAGCCGCGCCTCGTCGCGCGCGAGGGCACGCACCAGGCGCGCCTCGGCCAGGCCGCGATCCCGCAGGGCAGTCTGGTCGGCCCGCTCGCCGCTGACGAGTGCAAGTTCGGCCCGGCGCGCCGCGGCCTCCGCGCGAAGCCCCTCGATCCGGGCGACGATCTGCAGGCGGCGCCGGGCAAGCGCGTCGAGCGCCTGCTCCGACGCCTCGGCCTGCGCCGCATGAAGCCGGCGCTGGCCGTCGATCTCTGCAGCGGCCCGCGGACCGACGCCGGCCGGGGAGATCGGGACCGCGCCGAACGCGATCTCGGCCCGGCCATCGCGCTCGGCCTCGAGCCGGGCGCGGCGGGCGGTGATCGCCGCGAGTTCGGCCACGACGATGTCGAGCTCGACCTCAACGGCGACCGGATCGAGGCGCAGGAGCAGATCGCCCGTGGCGACGCGGTCGCCCTCGCGGACGGCGAGCATGGCGACGACGCCGCCTTCCGGATGCTCGATCGCAAGCCGATTGGCCTCGACCTCGATCCGGCCGGGCGCAATCACCGCGCCCGCGATCGCTGTCATCGAGGCCCAGCCGCCGAAGCCGGCCACGAGCACGGCCAGGGTGGCGAAGCCCAGCCGCAGCGGGCGCGCTGCGGAAGTCGGGTCCGGGCGCTTCACGCGGCATCTCCCGCAAGCGGGCCAGCCGCGCGCCGGGGCGTCGCGACGGTGGCGCGCAGCACCGGGTCGCGCGGCCCGAAGGCGCGCTGCGCCCCGCCCTCAAGCACGAGGACGAGTTCGCAGTCGCGGATCACCGCAGCGCGGTGGGCCATGACGACGACCGCACGGCCGGCCGCTTTCAGAGCGCGCACGGCGGCCCCGAGCGCGGCTGACCCCGCGGCGTCGAGGCCGGCCTCCGGCTCATCAAGGATCACGAGCACGGGGTCGCCGTAGAGCGCCCGGGCGAGGCTGATCCGCTGCGCCTGCCCGCCCGAGAGCGCTGCTCCGCCGGGGCCGAGCGGCGTCTCGTAGCCCGCCGGGAGGTTCGCGATCAGAGCATGGGCCTCGGCCTGCTCGGCGGCGCCGACGATGGCGCCGTCGACCGGGTGGGGCTCGAAGCGGGCGATGTTCTCTGCGACGGTGCCTTCGAACAGGACCGTCCGCTGCGGCAGGTATCCGACGAGCCGACCGCGCAAGGCCGGGTCGTACCGGTCGAGCGCGACGCCGCCGAGGCGGATCGACCCCGCGGCGGGCGGCCAGATCCCCGTCAGGGCGCGGGCAAGCGACGACTTGCCGGCGCCCGAGGGGCCGATCACCGCCATCGCCTGGCCCGGTGCCACGCTGAAAGACACGCCGCGCAGCACCGGCTGTCGCGCACCGGGGGGAACGAGGACAAGCCCCTCGACCTCCAGCCGCGCCGGCGGCCGGGGCAGCCGGGTCGGCCGTGCGGCGACATCGCCGGTGCCGGTGCGGCCCGCCAGGGTCCGCCAGCCTGCAAGGCCGCGCTGCGCGACCTCCCACTGGCCGACCGCGATCTCGACCGGCGCGAGCGCCCGGCCGAGCAGGATAGAGGCCGCGACCATCGCCCCTGCGGTGATCGCACCGGCAAGCACCAGCCAGGCGCCCAGGGCGAGAACCGCAGATTGCAGGAGAAGCCGCAGCGCCCGCGTCGCGGCCGCGAAGCCGCCGGCACGGTCCGCTGCGGCGGCGCCGCTGCCAAGCGCGTCGAGCCGCAGCGCCTGCCAGCGGGCACGGGCGGCATCCGCCATCCCCAGACCGCGCAGCGCCGCCGCCTCTTCGAGGAAGTGGGTGGCCGCCCGCTCGGCCGCGCGCGCCGCGGCCGCGGCAGTATGGGCGGCGCGTCGGGTTGATATCTGGTTCGCCGTGGCGAGCACCAGGAGGGTGGTGCAGCCTGCAACGCCGAGCCAGCCAAGCGCGACGTGGAAAAGGAAGAGGCCGGCGATGAACAGCGGTGTCGCGGCGAGGTCGAGAAGCGCCGCCGGCAGTGGCGAGGCGAGAAGGCGCCGCAGCGCTTCCAGCGCCGCAAGACCACCGGGCCCGGGGCTTCCACTTGACGCGGCCGCGCAATCGAGATCGGCCGCGAAGACCGGCCCTTCCAGCCGCTGGACGAGCCTGTCGCCAACCCGCGCCAGCACGCGGCCGCGCGCATGGTCGAGCAGCGCCTGTGCGCCGTAGAGAAAGACGACCAGCAGCGCCAGCGCGACCAGCGTCTCCTCGGACCGCGAGCCGAGGACACGGTCGTAGACCTGAAGCATGAACAGCGGCCCGGTCAGCATGAGGGCATTGACGCAGAAGCTGAAAAGCGCGGCGGCGAGGACCAGCCGGCGCAGGTCCGCGCAGCCGGCGGCGCACGTCTGGCGGCCCGGCGCCGGGCCACCGCCTGTTCGGATTTCAGGCGTCACGATGGGTCGCAATCTCCGACGAGGGCGGCTATGGTCGCGGCGGCGGCTGACTCTGCGGCGCCGTGCGGATTGTGGCAGCGAACTGCGAAGAACAGGTTGAGTTGACCGTTGCAATTTGATCGAAGCTGCCCGGTTGCCGTCGCCAGAACCCTCGGCCACGCGCTTGCCCTCGCGCTGGTCGCCGGCTGCGGCGCACCCGCCGTCACCTCGGGCATCAACGATCCTCACGAGGCGCGAAACCGCGAGGTCCACGCCTTCAACAAGAACATCGACCGCGCCTTCGTCCGCGGCGGCTCCGGCGCCTATGGCGAGGCCGTGCCGCGCCCGGTGCGCGGCGGCATAACGAACTTCGTCGGCAACGCCGACATGCCGCGTCTCGTGCTGAACGACGTCCTGCAGGGCGAGGCCGAGGACGCGCTTCACAACACCTTCCGGTTCCTCGTCAACACGACGTTCGGCATCGGCGGCCTGCTTGACCCTGCCTCCGACATGGGGCTGGAGGCCCGCCAGACGGATTTCGGCGAGACGCTGCATGTCTGGGGCGCGGGCGAGGGGGCGTATCTGGAACTCCCGGTGCTCGGCCCGTCGACCGAGCGGGACGCCTTCGGCCGGGCGGTCGACTTCGCCGTCAACCCGCTGAACTTCGCCCTCCCTCGGAAGGAGCGCGTCGCCGTGCTCGGCCTGGGTGTCGTGGATGCCTTCGGGGGGCGTGCTTCGTTCGGCAGCACGGTCGACTCGGTCCTCTACGACAGCGCAGACAGCTATGCGCAGGCGCGGCTGCTCTATCTCCAGAACCGGCGCTTCCAGCTGGGCGGCCCCGCGGCCGGCCCCACCGGAACGGAGGTTGCAGGCCCCGGAGGCGACCCCTATCTCGATCCCTATGCCGATCCCTGAGAGGACCCCTATGCCGAGTGACCTGACCCGCCGCGCCACCCTCCTCGGCACCGCCGCACTCGGCCTCGCGATCGCGCTGCCGGCCGCGGCCCTGACCACAGGCGAGGCCCGCGACCTGATCGGGCGCGTCGTCGGCGAGATCAACACGATCATCAATTCCGGCCGGTCCGAAGCCGCGATGATCCGCGACTTCGAAGGCATCTTCGCCCGCTACGCCGATATCGGCTTCATCGCCCCGCGGGTCCTCGGCCCGGCCGCGCGCCAGCTCGGTTCGGCGCAGATGCAGGCCTACATGCAGGCGCTGCAGGGCTATGTCTCGCGCAAGTACGGCCGGCGCTTCCGCGAGTTCGTCGGCGGCCAGATCGACGTGGCCGATGCCCGCGCCGTGCAGAGCTACTTCGAGGTCGTGTCGGTGGCGCGGTTGCGCGGCCAGGCGCCGTTCCAGGTGCTCTGGATCGTCTCCGACCGGTCCGGGCGGAGCCTGTTCCGCGACCTGATCATCGAGGGCGTGAGCATGGTCTCGGCCGAGGCGACGGAAGTGCGTGCGATGCTTGACCGGCGCGGGGGCGATGTCGCCGGCTTGATCGCCGACCTGCAGCGCGCCGGCTGACGCATGAAGGTCAGGAGAAGGCGTAAAGGTTGTTCCCCACGATGATGCGCAGCGCATAGACACCGATCAGCACGACGAGCGGCGCAAGGTCGATGGTCCCGGTATCGGGCATGAACCTGCGCACCCGCGAATAGATCGGGTCCAGCAGCCGGTTCAGGCCGTCCCAGATCTGCGCAACGAAGGGCTGGCGAAGGTTCAGCACCTGAAAGTTGATGAGCCAGCTCATGATGATGTGCACGATGATGATGAACCACAGCACGTCGAGAATGAGCAGGATGATCTGGAGAAGCGATGTCATGCGCGGGCCCCTTGTCTGCGGCTAGAGAGGTATAGGCGGGTCGGGGCGTCCGCAACCTCGTAACGCTGCGTCAGGCTTTTCGTTGCCAGCCCTCGGGTGCAGGGTCGCGCAACACGATCGGAAGGCTCCCGATGTATCCCTTCGTTCGCCTCGCCAAGGAACTCTGGGCGCACCGGAACGCGCCGTCTCTGGCGGTGGGCGAGACCCATGTGACGCACCTGATCTGCTGGCCTTGGGACATCGATCTGTGGATGGAGCTGAACAACGGCCGCACCCTCACGATCATGGATCTGGGGCGCGTCGTGCTGTTCCGCCGCCTTGGCGTCATCGGCGCCATGCGGCGCGAGCGCTGGGCCGGAACGATCGCCGGCGCTTCGGTGCGCTACCGGCGCCGAGTGCGGATGTTCGACCGGATCGAGATGCGCAGCCGCATCATCGGCTGGGACGAGCGGTTCACCTACGCCGAGCAGTCGCTCTGGCGCGGTGGCGAATGCTGCTCGCACGCGCTGTTGCGGATGGCGATCACCGGCGGGAGGGGGATCGTCCCGTCGGCCGACCTCGCCCGCGCGCTCGGTCTTCCCGAAGCGAGCCCGCCGCTGCCGGACTGGGTCGCGGCCTGGAGCGACGCGGAGGCGCTCCGCCCATGGCCGCCGATGCGGGAGTGACCGACGCCGCGCTTGCCACGGTGGCGATTCTGCCGCTTTGATCCGCCGCGACACCGAGGGGCAGGCGGCATGACACCGGCGAGAAAGCGCATCTGGGGCTGGTACTTCTTCGACTGGGCGAGCCAGCCCTACAACACGCTGCTCCTGACCTTCATCTTCGCGCCCTATGTCAAGGAACTGCTCGGCGACGGATCGGCCGCGCAGGCGGCTTGGGGCTATGGCGTGGGGGCCGCGGGCCTGTTCATCGCCGTGCTCGCGCCCGTCCTCGGCGCCGTCGCCGACCGGGCCGGCGGCCGGCTGCGGTTCATCTGGTTCTTCTCGGCCTGCTACGTGGCCGGTGCCTTCGGCCTCTGGCTGGCGGCGCCGGGCGACTTCACGCTCGTCCTCGTGCTCGCCTCCTTCGCACTCGGGCTGATCGGGATGGAGTTCGCGACGATCTTCACCAATGCGATGCTTCCCGGCCTCGGCACGCGCGAGGAGATGGGCCGCATCTCGGGCTCGGGCTGGGCGTTCGGCTATCTCGGCGGCCTGGTTGCGCTCGTGGCCATGCTGCTCCTGTTCGCCGAAAGCGCCGAGACCGGCCGCACTTTGCTCGGCATCGAGCCGATCCTGGGCCTCGACCCCGGGGCGCGCGAGGGCACGCGGGCCGTCGGCCCGCTGACGGCGATCTGGTTCGCGGTGTTCATGATCCCCTTCTTTCTCTGGGTCCGCGAGCCGCGCGAGCCGGGCGCGCTGACCGTGCGCCAGGCGGTCGCCTCGGCCCTGCCCGAACTCCGGCAGACACTGCGGCGCCTGCCGGAGAACCGCAGCCTCTTTGCCTATCTCGGGTCGTCGATGTTCTACCGCGACGCGCTGAACGGGATGTATGCGTTCGGCGGCATCTACGCCGCGGGCGTGCTCGGCTGGACCGTCGTCGACGTCGGCATCTTCGGCATCCTTGCCGTCATCACCGGGGCGCTGTTCGCCTGGCTCGGCGGGCACGCCGACAGCCGGTTCGGGCCGAAACCGGTGATCACGGTCAACGTCGTCCTGCTCGCACTGATCGCGATCGGCATAGTCTTCGTCTCGCGCGAGGCGGTCTTCGGCCTTCCCGTCGGCCCGGAAAGCCGCCTGCCCGACATCGCGTTCTACGTCCTCGGTGCCGCCATCGGCGCCTGCGGGGGGGCGCTGCAGTCGGCCTCGCGCACGATGATGGTGCGCCAGGCCGATCCGCGGCGGATGACCGAGGCGTTCGGGCTCTATGCGCTCGCCGGCAAGGCCACCTCGTTCCTCGCCCCCCTCTCGATCGGCATCGTCACCGACCTGACCGGAAGCCAGCAGGCCGGGATCACGCCGCTCATCGTGCTTTTCCTCATTGGCCTCGTCCTGCTAGCATGGGTGAAACCGGACGGAGAACGAGCAGCATGGTCCGCCCCCTCCTCGCCAGCCTTGCGCTGACCCTTGCCCTGACCTTTCCCGCGACCGCGCAGGAGCGGGCCAACCGGCTCTTCGGGGCCATGCGCGCTGCCTCGGCGCAGGAGCCGCAGGCGATCGGGACCTATGCCAAGGGCTGCGCCTCGGGCCTCGTCCAGCTTCCCGAGACGGGGCCGACCTGGCAGGCGATGCGGCTCAGCCGGAACCGCAACTGGGGCCACCCGGAGATGATCGCCTTCCTGCAGGACCTGAGCCGCGAGGCCACCCGCCACGGCTGGGCGGGGCTCTATGTCGGCGACATCAGCCAGCCGCGCGGCGGCCCGATGACGTCGGGCCACAACAGCCACCAGATCGGCCTCGATGCCGACATCTGGATGCTTCCGCCGCGGCGGCTGGACCTGTCCCGCGCCGCGCGGGAGGACATCAGCTCGATCTCGGTCCGGACCGAGGACCAGCGCAACATCAACGGCAACTGGACGGCCGCGCATCACAACATCCTCAGGGCCGCGGCGTCGGATCCGCGCGTCGACCGCGTCTTCGTGACACCGCCCGTCAAGATCGAGATGTGCCGGACGGCGACGCGACGCGACCGCGACTGGTTGCAGAAGATCCGCCCGATCTATGGCCACAATACGCATTTCCACGTGCGTCTCCGCTGCCCGCCGGGCAGCCGGTTCTGCCAGACGCAGACGCCGAGCGTGCGGGAGTTGTCGAACGGTGGCGACGGCTGCGACGACAGCCTGATGTGGTGGGTGACCGATTACCTCGCGCCCCCCGACCCGAACGCGCCGAAGGTCGAGGCGCCGGCCCAGCGCGGCCCCCGAGACTACACGATGGCAGATCTTCCGGGCCAATGCCAAAGCGTCCTTTCATCGCGCTGATCGCGGCGCTGGCCGGGCTTGCGGTACTGGCCGGGCCGCATGCCGCCGCGCCGCCGCCGGGCGCGAGCTTTGTCGGAAGCTGGCGCTGGCAGATGGACCACCCCGACTTCGGCGGCTTTTCCGGCCTCGAGCTCGCCGCCGACGGCATGAGCTTCATTGCCAATACCGATCGCGGCGTGCTGGCCGTCGGGCGCCTGACGCGGAACGCCGCGGGCGCCGTCACCGGCGTGGCGGAGGCGGAGTTGCTGCCGCTTCGGACACCCGACGGCCGCGCGGTCAGCGGCGAAGAGGCCGATCCCGAAGGGCTCGCGGTCGGTCCGGACGGGCGCATCCACGTCTCGTTCGAGGCCGATCATCGCGTCTGGTCCTATGCCGCGCCGGGCGCCGCGGCCGAACCCCTGCCCTCGCACCCCGACTTCGCGCATCTGCAGCCCAATTCGGGGCTCGAGGCGCTTGCCATCGATGCCGACGGCCGGCTTCTGACGCTGCCCGAACGGTCCGGCACCTGGGAGCGGCCCTTCCCGGTCTATCGCTGGACCGGCACGGAGTGGGAACAGCCGTTCGCGCTGCCGCGCGACGGCACCTACCTGCCGGTCGGCGCCGATTTCGGCGTGGACGGGCAGCTCTACCTCCTCGAGCGCGATTTCCGCGGCCTTCTCGGCTTCTACTCGCGGATCAGCCGGTTCGTGATCGCTGCGGATGGCCCGGGCCCGCGCGAGGTCCTTTTCGAGACCCGCCGACCGTTCCAGAACAACTTCGAGGGCATCGCCGTCTGGCTGGACGCCACGGGCCGGACCCGCCTGACCCTCCTCTCGGACGACAATTTCGCGCGGCCGCTGACAACCGAATTTGCCGACTACGTCGTGACGCCCTGAGCTTGCCAAGCCGCCGGCGCGGGAGTATCCGGACGCGCCGTCGGACTGCACGCCCGTCCGGCGGCGAGGTTGCCCGCCACCTTGCCAGAACGGACGCCGCGAATGACCCGACCGCTCCTGCCCGGCATCATCGCCATGGCCGTCATCGTTGTGGCCTCGAACATTCTCGTCCAGTTCCTCTTCGGCCAGTGGCTGACCTGGGGGGCGTTTACCTACCCGCTCGCGTTCCTCGTCACCGATGTGATGAACCGGGTCTATGGCGCGGCGACGGCGCGGCGGGTCGTGTTCGCGGGCTTCGGCGTGGGCGTGATCTGCTCGCTGATCGGTACGCAGGTCGCAGGCGAGTTCGGGCCGCTCGTGACCTGGCGCATCGCCGCGGGCTCCGGCCTCGCCTTCCTCGCCGCGCAGCTCCTCGACATCGCGGTTTTCGACCGCTTTCGCGCTGGCGCCTGGTGGCGCGCGCCGCTGATCTCGACCCTCGTCGGCTCCACGCTCGACACGGCGGTGTTCTTCACCGTCGCCTTCTCGGCCTGGCTCGCCCCGCTCGAGCCCGACAACGACGTGGCATGGGCGAACGAGGTTCTCCCGCTTCTCGGCCTCGGCCCCGACGTGCCGCTCTGGGTCTCGCTCGCGGTGGCCGACTGGTTCGTCAAGCTTGCGCTGGCGCTCGTGGCGCTGGTGCCGTTTCGCCTGATCGTTAGGCGCCTGACCACAAGGGTTGCGTGAAAGCTTTTGACAAACACCAAATCTGTGTCACCTTTTCCTCATCGCAACTTCAGAGAAAGGAGGTGGTCCAGTGTCGAGAGTGATATTGGAGAGAGGTGTCGGGACAGTCGGGAGGTTCCCCGCCTGAGGGCAGCCCCAAAGGCGCACATCCCCTGATTGGGCATCTATCCTAACTGGCCCATCTCCGTGGATCTCGGGGGCCGCCTCCCAAAGGGGCGGCCCTTTCCAGTAGCGAGGCCCCAGCGTAGGCTGGCATCCATGCTGCGCGTCACCGACACCATCGCGATAGAGGACTGGGAGCTCACCGAGCAGTTCATCCGTGCCTCGGGACCGGGTGGGCAGAATGTGAACAAGGTGGCTACGGCGGTCGAACTGCGGTTCGAGGCCGAACGTTCCCCACATCTGGCCGAGCCCGTGAAGCGGCGCCTCAGGCGACTCGCCGGGCGCCGCTGGACTACCGATGGCGCGATCGTGATCCGGGCGGAAGAGACGCGCAGCCAGGCGCAGAACAGGGCGCTCGCCCGGGCTCGACTGGCCGAACTCATCCTGGCGGCCACGGTCGCCCCGAAGCGACGGGTCGCCACCCGACCCACGGCCGGCAGCCAGCGACGGCGGCTCAAGGCGAAGTCCGAGCGCGGCGAGGTCAAGTCGCTGCGCGGAAAGGTCGAGAACGATGAGTGAGACACTGGCCCAGCGGCGCGCCCGCCTGATGGGGCCGAACGTGCCGACCTTCTACCGCGACCCCGTTCACATCGTGCGCGGCGAAGGCGTCTGGCTCTGGGATGCGGCGGGGCGAAAGTACCTCGACGCGTACAACAACGTTCCCCATGTCGGCCATTGCCATCCGAGGGTGGTCGAGGCGATCTGCAGGCAGGCCGCGACCCTCAACACCCATACGCGATACCTCCACGACCTCGTCCTCGACTACATCGAGCGGCTGACGGCCACGCTCGGCCACGGTCTCAGCCAGGCGATCATGGTCTGCACCGGGTCCGAGGCAAACGACATCGCGCTGCGCATGGCCCAGGCGGTGACCGGCAAGCGCGGGATCATCGCCACCGACAACACCTATCACGGCAACACCACGGCCGTGTCGCAGCTCTCCACCCGCCGGCCGCCGATCGGCGGCTATCCCGCCCATGTGCGGCTGGTGCCGGCGCCCGACTCGCTCCGGCCGATCGGCGGATCGGCCGAGGGTCAGGCCGAGGCGTTCGCCGCCCATGTCGCGCGCGCCATCGCCGATCTCGAGGACAGCGGGCTTGGCTTCTCCGGAATGATGCTGTGCCCGTTCTTCGCCAACGAGGGCTTCCCGAGGCTGCCGAGCGGGTTCTTCGCGCCCGCAGAAGCCGTGATCCGCCGGGCCCGAGGCCTGATCCTCGCCGACGAGGTTCAGCCCGGTTTCGGCCGGCTTGGCAGCCACTTCTGGGGTCACGACTGGCTGGGGATGACACCGGATGTCGTCACGGTCGGCAAGCCGATGGCGAACGGCCATCCGGTCGCCGCAGTGATCGCCCGACCCGACATCATGGCGGGCTTTCGCGAGGCCTTCGGCTACTTCAACACGTTCGGCGGCAACCCGGTCAGCGCGGCCGCCTGCCTCGCGACACTCGACGTCATGCAGGACGAGGCGCTGCAGGAGAACGCGCGCCGGGTCGGCGGCTATGCGCTCGAGCGGCTGCGCGCGCTCGGGCATCCGCTCCTGGCAGAAGTGCGCGGTCAGGGCCTCTTCTTTGGCGTCGAGTTCGTGACCGACGACCGGATGACGCCCGCCACCGACTTTGCCGCCGAGATCGTGGAGCGGATGCGAGAGCGCGGCATCCTGATGAACCGGATCGGCCGGCACATGAACACGCTGAAGATCCGCCCGCCCATGCCCTTCGCGCGGGAGCATGCCGACCTCCTGATCGACGCGCTCGCAGAGGTCCTGGCGGAGACGCGGGTGCCGGCATGACCCCCGCCGAGGCCGCCGCCTGCGCGCGTGAGGCTGCACATGCCTGGGGCACGACGGACGTGCCGACGCTCCTCAAGCTGCGCGAGAACGCGGTGTTCCGCGTCGAGCTGCCGGAGACTGGCGCCGCGGCGCTGCGCCTGCATCGCCGCGGCTACCAGAGCGAGGATGCGATCCACTCCGAGCTCTGGTGGCTGGACGCACTGGCCGACCGGGGCCTCGGCGTGCCGCGCCCGCTGCGGACGGCGGATGGCGCATTGCTGGTGCACCTTGCCGATGGCCGCATCGCGTCGATGCTGTCCTGGGTTGACGGCGCCGCGGTCGGGGAGGCCGGGACGCCCCTCGACGGATCGGCGGAAGACCAGATGCGGCTTCACGCCGCGATCGGGCACGCCGTTGCACGGCTTCATGTGGAGACCGACCGGCTGCACCTGCCGGCCACCTTCCGCCGGCCCAACTGGGACACCGAGGGCCTGATCGGCGAGGCGCCGTTCTGGGGCCGGTTCTGGGAGCATGCTGCGGCAACGCCGGCCGAACAGCGCCTCCTAGAAGCCGCGCGGCGGGACCTCGCGGCGCGGCTGGCGGCATTCGCGGCGAGCGGGGCGGACCGCGGGCTGATCCATGCCGATGTGCTGCGCGAGAACCTTCTGCGGACCCCGCGGGGCGTCGCGCTGATCGACTTTGACGATTCGGGCTTCGGGTTCAGGCTTTATGACCTCGGCACGGCGCTCAGCCAGAACCTCGTGGAGCCCAACCTGCCCGAGATCGCGACCGGTCTGGTCGCCGGCTACGCGGCCGAGCGTCCGCTTGGCGAAGCGGACCGGGCGATGCTGCCGTGGTTCACGCTGATGCGCTGCCTCGCGTCCGTCGGCTGGACGATCCCGCGGCTGCCGCCCGGCGATCCACACAACCGCACCTACATCATGCGCGCGGTCCGCGCCGCAGCCATCCTCCTTGACGGCGGCGACCTTTTCGCCCGGCCGTGACCGTCCGAGGATGCGGTCGGCGGAGGGCCGGGGCCGGGTCGCCGTCGTCGTGCCGTCTCAGACCACGACTTCGAGCGGGGCCTGCGCGCCAACGGCGAAGATCCGGCGGTAGCGCGCGATTTCGGCCTCGGGCCCGGTCGCCTTCATCGGGTTGTCGCTCAGCTTGACGGTCGGCCGCCCCTCGGCGGCGACCGCCTTGCAGACCAGGCTGAACGGCGCCAGCCCGTCGCCGGGCACCAGGCCGCGGAAATCGTTGGTGAGCAGCGTTCCCCAGCCGAAGCTGACCTTAACCCTGCCGACGAACCGCGCGTGAAGCTCCTCGATTTTCTCCACGTCGAGGCCGTCGGAAAAGATCACCAGCTTGCGCCGCGGATCCTCGCCGCGCGACCGCCACCAGGCGATCGCCAGTTCGGCGCCCTCGGCCGGGTCGCCCGAGTCGATGCGGATGCCGGTCCAGGAGGCAAGCCAGTCCGGCGCGTGGGCCAGAAAGCCCTTGGTTCCGTAGGTGTCGGGAAGGATGACGCGCAGGTTGCCGTCGTGCTCCTCGTGCCAGTCGGCAAGTACCCGGTAGGGCGCCTGCCGCAGTTCCGCGTCGGTATCGGCGAGCGCCGAGTAGACCATCTGCAGTTCATGGGCATTCGTGCCGATCGCCTCGATATCGCGGCGCATGGCGATCAGGCAGTTCGACGTGCCGATGA
>CAZYBG010000004.1:76069-76305 GCA_964645155.1 uncultured Rhodobacterales bacterium | reverse complement strand
CTTCTCGCGGTCGTAGTCCGAGGTCGTCTCCTCGATCTGCGCGCGGATCTGGCTGACGCGGGCCTCGATCTCGGCCTTGTCGCCGCCGCCGTCGATGACGGTCGTGTCATCCTTCTTGATGATGACCTTCTTCGCGCGGCCGAGCATGTCGAGCGTGACGCTTTCCAGCTTCATGCCGAGGTCTTCCGAGATCACCTGGCCACCGGTCAGGATCGCGATGTCCTGGAGCATGGCCT
>CAZYBG010000004.1:52351-76059 GCA_964645155.1 uncultured Rhodobacterales bacterium | reverse complement strand
CCGCGATCTTGAGGCCGCCGCGCAGCTTGTTGACAACGAGCGTGGCCAGTGCCTCGCCCTCGACATCCTCGGCCACGATCAGGAGCGGCTTCTGCGACTGGATCACCGCCTCGAGCAGCGGCACCATCGGCTGGAGCGACGAGAGCTTCTTTTCGTGCAGCAGGATCAGCACGTCCTCGAGCTCGGCGGTCATCTTGTCGGCGTTGGTCACGAAATAGGGCGAGAGGTAGCCGCGATCGAACTGCATGCCCTCGACGACCTCGACCTCGGTCGCCATCCCCTTGTTCTCCTCGACGGTGATGACGCCTTCGTTGCCGACCTTCTGCATCGCCTCGGCGATCATTTTGCCGATCTCGGCCTCGCCATTGGCCGAGATGGTGCCGACCTGGGCGACCTCGGCCGAGTCGTTGACCGGGCGCGACGACGCCTTGATGTGCTCGACGACCTTGGCGACGGCCAGGTCGATGCCGCGCTTGAGATCCATCGGGTTCATGCCGGCCGCGACCGATTTCAGGCCTTCCTTGATGATGGCCTGGGCGAGGACGGTGGCGGTCGTGGTGCCGTCGCCGGCTTCGTCGTTCGTGCGCTGGGCCACTTCCTTGACCATCTGCGCGCCCATGTTCTCGAACTTGTCCTCGAGCTCGATCTCCTTGGCGACGGTCACGCCGTCCTTGGTGATGCGCGGGGCGCCGAACGACTTCTCGATGACCACGTTTCGGCCCTTGGGCCCAAGGGTCACCTTCACCGCGTTGGCGAGAATGTCGACGCCACGCAGCATGCGGTTGCGGGCGTCAGAGTCGAACTTGACGTCTTTGGCAGCCATGTCGGTTGCTCCTGTTGTCCTGGTTTCGTCCGAAAGGCGCGACGGCTCAGCTGATGATGCCGAGGATGTCGCTTTCCTTCATGATCAGCAGCTCTTGGCCGTCGAGCGTCACTTCCGTGCCCGACCACTTGCCGAAGAGCACCCGGTCGCCGGCCTTGACGGCCATCGGGATGAGCTCGCCCGAATCCTTGCGCGCGCCCTCGCCGGCGGCGACGATCTCGCCTTCCGCGGGCTTTTCCTTCGCGGTATCGGGGATGATCAGACCGCCCTTGGTCTTCTCGTCGGACTCGACGCGCTTGACCAGCACGCGGTCATGCAGCGGTTTAAAGGCCATCTCGGAACTCCTTGGTCCACCTGTCGTGAGCTGTTGGCACTCACTCCCTGAGAGTGCTAACGGCGCTGAAATAGGAGGATTGCGCCGATCTGTCAACAGGCGTGTCGACGATCCGGGCGCCGCAGGATCGAAACCACATGGGCCGCCGCGACGAGGTAGAAGACCGCCCCCACGGCAATCTCCGTTTCGGTGGAACTGCTGCCTGCGGCACGGAACGGTGCGGCGAAGACAGGGAACGTCGTCAGCCAGAACGACGCGATGAGCACTGCCCGCTCGGGCAGGCGCGAGCGGGCGGTCAGGTCGGGCCAGAGGCAGGCGAGTCCGGCCAGGCAAATCGTCAGGTCGTAGTCGTAGAAGTAGGGGCTGAAGGCTGGCGCGAGCAGCGCGGCGAGTCCCGCCCTGACGCGTGGCTTGGCCGGCCGCCGCGTTGCGCGCCAGATGATCCAGCCTGCGGCGAGGGCGGCGGCGCCTTGTGCAGCCAGCGCCAGAGGCACCGAGGCGCCAGCGGTTTCCGCCAGCGCGTACGGCGTGATCATCCGGTGGATCGGCAACCGGCCGTCCCGAAGAAGCTCGGCCGTCGCGCCGCCTGCCCCGACGAATGCCTGCCAGATCTCGGGCCCGAAGGCCGCCCCAGCCGCCACCGCCGCCGCAGCGAAGGTCGCGGCCGCGATCGCAAGCGCCGGCCACCGCCGATCGAGCACAAGTAGCAGGGCGAGCACCGGTGCGGTATGCGGCTTGACGATCATCAGGCCGAGAGGGGCCCCGGCCCATCGCGAGCTGCGCGCATGGCCAAGGCAGACCAGGGCCGCCAGCGCACCGGTAAGCAGGCTGGTCTGGCCGTTGAGCACGCTGACCGTAAGGATCGGAAGGCCCGCCATCAGAACGGCGGCGAGGTAGCCCGAGGCCAGCCGGGCGACGGTCGCGAGGAACAGAAATCCCGTCGCGGCGATGAAGGTGGCATAGGCGGTATCGCGGGGCAGGGCGCCGAGGGGGCCGACGACGAAGCCGACCGGCGGCGGATAGGTGAAGAGAAGCGGCCGCTCGGCGGCGGGCGCCCCGGTCACGGCCGAAGGGTCGAGGCCCGCCGGCGAATAGGCCTCCACGAAACGGCCTTCCCACGCCAGCGCGCCCGCGGTGTGGAGGAAGTTGAAGTCTGCGCTGCGGAAACTGTCGAGGATGCCGTCGTAGAGGCTCCAGACGACTGCCGCCATCACCACGAGGAACACCGATGCAATCGAAGCGACGACGCGGCTTCGTTCCGGATCGAACCCTGCTGCCATCGCCTTCTTCCGGCCCCCGGTCCCGCTGCCACTCGCCGGCATGCCGAAAGGCTTGTCAACGCCCCTCGGCGCTCATGCCGCGACGATCGGCCAGAGCGACAGGACCAGCAGGGCCGCCATCGTCCAGTTGAAGGCGCGAAGGCGGGACGGAGTCGAGAGGACGCGGCGCATGCCCTGGCCGAGGAGCGCCCAGCTTCCCACCGAGGGCAGGTTTACGGCGCCGAATACCGCCGCGACGGTCAGCACCGCGGCGACCGACTGTCCCGGCGCATAGGCGGTGACCGCAGTCAGGGCCATCGCCCATGCCTTGGGGTTGACCCACTGGAATGCCACGGCCTGGAGGAACGTCATCGGCCGTGACGGTGTGCCCCGCCCCTCGGGCGGCGCGGCATTGGCAAGCTTCCAGGCCAGCCACAGCAGGTAGACGACGCTGATGACCTTGAGGATTGTGTAGGCTGCAGGCCAGCCCTCGAACACCTGCACAAGGCCGAGCCCGACAGCCACGGCCATGACCACGAATCCCAAGGCGACGCCCGCCATGTGCGGCAAGGTTCGCCGGAACCCGAAGTTCGCACCCGACGTCATCAGCATGATGTTGTTCGGCCCCGGCGTGATCGAGGTCACGAAGGCGAAGGCGACGAGGGCTGTCATGAGGTCGGGTGTCATGGCGCAAGACTATCCTGCGCATCCTGCACATGGATTGCAATCCATGAGGTGTTCGACCAAAATGTGCATGATATGGTTGCGATAGATGAATTCAACGATCGAATCGTGCAGCTTCTGGCGACGGATGGCCGCCTGACGAATATCGAGCTTGCCGAACGGGTCGGCCTGTCGCCGTCGGCCTGCTCGCGCCGCGTCGCGGACCTCGAGCGGCGAGGGGTCATACTCGGCTACCGCGCGGTCGTCGCGCCGGCCGCCCGGCGGGGCGGGTTCACCGTGCTTGTGGCAGTCGGGCTTTCCGAGCACACGAAGGCCGCGCAGGACGGGTTCGAACGTGCCGTCGCCCGGGCCTGGCAGGTGCGCGAGTGCCACAACATCACCGGCGCGGTCGAATACATGCTGCGGGTCGAGGTTCCCGACCTCGACGCCTACAAGGCGTTCCACACCGATGTGCTGGGCGCGCTCCCGCAGGTCCGCCAGCTGACCTCCTACGTCGTGATGTCCTCTCCGAAGGACGAACGCGGCTGAGGCAAGGGCGCGCGCGTGACATGCCCGTCCGGCTTCGCTACAAGGCGGCCGACCCAATGAACCTGGACGGACCTCCCCTATGACCACCCTTGTTTTCGGCCACAAGTCGCCCGACACGGATTCGACCGGATCTCCGCTCATCTGGGCGTGGTATCTGACGCATGTCAGGGGCGCCCCGGCGGTCGCCAGGCTTCTGGGAGAGCCCAATACCGAGGCCGCGTTCGTGCTCAAGCGCTGGGGTGCCGAAAAGCCGCAGATCATCGCCGATGTCGCGGCCGGCGACGAGGTGGTGGTGGTCGACACCAACAATCCAGCCGAACTGCCGGCCTCGATCAACGAGGCGCGCGTCGTCGCGATCATCGACCATCACCTGCTCGCCGGCGGCCTCAAGACGCGGTCGCCCATCGACATCACGATCCGTCCCGTCGCCTGCACCGCGACCATCCTGCACGACCTGATGGGCGAGGCGGCCGCGCAGATGCCCGATCAGATCAAGGGGCTGATGCTCTCCTGCATCCTTTCGGACACGCTGGAGTTCCGCTCGCCGACGACGACGCCGGCCGACCGCGAGCTTGCCGTGAGGATTGCCGCCGATCTGGGGATCGACATCCCGTCCTATGCGGCGGAGATGTTCGCCGCGAAATCCGACGTCTCGCACTTCTCGGATGCGGTGCTGCTGCGAATGGATTCCAAGGAATACGAGGTCGGCGGCAGGGAGTTCCGCATCTCGGTGCTCGAGACCACGTCGCCCGCAACGCTGCTGTCCCGCAAGGACAGCCTGATGCGGTCGATGGAGGCTGTCGCGCGCGAGGACGGCGCCGACCAGGTCCTGCTGTTCGTCATCGACATCCTGAAGGAGGAGGCGACACTGCTCGTGCCGAACGATCTGGTGAGGTCAATCGCCGAGAAGAGCTTCGGCGTGCGGGTCGAGGGCGATACGGTCGTTCTGCCGGGGGTGGTCAGCCGGAAGAAGCAGATCATTCCCAGTCTCAAGATCTGAACACCGGGCGCGCGCCGTCCGTCGGAGGTTAACGATGACCGAGTTCATCCAGTCGCTCGCCGACATCGCGGACCGCTACGACGCCGTCTTCTGCGACCTCTGGGGGTGCCTGCATGACGGCCGGCGCGCCTATCCGGCGGCCGTCAGGGCGCTGCAGGACTTCCGCGCCGGCGGCGGGACGGTCGTCCTTGTCACCAATTCGCCGCGGCCGCGCGCCGCGGTCGCGTCGCAGATCACGCAGATGGGCGTGCCGGCGGACTGCTGGGATACCATCGCCACGTCGGGCGACAGCGCCCGCGCCGCGATGTTCGAAGGCGTGGTTGGCGCGCGCGTCCACTTCATCGGCGAGGCGGCCGACCACGGCTTCTTCGCCCCGCTCAGGATCGTCGAGCATCCGGTCGAGATCGTCCTGGTACCGCTGCGCGAGGCCGAGGGCATCGTCTGCACCGGGCCGCGCGATCCCGCCGAGGATCCCTCCGTCTATCGTCCGGAATTCCTGGTTGCGAGGGAGATGGGGCTGAAGCTTCTCTGCGCGAACCCCGACATCGTCGTCGACCGCGGCGACAATCGCGAGTGGTGTGCTGGCGCGCTCGCGCGACTCTACACCGAGATGGGCGGCGAGAGCCTCTATTTCGGCAAGCCGCACCCGCCGATCTACGACCTCGCGCGCCGGCGGCTGGCCGGGCTCCGCCCCGTCGAGGAAAGCCGAATCCTGTGCATCGGCGACGGTCTCCACACCGATATCCAGGGCGGGATGGCCGAGGGCCTCGACACGCTTTTCGTCTCGGGTGGTCTCGAGGCCGCGCGATTCGGCCACGACCCCGAACGCCCCGATCCTGGCCTGGTCGAGGCCTTTCTGGCGCGGGAGCAGCTTTCGCCAACGGCAGTCATCGGCCGCTTGCGCTGATCTTGCGCGCAACGAAGTTGCTTTGAATGGCGTCGAATTATATTAAAATTGCGCCCCCGCCTTGCGATACCGTCGTAGCCGCGCTATGCTACCCTGCAGAAATCCAGGGGCGGTCTCATGCTCGATCTTCCACCTGCTGACAACATGCCCCGCGGCACGATCTGCATCGAGGACATCGAGATCGGCATGACCCGGCATCTCCGAAAGGAGATCGGCGACCGCGACATCGCGCTCTTCGCCGAGGTCTCGACGGACCGCAACCCGGTCCATCTCGACGAAGCCTATGCCCGCGACACGATCTTCGAGGGCCGGATCGCGCACGGCATGCTGACCGCCGCGCTGATCTCGGCCGTGATCGGCGAGCAGCTTCCCGGGCATGGCACGGTCTATCTCGGGCAGTCGCTGAAGTTCCTCGCTCCGGTCCGGCCGGGGGATGTCGTCCGGGCCGAGGTGCGGGTGGTGGCGATCGACCACGCGAGGCGGCGGGTCACCCTTGAAACCCGTTGCAGCGTGGGCGATACGGTCGTGCTCAGGGGCGAGGCGCTGGTGCTGGCCCCAAGCCGGAAGTTCGACTGACAGGCGGGCGCCCCCGCCGCCCCGGGGGACGATGCGCATATATCGAAGCTGGGAGCATCCCGATCCGGCGTCGAAGGGCGCGGCGGTGGCGCTCGGCAATTTCGACGGGGTCCACCTTGGCCATCAGTCGGTGATCGCCGAGGCGCGGGCCCGCGGGGCGCCCCTCGGGATCGTCACCTTCGAGCCGCATCCACGGGAGTACTTCGCGCCCGGCGCTCCGCCATTCCGCCTGATGAACGCCGAGGCGCGGGCGAACCGCCTCGCCAAGCTCGGGGTCGAGCTGCTCTACGAATTGCCGTTCGACGGCCGGCTCGCGGCCATGTCGCCCGAGGTCTTCGCCCGTGCGGTGCTGAGCGAAGGCGTCGGCGCCGCGCATGTCGTCGTCGGTGCGGATTTCCGGTTCGGCAAGGATCGCGCAGGGGCGGCCGGCGATCTTGTGCGCTCGGGCGCGGCGCTGGGCTTCGGCGTGACCATCGCGCCCCTCGTCGCGGCCGACGGGCGGGAGATCTCGTCGACGGCGATCCGCGCGGCGCTCTCGGAAGGCCGGCCGCGCGACGCGGCCGGGATGCTCGGCCACTGGCACCGGATCGACGGCGCCGTCCGGCACGGCGACAAGCGCGGCCGCACCATAGGCTACCCGACCGCGAACATGTCGATCGAAGGTCTGCATCCGCCGAGGTTCGGAATCTATGCGGTCAAAGCCGACGTGCTCGACGGCCCGCACCGGGGCAGCTACCTCGGCGCGGCATCGGTCGGTGTCCGGCCGATGTTCGGCGAGAACCGCCCGAACCTCGAGACCTTCCTGTTCGACTTCACCGGCGATCTCTACGGCGCCCACCTGTCGGTTGCGCTGGTCGACTATCTTCGGCCCGAAGCACGGTTCGAGACGCTCGAGGCGCTGGTCGCGCAGATGGATGCGGACTGCGCACGGGCGAGGGAAATCCTTGTTGAGCTCTGAGCCGCTGCAGTCGGGGCGCCGCCGCGCACCCCTTTCCTTCGCGGCCGGGCTGAGTCAGTCTCACGACCCATGGCCCGCCCGCTCCGCCCCCGCTTCTGGGAGACCGTTCCGCTCGGCCGGATGACGGCCGAGGAATGGGAGGCGCTCTGCGACGGCTGCGGCAAGTGCTGCCTCAACAAGCTCGAAGACGCCGATACCGGCGAGATCGCCTTCACGCGGATCGCCTGCCGCCTTCTCGACTCGGAAAGCTGCCGCTGCGGCAATTACGAGATCCGCAAGACGCTGGTACCCGAATGCGTGGTGCTCACGCCGGCGAACATCGGCAAGATCGCCTACTGGATGCCGGCGACCTGCGCCTACCGGCTGCTGCATGAGGGGCGGCCACTCGAGGGCTGGCACCCGCTCGTCTCGGGCGATCCGGAAAGCGTGCACCGGGCCGGCATATCGGTGCGCGACTGGACGATCCCGGAATGGGAGGTGGCGGTCGACGACTGGGAGGATCACATCATCGAGGACCTGGCATGAACTTCGCCTCGGACAATGCCGGGCCCGTCCATCCCAAGGTGATGGAGGCTCTGGCGCGCGCCAATGAAGGCTATGCGATGCCCTATGGCGCCGATCCCTGGATGGAGGGGGTGCGGGAGAAGCTTCGCCTGGCCTTCGAGGCGCCCGATGCGGCCGTCTACCTCGTCGCGACCGGCACGGCGGCGAACGCGCTGCTGCTCGCGACGCTGGCGAAGCCGTGGCAGACGGTGTTCTGCGCCCGCGTCGCGCATGTCCACGAGGATGAATGCGCCGCGCCCGAGTTCTTCACCGGCGGCGCGAAGCTGACGCTCGTCGACGTCACCGACGGCAAGATGACGCCCGGGGGCCTGCGCCTTGCGGTGTCGGGCGAGGAGACGCGCGGCGTTCACGGCCCGCAGCGCGGGCCGGTGACGATCACCCAGGCGACGGAGAAGGGCACGGTCCATTCGCTTGCCGAGCTCCGTGCGCTGACGGCGGTGGCGAAGGATTTCGGGCTCCCGGTGCACATGGATGGCGCGCGCTTTGCGAACGCGCTCGCCGCGCTCGGCTGCACGCCGGCCGAGATGACGTGGAAGGCCGGTGTCGACGCCGTCAGCTTCGGTGGCACCAAGAACGGCCTGATGGGGGTCGAGGCGGCGATCATCTTCGACCCTGCCTTGGCGTGGGAGTTCGAGCTTCGGCGAAAGCGCGGCGCGCATCTCTTCTCGAAGCACCGGTATCTTTCGGCGCAGATGTCGGCCTATCTCGAGGACGACCTCTGGCTCGATCTCGCGCGCCAGGCGAACACCGCGTGCGCCCGGCTGGTCCGCGGGCTGCGGCAGCGGCCCGACGTGGCGTTCTGCTTCGAGCCCGAGGCCAACATCGTATTTGCCGACTGGCCCCGCGCGACGCACCGGCGGCTGCACGAGGCGGGGGCGAGGTACTACCTCTGGTCGGGCGGCCTCGATGGGGCGGACGAGGAGCGCCTGACCGCGCGGCTGGTGACCGACTGGTCGGCGAGCGAGGCGAGTGTCGACCGGTTTCTCGCGTTGATGGCGGGTTGACGGCCCGACTCGTGCTCAGCCGCGCGGGACCGCGCGGTTGACGTGGCCCATCTTGCGGCCCGGGCGCGCCTCGGCCTTGCCGTAAAGATGGATCGCAGCGCCGGCATCCGCCGCCAGCGCCGGCAATCGGGCGATGTCGTCGCCGATCAGGTTTTCCATCGTCACATCGGCGAGGCGATGGCCGTCGCCGAGCGGCCAGCCGGCAATCGCGCGGATGTGCTGTTCGAACTGGTCGACGATGCAGCCGTTCTGCGTCCAGTGGCCGGAGTTGTGCACCCGTGGCGCGAATTCGTTGATGACGAGGCCGCGGTGGGTGATGAAGAACTCGATCCCGATGACGCCGACATAGTCGAGCGCGTTGAGGATCCGCCCCGCCGCAAGTATGGCCGCGTTGCGCATCTCGGGCACGATCCGCGCCGGTACCGTCGTGGTCCGCAGGATGCCGCCCTCGTGCACGTTCTCGCCCGGATCATAGGCGACAACCTCGCCGGCGAGCGAACGGGCCGCGATGACCGAGATCTCGCGGGTGAAATCGACGAAGCCTTCGAGGAGCGCCGGCGCGCCCCGCATGGCCTGAAACGCAGGCTCGGTGTCTGCGGGCCTCTCGATCCGGGCCTGGCCCTTGCCGTCATAGCCGAGGCGGCGGGTCTTCAGGATGGCGGGCATGCCGGTCGCGAGCAGCGCGCCGGCGAGGTCGCCGGCAGTATCGACCCGGGCGAAGGGGGCGACGGCGAAACCAAGCCCGGCAAGGAATTCCTTCTCCGCCAGCCGGTCCTGGCTTGTCGCAAGCGCGCCGATGCCGGGGCGGACAGGCACCGCGCCGGCGATCGCCTCGACCGCGGCGACCGGCACGTTCTCGAACTCGTAGGTCACGACATCGACCGATGCCGCGAACGCCGCGAGCGCGGCGCGGTCGTCGTAGCCCGCCGCCGTGGCCTGGAAGGCCACATCGCCGGCCGGCGGCTCGGGCGCCGGGTCGTAGACATGCGTCCGGTAGCCGAGCCGGGCCGCGGCGACCGACAGCATGCGGCCGAGTTGGCCGCCGCCGAGGATGCCGATCACGCGGCCGGCAGGCAGCGCATCACGCATCTTCGGGCGTTTCCGGGATCGCGTCGGTGAGCGCCGCGCGCCAGGCCTCGAGGCGTCGGGCAAGGTCCGCGTCCGAAAGCGCGAGGATCGCGGCCGCCATCAGCGCGGCATTGGCGGCGCCCGCCACCCCGATCGCCATCGTCGCGACCGGATAGCCCTTCGGCATCTGCACGATGGAGTAGAGGCTGTCGAGCCCGCCCAGCGCCTTCGTCTCGACCGGCACGCCGATCACCGGCAGCCTCGTCTTCGAGGCGATCATGCCGGGCAGGTGCGCCGCACCGCCCGCGCCGGCGATGATCGCCCTGAGACCTCGCTCGACCGCGGTGCGGCCGTACTCCCAGAGCCGGTCCGGCGTGCGGTGGGCCGAGACGATCCGCGCTTCGTAAGGCACGCCGAGATCGTCGAGGAGGCGCGCAGCCTCCTTCATCGTCACCCAGTCGGACTGGCTGCCCATGATGATGCCGATCGCTGGGGTCATCCGCGCGCCCTCTCCGGCTGTGCCTTCGTCTCTATAGCCGCTCGCTCGACCGGGGCAAGGCGGCGCGGGGCGCCGGTCCTGGCGACCGCGACATCATGGCGATCGCGGCGCGGCAGCTCAGGCGATGATGTCCGGCGTGAGCCGATCCTCGATGATCGCGATCCGATCCTTGAGCATCAGCTTCTGCTTCTTCAGCCGCCGCAGCGACAGTTGATCGGCCCGGCCGGATTCCTCCAGCGCCTGGATCGCGTGGTCAAGGTCGCGGTGCTCGCGTCGGAGGACCTCGAGCTGCACGCGCAGCACGTCCTCGGCTTCCATCTCGGTCGGTGCGTTCATGATTGCCCGCAGGGGCCCCGAGTCGCGGGGGCAAGGAAAGACTGTTCCGCACTCTAGCGCCTCAACCGGCCTGCGCAAAGATTGGGCAGCGCGGCGGGCGGGGGAGTCCTGCCCTTGTCCCGCCTTCGTCGCCGCACCATATCCGCGATGTGGCTGCCGCCTGCGGGGCCCCGAACGCAAAGTCGCTTCTAAAGGACTTGCCAGATGACAAAACTGACTTTCGGTTCCTACCCGTTCCTTCTCGGGTTCGAGCAACTGGAACGTCTCGTCGAGCGGACGGCGAAGGCCGGCTCTGACGGCTACCCGCCCTTCAACATCGAGCAGACCAGCGAGCGTGCCTATCGCATCACGCTGGCCGTGGCGGGCTTCGGCGAGGACGATCTGTCGATCACGCTGGAGGACCGCCAGCTTGTGGTGCGGGGTCGCGGCGGAACCGACGAACAGGATCGCGTCTTCCTGCACCGCGGCATCGCTGCGCGCGCGTTTCAGCGCAGCTTCGTTCTGGCGGACGGCGTGGAGATCAGTGGCGCGGTGATGGAGAACGGCCTGCTGCACATCGACCTCGCCCGTGCCGAGGAAGAGACCGTGATGCAGACGATCAAGATCAGAAAGGGCTGAGGAGGTTCGGGCAATGGATACCATGTATGATTTCGGGCCGGAGACGACCGAGCGGATCGTCTATGTCCGGCCGATCGCCGTCGTAGACCTGCCGGAGCAGGTCCGGCGCCAGGCCGCCGGGCTGTCGACGCTCTATGCCGTCCATGACGAGAACGGCGAGCGGCTCGCCCTCGTCCGCGACCGCAGTCTTGCCTTTGCGCTTGCCCGTCAGCATGACCTTGCGCCGGTCAGCGCGCACTGAGCCGCCCCGTGCAGCGGGCCTATCCGGTCGACTGGGTCGACGCCTTCAGCGACCGGCCCTTCGGCGGCAACGGCTGCGCCGTCGTCCATGATGGCGGCGCGCTCGATGCCGAGACCTGCAGGGCCTTCGTCCGCGAGACCGGACTTACGGAATGCACATTCGTCGGGTCGTCGGCGGTGGCGGACTGGAAGGTCCGATATTTCATCGCGCGGACCGAAATTCCCTTCGCCGGGCACCCGACCCTCGCGACGGTGGCCTCGCTGGCTGCCCGGGGCATGGTGAACGGCGGCCGGACGGTGCTCGAGACCGGATCGGGAAACGTACCGGTCGCGATTGCCGACGGCCTGATCACCATGACGCAGGTCGCCCCGCACTTCGGCGAGATGGTGCCGGAAAGCATCGTGGCCGACGTGACCGGCCTTTCGCCAGGCGACTTCGTGGTTACGCCGCAGATCGTCTCGACCGGCCTTCCGTTCTGCATCGCGGTGGTGCGCGACCACAAGGCGCTGGCCAGCGCGCGGCTCGATGTCCTCGCGCTGGACCGGTTCCGCGCGCAGTTCGACGGGGCGGCCCACGACGTAATGGAGCCGTTCCTCGTCACGCTCCGGGGGGCGACGCCGCAGGGCCGGACGTTCTCGCGCCTGATGATGGAGGCGCCGTCGCCGCCCGAGGATGCGTTCACCGGCTCGGCGACCGGCGCGGCAGCGGCCTATCTCTGGCGGCACGGCCTGATCGACGCGCCGCGCTACATCGCCGAGCAGGGGCACTGGATGGGGCGCCCCGGCTCGGCTGCGGTCGAGGTCATCGGCCCGCGGGACGCGATCACCGGTGTCCGCATCGCCGGCCGGGCGCATCTCCTGATGCAGGGCGAGCTGCTGCTTTAGGCCGTCAGGTCCGCCGCAAGCGGATCACCACGTCGACGCGCGAGACCTCGGCACCGGCGGGTGCCTCGGGCAGGCGCGAGATCTCGAGTTCCGCCGCAGGCGCATCGGTGAGTTCCGCGGTGTCTTCCCAATAGAAATGGGGGTGATCGTCGATCCGCGTGTCGAAGTAGCTCTTCGTCCCATCGACGGTGATCTCCGACATCAGGCCGGCATCGCAGAACGCGCGGAGCGTGTTGTAGACGGTGGCAAGCGATACCTTCCCGCCTGCGGCGCAGGCGGCCTCGTACAGGCTTTCCGCCGTCACGTGGCGGTCCTTGCCGTCGCCGACCAGCAGCGTGGCGAGGGCGATCCGCTGCCGGGTCGGCCGCAGGTCCGCCTGCGCGAGCCACGCCGCGCCCCTGATCTCTGCTTCGCGTCTCATGCCTCTGGCGGCCAATCCCAAGTCTGCCGCGTATATAGAGCCTGAAAGCCTAGCTTTTCAATCAGAAACGGCCATCACCGCACCGCTGGCCCTGCCGGTGGCAGGCTTGCACGCGCGCGGACCAGGGTGGTAGACGGGTTCGGAACGGAAAACGAGCGGAGGGCGGGGCCTTATGGCCGATTTTCCGACAAGCTTCGACAGGGACGCCCTGCTGGCCTGCGCCCGTGGCGAGCTTTTCGGGCCGGGCAATGCGCAGCTTCCCCTGCCGCCAATGCTGATGATGGACCGGATCACCGACATCTCGGCCGACAGGGGCGAACATGGCAAGGGCCATGTCGTGGCCGAGTTCGACATCCGGCCGGACCTGTGGTTCTTTGAATGTCACTTTCCGGGCAATCCGGTGATGCCCGGCTGCCTCGGGCTCGACGGCCTGTGGCAGCTGACCGGCTTCAACCTCGGCTGGCGCGGCTGGCAGGGCCAGGGCTTCGCGCTCGGCGTGGGCGAGGTGCAGCTCAAGGCCATGGTTCGCCCGGACCGCACGATGATCCGCTATTTCGTCGACTTCACCCGGGTCATCGACCGCCGCCTGAAGATGGGCGTCGCCGACGGCCGGGTGGAAGCCGACGGGGAGACCATCTATCTGGTGAAGGACATGAAGGTGGGGCTGGCCACGGCCGCCGAGTGAGGAGTGAAGTGACCATGCGCCGTGTCGTCATTACCGGGATCGGCATCGTCTCCTCGATCGGCAATTCGGCTGAGGAGGTCGACACCTCCCTTCGCGAGGGCAAGTCGGGCATCGTGTTCGCCCCCGACTACGCCGAACACGGCTTTCGTTGCCGTGTCCATGGCGCGCCAAAGATCGTGCTGGAAGACCGGATCGACAAGCGCGACCTGAGGTTCATGGGCGATGGCGCGGCCTACAACTTCATCGCGATGGAACAGGCGATCGCCGACAGCGGCCTGACCGAGACCGAGGTGTCGAACGAGCGCACCGGCCTCATCATGGGGTCGGGCGGCCCGTCGACCAAGTCGTTCTTCCGCGCCCACAACATCGTCCGCGAGACCGGCAGCCCCAAGCGGATCGGGCCGTTCTCGGTGACCAAGGGCATGTCGTCCACGAACTCGGCCTGCCTGGCGACGCCGTTCCGCATCCAGGGCGTGAACTACTCGATCACCTCGGCCTGCTCGACCTCGGCGCACTGCATCGGCAACGGCACCGAGATGATCCAGTGGGGCAAGCAGGACATCGTGTTCGCCGGCGGCGGCGAGGAGCTCGACTGGACGCTGTCGTGCCTGTTCGACGCGATGGGGGCGATGTCCTCGAAGTACAACGACAGTCCCGCGACCGCCTCGCGCCCCTACGACGTCAGCCGCGACGGCTTCGTCATCGCCGGCGGCGGCGGGGTGGTGGTGCTCGAGGAACTCGAGCATGCCAGGGCCCGCGGCGCGAGGATCTACGCCGAGGTCACCGGCTATGGCGCGACGTCGGACGGCTACGACATGGTCGCACCCGGCGGCAGCGGGCGCGAGCGCGCGATGCGCGTCGCGCTCTCGACGGTTGGCAACCGGCGGGTCACCTACATCAACACGCACGGCACCTCGACGCCCGTGGGCGACGTGGGCGAGGTCGAGGCGATCCGCGCCGTCTTCGGCGCCGGCAAGACCCCACCGGTATCCTCGACCAAGTCGCTGACCGGCCACTCGCTTGGCGCGACCGGCGTGCAGGAGGCGATCTATTCGCTCCTGATGATGCGGGGCGGCTACATCGCCGCCTCGGCCAACGTGCAGACGCTTGACCCCGCGCTCTCCCCTGACGAGATCGTCACCACGCGCCGCGACGGCGTCGAACACGACACGATTCTTTCTAACAGCTTCGGCTTCGGCGGTACCAACGCGATCCTCGCGCTGTCCCGGTTCGACGACTGAGAGGGGATCCATGGCCAACCTGATGCAGGGCAAGCGCGGGCTCATCATGGGCGTCGCGAATGACCGCTCGATCGCCTGGGGCATAGCGCGCGCGATGTCGGCCGAAGGCGCAGAGCTTGCCTTTTCGTATCAGGGCGAGGCGTTCGGCAGCCGGGTCGAGCCGCTCGCCGCCTCGATCGGCTCGTCGCTGCTGGTCGATGTCGACGTCATGGACGACGCCTCGCTCGATGCCGCGTTCCGCCGGCTGCGGGACGAATGGGGCACCATCGACTTCGTCGTCCACGCCATCGCCTATTCCGACAGGAACGAGCTGACAGGGCGGTTCATCAACACCACGCGCGAGAACTTCAAGACCTCGCTCTGCATCTCGTGCTTCTCCTTCATCGACGTGGCGCGCCGCGCCGCGCCGCTGATGCCGAACGGCGGCACGCTTCTGACGCTGACCTATCAGGGGTCGAACCGCGTCACGCCCTACTACAACGTGATGGGCGTCGCGAAGGCTGCGCTTGAAAGCGCGGTGCGCTACCTCGCCAATGATCTCGGGCCGGACGGCATCCGCGTCAACGCGATCTCGCCCGGGCCGATGAAGACCCTTGCCGGCGCGGCGATCGGCGGCGCGCGGAAGACCTTCCGGCTGACCGAGGCGAACGCGCCGCTGCGCGCCAACGCGACGCTCGAGGCGATCGGCGGCACGGCGGTCTACCTTGCCTCGGACTACGGGCGCTGCACCACGGGCGAGATCATTCTCGTCGACGGGGGGTACCACGTCCTCGGCATGCCGCAGCCCGAGAACCTCTGAGGGCCCGGGGCCCCGGGAACCGCGTGCCCGATGACGGCGTTTCCGCGGGGCAGCGGCGCAGCGAGTGCGCCGCATCTGATCCGGGAGAAAGCCGATGGCCGTCAAGAACCTGAGCGACCTGCTCGCGCACATGATCAAGGACATCTACTACGCCGAGAAGCAGATCCTGAAGGAACTGCCGAAGATGGCGAAGAAGGCGGATTCCGAGGAACTCCGCCGGGCGCTCGAGACCCATGTCGAGGAAACCCGGCAGCAGGTCGAGAACCTCGAAACGGCGATGGACGAGCTTGGCATGGCCAAGCGCGGCGAGAAGTGCGAGGCGATCGAGGGCATCCTGAAGGAGGCCAAGTCGATCATGGACGAGACCGAGGATGCGGACGCCCTCGATGCCGGCATGATCGCTTCGGCGCAGGCGGTCGAACATTACGAGATCACGCGTTACGGCACGATCATCGCCTGGGCCAAGCATCTCGGTCACAAGAAGGTGGCCGACCTGATGCAGAAGAACCTTGATCAGGAATACGCGGCTGACAAGAAGCTGACTGGTCTCGCGGAAAGCACGCTGAACCGCGAAGCCGCCTGATCCGAACGAGGCTCCGACGGGCCCGGATGGCGCAGCCTTTCACGGTTGCGTCATCCCACTTCCGTCCGTCATTGCCTGCACTTAGTGTTCGGCCATGCCAGTCGACCGTCGCATGCTGATCGCGGGTGCAGCCGCAGCGAGCCTCGCCCCGCGGAGGCTCCGTGGCCAGTCCGCCGACCCGATCGTCGAGGCCGCGCGGGGCCTCGGGCAGCTCTGGAGCCTGATCGTGAGCCGCGATGGCAACCCGGTCGTGACCGAGCGGTTTCGCGGGCCGGACCTCGGCCGCGCCGTCAACGTCAAGTCGGTGTCAAAGACGATCGTGTCGGCGATCGCCGGGGCGGCGATCGACAGGGGCGCGATCGCCGGTCCCGACGCGACGATCGGCACCGTCGCGCCGCGCCTGATTCCCGACGATGCCGACCCGCGTGTGGCCGACATCACCGTGGGTGACCTGCTGTCGCTGCGGGCCGGGCTGGAGCGGACCTCCGGTGCAGCCTACGGCGAATGGGTCTCGTCACGGAACTGGGTGGCCAATGCGCTGTCGCGCCCGATGGTGGCCGAGCCGGGAAGCAGGTTCCTCTACTCGACCGGCACGACCCATGTCCTTGGCGCCGTCCTTGCCGAGGCGACGGGCGAGAGCCTCCTGACCCTCGCCCGCGACTGGATCGGCGGACCGCTCGGCATCGAGATTCCCGCCTGGACGCGCGACCCGCAGGGCCGGTATCTCGGCGGGAACGAGATGGCGCTGACGCCGGCCGCGCTTCTGGCGTTCGGCGAGGCCTATCGCAGGAACGATGGCGGCCTTGTCAGCCCCGGCTGGGTCCGCGAAAGCTGGACCGAGCGCACCCGCTCCCCGTTCTCGGGCGACAGCTACGGCTACGGCTGGTTCCTGCGCGACGTAGCGGGCCACAGCGTTGCCTATGCGCGGGGCTATGGCGGCCAGTTGCTCTGGGTGGCTCCCTCGCTCGGCCTGACCGCCGTCGCGATCTCGGACCCGACGCTGCCGGCCCGGTCCGAAGGCCATGTCGGCGACCTCCAGCGGCTTTTCGCCGAGGTCATCGTGCCGGCGACGCAGGCGGATTGATCCGCCTGCCTCGATCCGCGCGGCCGCGCGCGCCGTCAGACGATCTCCAGCACCTTCACCTCGAATGTCAGGTCCCGGCCCGCCAGCGGGTGATTGGCATCGAGTACGACGACATCGGCGGAGACCTGGGCGACCCGCACCGCGACGCTTTCGCCCTCCGGTGTCTTCATGGCGAGCGGGGTGCCGATCTCGAGGGGGATGTGCTCCGGAACGGCCGCGCGGGCCACCTCCTGCAGCCCCTGCGGATCATGCGGGCCATAGGCTTCCGTCGCCGGGACCTCGACCGTCGAGGTCTGGCCGACCTCGAGGCCGGCGATCGCGGTGTCAAGACCCGGAATGATCTCTCCGGACCCGACCGTGAACTCGAGCGGCTCCCGGCCGTCGGAACTGTCGAACACGGTGCCGTCGTCCAGCGTGCCGGTGTAGTGGATACGGACGGTATCGCCCGCCTTGACCTTCGTCATGGGCTGTCCTTTCAAGGGCATGGTTGGGTGACTTCTGGAGGCCGCCTGATCACTGCGGGTACTCCGGCTCTACGGGCAGCCTGACCCTCGCCACCGAAGATGTAAACCCCGGCCTTCCCCTTGCCTCGCCTGCGTGCCAGTCTCCGCCGGAAGGGGGCCCGATGCCGATCCGCGCCTGTGTTTTCGACGCCTACGGCACGCTGTTCGACGTGTCGGCCGCCGCCCGTGAGGCCGCAGCGGCGCCCGCGGCCGGGCGGCTTGCGGAAGCCTGGCCGGCGGTCGCGCGCGACTGGCGGTTGAAGCAGCTGCAATACAGCTGGCTCCGTGCGGTGACTGGCGAGCATGTGGATTTCTGGCAGGTCACGCAGGACGGGCTCGACTGGGCGCTCGAGGCGCACCGGCTCGACGACGACGCCGGCCTGCGGGAGCGGCTTTTGGGGCTCTACCGCCGGCTTGCGGCATATCCCGAGGTGCCGGCGATGCTTGCCGCGCTCAAGGCGGCCGGCTTCGCCACCGCGATCCTGTCGAACGGATCGCCCGCCATGCTTGCCGACGCCGTGGCATCGGCCGGGATCGGCGCGCTCCTCGATGACGTGCTGTCGGTCGAGGCGGTCGGCGTCTACAAGCCGGCCCGCGTGGTCTACGATCTTGTCGGCCGGCGCTTCGGCACCGCGCCTTCGCAGATGCTCTTCGTGTCGTCGAACGGCTGGGACGCCGCCGCGGCCACGGGCTACGGTTTCGTCACCGCCTGGGTGAACCGCGCGGGCGAGCCGATCGACCGTCTCGCTCACCGGCCCGCGCATGTGCTGGAAGACCTCTCGGCCGTTCCGGCGCTGGCGGCGGCGGTCTGATGCCGCGCTATGTCGGTCATGACGGGCTGTCGCTCCACTACCGCGACGAGGGCGAGGGGCTGCCGTTGCTCTGCCTTCCCGGCCTGACCCGGAATGCGGCCGATTTCGACTACCTCGCGCCGCATCTCGCCGGGGTCCGGCTGATCCGCCCCGACCATCGCGGCCGCGGCCTATCGGACCGGGCAGCCGATCCGATGAGCTATACCGTGCCGAACGAGGCGCTGGACGTGCTGCGCCTTGTCGATCACCTCGGCATCGCGCGCGCGGCGGTCCTGGGTACGTCGCGGGGCGGGCTGATCGGGCTTCTGCTGGCGGCGACGGCCAAGCACCGCCTGCTCGGCCTCGCGCTCAACGACGTCGGTCCGGTGATCGAGCGCGCGGGGCTCGAGCGGATCTTCGGTTATGTCGGGCGCAATCCCGCAGCCAGAACCCTGGCCGCCGCCGCCGCCGCCATGCCGCAGGCGAATCCCGGCTTCGAGGATGTCCCGCCGGACCGCTGGCTCGATGAGGCACGGCACTTCTATACCGAAGCCCCAGGCGGGCTGACGATCAACTACGACCCGCGCCTGCGAGAGCCGTTCCTTGCGGCGTTCGACGGCCCGCCACCCGACCTCTGGCCGATGTTCGACGCCTGCGCGGGGCTGCCGCTCGCGCTGATCCGCGGCGCGAATTCCGACCTTCTGTCCGCGGCGACGGCGGCCGAGATGCGTCGCCGCCGCCCCGACATGATCTTCGCCGAGGCCGCGGGGCGCGGTCATGTTCCCTTTCTCGACGAGCCCGAGAGCATTGCTGCGATCCGGGGCTGGCTGGAGCTGATGCGATGAACATAGAGATGATCGAGGCGGCCGCACGCCGCCTCGAAGGCCGCGCCCGGGTGACGCCGCTCCTCTCGTCGCCGTTCCTCGACGAGATTGCCGGCCGGCGGGTGCTGGTGAAGGCCGAGTGCCTGCAGCATACCGGCAGCTTCAAGTTCCGCGGCGCCTGGGCAGCGGTGTCGGCGATTCCGCCCGACATCCGCGCGCGGGGCGTCATCGCCTTCTCGTCCGGCAATCACGCCCAGGGTATCGCGCATGCGGCGCGGCTTCACGGGGTGCCGTCGGTCGTCGTCATGCCGGCCGACGCACCTCGGCTGAAGATCGACAACACCCGCGCCCTCGGCGCCGAGGTGGTGCTCTACGACCGGGTCCGCGGCGAGGATCGCGACGCGATCGGCGAGCGTCTGGCACGGGAGCGGGGGCTGACGCTGGTCAGACCTTTCGACGAGCCCGAGGTAATCGCCGGCCAGGGCACCGTCGGGCTCGAGATTGCGCGGCAGGCGGCCGAGGCCGGCGTCGCCGAGGCCGATGTCCTCGTCTGCTGCGGCGGCGGCGGGCTCACCTCGGGGATCGCGCTGGCGCTTGCGGCGAAGGCACCGGGCCTCCGTGCCCGCCCGGTCGAGCCGGACGGCTTCGACGACATGGCCCGCTCGCTCGCCGCCGGCACGATCTGCGCCAATGCGCAGTCGTCCGGTTCGATCTGCGACGCGATCCTCACACCGGCGCCGGGCAGGATCACGTTCCCGATCCTCGCCGCACATGCCGGGCCCGGGCTTGCAGTGTCGGACGCGGACGCGCTGCGGGCGATGGCGGCGGCGTTCCTGCGGCTGAAGATCGTGCTGGAACCCGGCGGCGCGGTCGCGCTCGCCGCGGCGCTCTGGCGGGGCGATGCGCTGAGCGGCGGGGCCGTGATCGCCGTCGCCTCGGGCGGCAATGTCGACCCGAGGCTCTTCGCCCGCGCCCTCGCCGAAGACTGACCGCCGGCACCGGCACGGCCGGCTTTACAGCGGGCGGTCGACACGGCATGCTGTCGCGCATTCTTTTAACGTCTTCTTTGATTGCGAGTAATTTTCATGGACCTTTACATCACGAAGCCGATCCATCTGATCGGCCTGACCTCGGTCTTCTACGTTGCCGCCACGCTGGCCATGAAGCAGGCCGCCTCCGGGGCCGGCATCCTGGCATTCGCGATGCTCGCTCTCTGCCTCGCCCTCGGGGCAGTCTTCGAGATCCTGACGTTTCGCCGGGCGGCCATGGGCGGGGCCTATGTGACGATCCTGGCGCTCGAGACCCTGCTGATCCTCGGCTTCGCCGCCGCGATCGGCGAAGGGTTGGCCCCGCGGGAGGTTGCCGGTGCGGCCTTCGTCCTCGTCGGCGCGGCAATCCTGTCGACCTGACCGGCGGGCAAGGTTGACGCCCTGCCGGCCGGGCCCCAATGTGGCGGGCGGGAGAGCGGCGCATGCGGACACAGGTTTGCATCATCGGGGGTGGGCCGTCGGGCCTGCTGCTGTCGCAGCTTCTGCATCTCTCCGGCATCGACACCGTGGTGGTCGAGCGGCAGAGCCGCGATCACGTGCTGAGCCGAATCCGCGCGGGCGTCCTCGAATGGGGCACGGTGGGGATGCTCGAACGGGCCGGCGCGGCGCGCCGGATGCATGCCGAGGGATTTCCGCATTCCGGCGTCCTCCTCGCTGCCCGAAACCGGGCGTTCCGGATCGACTTCAGCGAACTGATCGGCCGCCAGATCATGGTCTACGGCCAGACCGAGGTGACGCGAGACCTCTACGAGGTTCGCGAGGCCGCGGGGGCGACGATCTTCCACGGCGCCAAGGGCGCGGCGATCCACGATCTGGCCGACAAACCCTTTGTGACCTTCGTCCATGACGGCAGCGAGGTCCGGATCGACTGCGATCTGGTCGCCGGTTGCGACGGGTTTCACGGCGTCTCGCGGGCCTCGATCCCCGCCGACCGCCTGCGCACCTACGAGCGGGTCTACCCGTTCGGCTGGCTCGGAATTCTCGCCGAGACGCCGCCGGTTGCAGATGAGCTGATCTACGCCAACCACCCGCGGGGGTTCGCCCTCTGCTCGATGCGCAACGACCATCTCAGCCGCTACTACATCCAGGTGCCGACCGACGATCCGATCGGCAAGTGGCCGGATGCCGCGTTCTGGGACGAACTGCGCCGGCGCCTGCCGCAGGAGGCTGCCGAAGGCCTCGTCACCGGCGCCAGTGTCGAGAAGTCCATCGTGCCGCTCCGCTCGTTCGTGTCCGAGGCGATGCGCTGGGGCAGGCTGTTCCTCGTGGGCGACGCGGCGCATATCGTGCCGCCGACCGGCGCCAAAGGGCTGAACCTTGCGGTATCCGACGTCTTCTACCTGCACGAGGCGATGGTGGCGCACTTCGCGGGCGAGCGCCTCGCGCTCGACCGGTACTCCCCCCGCGCGCTCGAGCGGGTCTGGAAGGCCATCCGCTTCTCGTGGTGGATGACGACCACGCTGCACCGTTTTCCCGAACAGTCGGATTTCGACCAGCGGATCCAGGAGGCCGAGCTTGGCTATCTCGAAAGCTCCGCCGCCGCCCAGACCGCGCTGGCCGAGAACTATGTCGGGCTGCCCTACTGATGGGGCTCGCCGATCTGGGAGATGTCCAGCTTCACTATGCCGACACCGGAGAGGGACCGGCCGTGGTGTTCATAAACGCGCTCGGCACCGACCTCAGGCTCTGGGACGCCATCATACCGCATCTGCCGAAAGGCCTCCGCGTCATCCGCTTCGACAAGCGCGGCCACGGCCTCTCGTCCTGTCCGCCGGCGCCTTATGCGATGGGTGCGCTCGTCCGCGATGCCGAGCGGCTGCTCGACCATCTTGATGTCCGCGACAGCTCGGTCGTCGGGCTGTCGATCGGCGGCATGATCGCGCAGGGGCTGGCGGTCAAGCGGCCCGACCTCGTGCGGGCGATGGTGCTGTCGAACACCGCCGCCAGGATCGGAACCCGCGAGATGTGGGAAGGGCGCATCGGCGCCCTGCGTGGCGGCGGCTTCGAGAGCATCGCCGATGCCGTGATGGAGCGTTGGTTCTCGAGGCGCTTCCGCGCGACGCCGGACCTCGCTGTCTGGCGCAACATGCTGACCCGGCAGCCGCTCGAGGGATACATCGGCTGCTGCGCCGCGATTGCCGGAGCCGACTTCCACCCCTCGACGGCCACCCTGACCCTGCCGACCCTCGCCATCGCGGGCGACGAGGATGGCGCCACGCCGCCCGATCTGGTGCGTGAGACGGCCGATCTGGTGAAAGGGTCCCGCTTTCATCTGATCCGCAGGGCGGGTCATCTGCCCTGCGTCGAGAAGCCGGCGGACTATGGAAGGGCCCTGACCGCGTTCCTGAACGAGATCGGGCATGTCTGACCGCCTGCAGCCGGTGGTCAAATGCCAGCTGACGCCGGGCCGAGGGGCACCCGCCTGATGCCGGCGTCGATCTTCGACAGCGCGATCTATGCCGATCTCCTCGGCGATACCGAACTCGGGCAGATCTTCAGCGAGACGGCGGAGCTTGGCGCGATGCTCGAGGTGGAAGGCGCGCTGGCCCGGGCGCAAGGGGCGCTCGGCATCATTCCCGAAGCCGCCGCGGGGTTCCTGCATGGCGCGTGCCGCGATCTGGCGCTCGACCCTGCGGACCTCGCCGCCGCGACCGGGCACGACGCGGTCCCGGTGCCGGCGTTGGTCGCCGCGGTGCGCGCGGCGCTCGCCGTGCCGGAACACGCCGCATGGCTGCATTTCGGCGCGACGAGCCAGGACATCGTCGACACTGCCCTCATCCTGCGGCTGCGGCAGGTCGCGGCCATCCTCGACGCCCGCCTCGCCGCGCTGACGGCCGCGCTTGGCGGCCTTGCCGAGGCCCATGCCGACCTGCCGATGCTCGCGCGCACCTACGGGCAGGCGGCCGTGCCGACGACGTTCGGCGCCACGGTCGCGACCTGGGGCATGCCGCTCCTGCGGCATCGCGAGCGGCTCCGCCAGCTCCTGCCGCGGCTGCTCGTGGTGAGCCTCTCCGGTGCGGCCGGCACGCTCGCCGCGATGGGCGGGAAGGGCCCCGACGTGCGCGCGGCGCTGGCGGCCGGCCTCGATCTCGGCGATCCGGGCGAAAGCTGGCACGCGGCCCGCGACCGGGTCGCGGAGTTCGCCGGCTGGTGCGGCGGCGTGACGGCCAGCATCGGCAAGATGGCCGAGGATATCCTGCTGCTCGCCCGCAGCCCGGGCGCCGAGGTCACGCTTGCTGCGGCGGGCATCTCGTCGACCATGCCGCAGAAGCAGAACCCGGTCGCCCCGTCGGTCGCGGCCGCCTTGTGCCGGTTCGCGCATGCGCTCACCGGCGCGGTCGAGGCGTCGGCGGTCCACCGCGAGGCGCGTGACGGCGCGGCATGGATCGGCGAGTGGCTTGCCCTCGGCGTCTAACACCTTCTCGTAGCGCGTGTAGACGGCCAT